>CAYLJO010000088.1:18081-24660 GCA_964383905.1 uncultured Blastocatellaceae bacterium
CATCCTTCGAAGGCGAATGGCCTTTGATGGAGCCAAAATCTGGGTGACGGACTTCAATACCAACAATGTGACGAAGCCGCGTGCGAGCGATGGGAGTACCTGACAGGGTGAACTACCATTGAACGATCCCCGTCAGGGGCGAGGACAGCCGGTGAAACCTTGTGAGCGTCTCTCATATATAATTCTACTTCTTTCTCTAGAACTTGAATCTCGCTTTTATTTAGGGATGGTTCCAATACTTTAGTCATTCGGGAATCGAGAGGAACTACCTTTTACCATCAACGGTGCGCGGATAGTTCCACCCTTGGCTTTAAATAGACAGCTGAACTGGCGACCCCGGCGTGGCGCGCAGGAATCTTTCACATGAGAAAATCTTTACCTTGCACTCCACTCGCCTGACCTCTGCTATTCGCACCGCCTCCAACCCTCAGCCCCCGTGAGCACGCCTGCTCAGCAGCGCGTGCTCGTAGACCTCCACATACTTGCGCGCTGAATCATTCCATGAGATGTCCTGGGACATACCCTGTTGGCGTAGCTGTGCCAGGTGCTGTGGCCGATCAAACCAGGTCGAGACCGCCCAGCCGATGGTGTCATACAGAGCGCGGCCACTGACTTCCAAAAATTTAAAGCCGGTGCCCGCGCCGGTCGCCTCGTCGTAGTTCTGCACCGTATCATCAAGACCGCCCGTCGCACGTACAATCGGGAGGGTGCCATACTTCATCGAATAACTCTGGTTCAAACCACATGGCTCATAAAGCGAGGGCATCAGGAAGAAGTCGCTCCCCGCTTCTATCAGATGACTCAGCTCATTGGAAAATCCGATGTAGCTGCCCACACGCCCCGGATAACTCGCCGTCAGCCAATGGAAAAACCCCTCCGTGTCTGGATCTCCGGTGCCCAGTACGACCAGTTGCATGAGCATGTCATTTAAGGCCGGCGGCAGCGCTTCCCGCAGCAGAGTGAAACCCTTCTGCGAAGCGAAGCGGGACACGATCCCGAAGACCGGCAGGTCCACCCTCTGTTCCAACCCGAACCGTTCCTGTAAGGCCGCTTTGCAAATAGCCTTCCCGCTCAGATCATCAGGCGTAAAGCGAGCCGGAATCAGCGCATCGGTCGCAGGATTCCAGTGCTCGTAATCAACCCCGTTGAGAATGCCAAAAAGGTCGCCGCGACGCATTTGCAGAAATGGGGCCAGTCCCTGGCCGCCCGCCGGGTCCAGGATCTCGCGGGCGTGTGTGGGCGAAACCGTCGTTAAGGCATCCGCGAAGTGAATTCCCGCTTTAAGCAGATTAATTTGGCCGTAGGATTCAAAGACGTCAGGGGTAAAATATTCACCCCCGACGCCGATGTAAGGGAAGGCACTGGCGTGGTAAACACCCTGGTAACCGATGTTGTGAATGGTCAGCACACTGGCGGTCCCGGATAAGGGTGATAGCCACCGGTCCCAAGTCTTAAGAAAGACCGCGACGAGGGCGCTGGGCCAATCATGCAAGTGCATAATATCCGGGACGAACTGCAGGTCTTTGCAGATTTGCATGGCGGCTTTGGAGAGCAGCGCAAAGCGGAAGGCGTTATCCGGATATTCACGGCCGGCGTAATCATAAATGCCCGGGCGGCCGAAAAAGCGCTCATGATCGACGAACCAGACGGGCACCTCCCCGTCCAGCATCGCCCCGTGCACGCCGATCCAGTTCTCTTCCCCCTGCCCCATGTGCACGCAAGCCGTAGTCTCAAAGGCAACGCCGTATTTCACGCGATCAATCGAGCTATAAAGCGGGAGGACGATGCGGACATCGTGGCCGAGCCGCCGTAAGGCTTTGGGGAGCGCGGCGACCACATCACCCAGCCCGCCGGTCTTGGCATAGGGGGCGCATTCTGAGGCGACGAAAAGGATACGCAACTTCGTCGCCTGGTCAGCGTTGACGGCTGAAGTGTCAGTGGGCGAGGAGTCTTGAACAAGATCCTGCGCCAGAGGGTCCTGAATCATAGCAGGGTGTCCCTTCCTACGTGAGCGGGCCAGCCGGAAGCGGAATTACTCATCACGCGTCTACCCGCGCGGGACTTCAAGCCACATTGTCGACAGCGGAGGAAGATCGAGCATCGCCGAGTAGGGCTGTCCCTGCCACGGTAGAGCTTCGGCTTCAACAGCATCAATCTGGCCCACACCGCTGCCGCCATACCTGGCCGCGTCCGTGTTCAGGATTTGTTGATACTGACCGGGCCCGGGCAAACCGACGCGGTAACCGTGCCGCACTACCGGAGAGAAATTGCACACACAGACTAGCTGACGTCCGGCCGCGGGCGCGATCCGCAAAAAAGAGAGGATATTATCCGCCGCGTTATTGGCATCAATCCACTGAAAGCCCGCGGGTTCCACATCGGCTTCCCAGAGCGCCGGTTCTTGTTTGTAGAGTTTGTTGAGCTCACGGACCAAACCCTGTAACCCTTTATGGTCGGATTCTTCGAGCAGGTGCCAGTCCACACTATGCTCGTAATTCCACTCCCGCCACTGGCCGATTTCGCAGCCCATGAAGAGGAGTTTTTTGCCTGGGTGTGCCCACATGTAGCCGTAGAGGGCGCGGAGGTTGGCGAATTTTTGCCAGCGGTCACCCTGCATCTTATCCAGCACTGACCCCTTGCCGTGTACGACCTCGTCGTGCGAAAAAGGTAGGATGTAGTTCTCGCTCCACGCGTAGAGAAAGCCGAAGGTGAGATTGTTGTGATGATACTGCCGGTAGATGGCATCCTTGGTGAAGTAGAGCAAGGTGTCGTGCATCCACCCCATGTTCCACTTAAAGTTAAAGCCGAGGCCACCCGTGTAGGGCGGCTTGGTCACCGATGGCCAGGCGGTTGACTCCTCGGCGATCATCATGACTCCCGGATGGTGTGCGTGCACGGTGTCATTGAGCTCTCTGAGGAACTCAATCGCATCAATGTTTTCTCGCCCGCCGTATTGATTGGGAATCCAGCGGCCGTCCGTCCGGCTGTAATCGAGGTAGAGCATGGAAGCCACCGCGTCCACCCGCAGGCCATCAATGTGGCACTCATCAACCCAGAAGAGCGCGTTGGCAATGAGAAAGTTACGCACCTCATTGCGGCCGTAGTTGAAGATGTAGGTTCCCCAGTCAGGGTGCTCCCCCTTTTGCGGGTCCAGGTGTTCAAAGAGCGCCGTGCCGTCGAAGCGGCCGAGCGCGAAGGCGTCCTTCGGGAAGTGCGCCGGCACCCAATCCATGATCACGCCGAGCCCGCGCTGGTGGAGATAGTCTATGAGAAAGCGAAAATCATCCGGCGTCCCGTAACGAGCCGTCGGCGCGTAATAGTTTGCCACCTGATAGCCCCACGATCCGCCGTACGGGTAGCCTTTCAAGGGCAGAAACTCGACGTGGGTAAAACCCATGTCCAACAGATAATCGGCCAAAGCCGGTCCAGTCTCCCGATAAGTGAGCGAGCGATTCCCATTCTCAAGGACGTGCCGCCATGATCCGAGATGCACCTCATAAATAGAGAGGGGCTGTCGCAGGTGGTCTCGCCCCTCTCTTTTTTCGATCCACTCGCTGTCTTTAAATTCGTAAGCCGGCTGGTAGACGATGGAGGAGGTCGCCGGGGGCACCTCCGAGTACAAGCTGTAAGGGTCTGCTTTGAGGAACGGAGGCGCGCCGGGGTTATGGATCTCGTACTTGTACAGCTCGCCCGGGGCTAAATCAGGGATGAAGATTTCCCAGATGCCGGAGCCGCCGAGCATTCGCATCTGGTGCAATCGCCCGTCCCAGTTGTTAAAGCTGCCGACGACACTCACACCGCCCGCATTAGGCGCCCAGACGGCGAACGACACTCCGGTGACGTCACCCAACTGACGGACGTGTGAGCCGAGCTTATCGTAGAGCCGCTCATGTCTCCCCTCCCCGAAGAGATGCTCGTCAAAACTGCCAAGGGTGGGGAGAAAGGCGTAAGGGTCTCGCAGGGTAAAGACGTTGCCGTCCCCGTAATAAACTCTCAACTGATACGGGAAGGCATCGGATCGGCCTTCAACCAGAAGCTCAAAAAAACCGTATGGATTGGATTTGATCATCTGCCGTGGCGACTCATCCCGGACGAGCAGCTCCACCCCCTCCCCTTCCGGTCTGAACGCTCTCACGATGACGCCGCCGGGCACAGGGTGAGCCCCAAGAATCGAGTGCGGGTCGTGATGCACGAGCGCAAACAACCGCTCTAACTCGGAAGCGGGGAGGCTGGGATAGACGTCATTGGTCCCCGATGGGTGCTTGAATGGTCCAGCAGATCCGGTGGAGCCCACCATAAGATCTTGCCTCCTCCTGTATTGTGTTTCGATTGCGGCACAGTATGACCTCTTTGCAACGAACGCGCAAGTCATTCACATTTGGGAGGGGCTGAACACGCGCCGATACTGCCAGTTACCGTCACAGATAGTGAGGTTACTTTCGCGTAAGTAGTCGTCGGCGCTGATAACAACGAACGATTCCACGGCCGGGCCCGAGTAGACCATTGATGCAACGACCAGGGAGCTACAGCCAATGGTAAGCAAATCGTGACCGGCACCTTCTCCGGCATTATCGACTATGTCTTGATTACCGTCTCTTCCAAACCGAGGTAAACGAGTTGAAATCAACAGTAACAGCCGACGAAAGCCATACCACGTCTGCCCCATGGAGGCGACATTTGAAAGGGGATGCTTGCTGTTTTACGGCGGATTGCAATTGGGTGTTGCCCGTTTTCTGCGGTGCCCCCTCTCGGGTCCTCTGTGTCTCCGTGGTAAGGCCCTGGGACACATCCATACGCAACTTGCTATAAGAGACAGACTTCGCTAGGGAGATGGGAAGCGTAAGTGCGCGTTACACTTGCGATGCTACCGTTTGCGACACAGCCCCTGCGGGACAAGGGATTTTCATAAAGCGACGGGTCTTTCACTTGCTCAGGTTATGAGCGGCGATACGCGACGAGTTTGTCTCAAGTCGTGCGCTCTCGATTGAAGGGGTCGCCCCCATCAGCTCCAGCCCGATCTCGTAGGCCTCCTCACCATGCTGTGAAAGATCGAGCCCGGTGATCTCCTCCTCTTCGCCGACACGTGCGCCGATAACGGAGTCCACGACTTTGAGAAGGAGGTAAGAACCGACCGATGCGATCAACACGGCTACGCCGATGCCGATTATCTGGTTGATCAATTGCGCGGGATTACCGTCGAACAGGCCGACCGGCGCGGCGTCTTTGAAGATGGGATTAATAACGCGGGTGGCAAAAACCCCGGTCAAAAGCGCGCCGAGCGTCCCACCCGCGCCGTGGATACCAAACACGTCGAGTGAATCGTCGTAACCAAATCTGCGTTTCACCGATGAGGTCATCAAATAACAGACAGCTCCTGCCAACGCGCCGATGATCAACGCCGACATCGGAGTCACGAAGCCCGCCGCAGGTGTGATCGCCACCAGACCTGCGACCGCGCCTGAAATAGCACCCAGCACCGTCGGCTTTCCGAGTCGCAGCCATTCTACTGCCATCCACCCGAGGGTCGCCGTTGCACTCGCAAAGTGTGTCGCGACGAAGGCGCTCGTCGCCAGACTGCTCGCGGAGAGCGCGCTGCCGGCGTTGAAGCCGAACCAGCCGACCCACAAGAGGCAAGCCCCGATGAAACTGAGCGTCAGGTTATGTGGTCGCATCGGTTGCTGCGGGTAACCGAGACGTTTGCCAAGGTAAAGTGCGCAGACCAGCGCCGAGATACCGGAGCTGATGTGGACCACCGTGCCGCCGGCGAAATCCAGCGTCGGGACGCGGCCGCCAAGCGCGGCGTTGAGAAATCCACCGTTACCCCAGACCATGTGGGCCAGCGGGAAATAAATGAATGTCGCCCATAAGATCATAAAGAGCAGCATCGCGCTGAACTTCATGCGCTCGGCGAAAGCCCCGGTGATGAGCGCAGGGGTAATGATTGCAAACATTAACTGATAAACCATAAAGGTCTGTTGCGGGAGCGTCGGCGCATACGCTGCGTTCGGGGCCGCCCCAACCCCGCGCAGCAGCACGTGACTGAATCCGCCGATCAACGCATTCCCGTCGGCAAACGCGAGGCTGTAGCCGTAAAGCGCCCAGAGGAGGGTGACGACGGCCATCAGCGTGAAGCTCTGCATCATCGTCGCAAGCACATTCTTCTTTCGCACCAATCCGCCGTAGAAGAGCGCCAGGCCCGGGCTGGTCATCATTAGTACCAACGCGGCTGATGTGAGCATCCAGGCGTTGTCGCCGGAACTCTGTGCGGTGCTGGCCGCTTGCTCGAGTCGGCTCAAGCGCTCCTCGGCAGTACCGGTTTGCCCGAGCGCAGCCCCGACCGGCCAGAGCGCGAAAAAAGCAGCGGGAACGGTCACCCGGCGGGCAATAGGGATAATCCTCATAACCGAAAATTCCTCGCGCGAGATAAAAATTGGATGAAGTGATGAGTGCCGCAGTGAGGAGTAATAAGTGAAAAGGCATTGGTGCTCTTATTCACCACTTATCCCTCTACATTCGTCATTTTTTTAGAGCGCCGCTTCGCCGCGCTCGCCCGTGCGGATCCGGATGCAATCCTCGAGC
>CAYLJO010000089.1:2500-24331 GCA_964383905.1 uncultured Blastocatellaceae bacterium
ACCTAAGGTTTCCTGAGTAAAGTTAATCTGCTCAGGGTAAGTCGGCACCTAAGGCGAGGCCGAAAGGCGTAGTCGATGGAAATCCGGTTAAAATTCCGGAACCAGTAGCAGTGCTGTGGGGGGACGCAGTAGGGTAGGCGAGACCGCCGATGGATGTGCGGTTTGACTGTCAAATATCCCGCCGCTTAGGAATAAAACGGGCGGCATCAGGGTAAAGGCAGGATCGAAAGTAGGGGTTAAACCCGAAAAAAGTCGCTGACCCCAGCTGCCAGGAAAAGCCTCGTTCAGCTCTAACTGCTTCACTGACCGTACCGCAAACCGACACAGGTAGGTGGGGTGAGAATCCTAAGGCGCTTGTGAGAACTCTCGTTCAGGAACTCGGCAAAATGTACCCGTAACTTCGGGAGAAGGGTAGCCCGGCGCAAGCCGGGTCGCAGAGAAATGTCCCAGGCGACTGTTTACTAAAAACACAGGTCTCCGCAAAGTCGTGAAGACGACGTATGGGGGCTGACGCCTGCCCAATGCTGGAAGGTTAAGAGGAGCGGTTAGCCGCAAGGCGAAGCTGCGAATCGAAGCCCCAGTGAATGGCGGCCGTAACTATAACGGTCCTAAGGTAGCGAAATTCCTTGTCGGGTAAGTTCCGACCTGCACGAATGGCGTAACGATCTGGGAGCTGTCTTAACGAGAGGCACAGCGAATTTGTAGTACCGGTGAAGATGCCGGTTTCCCGCATCTAGACGGAAAGACCCCGTGCACCTTTACTACAACTTGATAGTGGGTTCGGGCAAACGATGCGCAGGATAGATGGGAGGCTTTGAAGCCAGGCTCTCGGGCTTGGCGGAGCCACCGGTGAGATACCATCCTTCGTTTGTCTGGACTCTAACCTAGCGCCGTAATCCGGTGCAGGGACACTATCAGGCGGGTAGTTTGACTGGGGCGGTCGCCTCCCAAAGCGTAACGGAGGCGCTCGAAGGTTGGCTCAGGCTGTTTGGAAATCAGCCGTAGAGTGTAAACGCATAAGCCAGCTTGACTGTGAGACATACAGGTCGAACAGGTACGAAAGTAGGAGTTAGTGATCCGGCGGTTCTGTATGGAAGGGCCGTCGCTCAACGGATAAAAGGTACGCCGGGGATAACAGGCTGATCCTGCCCAAGAGTTCACATCGACGGCAGGGTTTGGCACCTCAACATCTGGGGTGAGATGGCAGAAATGTCATCTAAAGTATCGGCTTATAACGGTGAACCCCTAACGGCTGTGCTCGCAGAGCACAGGGCCGAGGGCGATACCGTGGGAAGTCTAACGGGAACACAGCGCTCCATCATCGTTGGCAGTTTGCTCGGCGATGGGGCGATGCGGTGCAAAGCTAATGCCCTGCTGGAAATCAATCACGGACTTCAACAGAGGTTTTACGTTGATTGGAAATACCAGCAGTTAGCAGACCTAGTAACGACGCCGCCGAAAGCCCGAAAGGGAAATGGCGCGAGAATCGCTTATCGGTTTACGACGCGTAGCCCACCCGAATTAACTCCTCTTTTTAAGAGGTTTTATGATGGTAGCAAGCGCAAAGTTATACCGATCGATTTAACGCCTGACCCTTTGAGCTTAGCGGTGTGGTTTATGGACGATGGCTGCAAAAGCTATCGGGCTTTGTACCTGAACACGCAGCAGTTCGATCTCAGTTCGCAGATGCGATTGATCGAACTCCTGAGTAACATGTGGGGCGTAAAAGCGACTTTGAATCGGGATAAGAAATATCTACGGTTGCGTATCGCGGTGGAAAGCGTCCCGATATTCAGAGCCATTGTTGCTCCGTACATGTTACCGCAGTTCAATTACAAGTTCCCTTTATGACCCCGTAACGACTGAGGCCGAAAGGCCGAGATAGCGCGTCCTGTTCGCCTGGGGCGAACAAATTTATGACCGCTATAACACGCCGACCCCTCGCTCAGGGTTTGAGCAGGGTGGAGATATAGTCTGCGCTACTGGAAACAGTGGAGAATCGTGCGATGTCGGCTCATCGCATCCTGGGGCTGAAGAAGGTCCCAAGGGTTTGGCTGTTCGCCAATTAAAGCGGTACGTGAGCTGGGTTTAGAACGTCGCGAGACAGTTCGGTCCCTATCTGGTGTGGGCGTAGCAGAATTGATGGAATCTGACCTTAGTACGAGAGGACCGGGTTGGATCGACCTCTAGTGTACGAGTTGTGGCGCCAGCCGCAGCGCTCGGTAGCTAAGTCGAGCATGGATAAACGCTGAATGCATCTAAGCGTGAAGCCAGACCAAAGATGAGTTCTGCCAGTGAGACTCCTTGTAGACCACGAGGTTGATAGGGTGGAAATGCAAGTGCAGTAATGTACTGAGTTGACCACTACTAATTAGTCCCTTGGCTTGACCATAAAATTTACCCTCAAGCAACAGACAAATTTGCGGCGCACAAAGCACAGTGCTGCTTCGGCTTTCACTATTCGATTGTCAAAGCCCTCTGACGGGGCATAAGCTCTTTATAAGTTTTCCGGTGATTTTGTCGACAGGGTCACACCCGTTCCCATCCCGAACACGGAAGTTAAGCCTGTTGGAGCCGATGGTACTGCGCGGGAAGCTGCGTGGGAGAGTAGGAAGTCGCCGGATTTTCATGAGAAGCCCGCTTGGTGTTAAGCTGAGCGGGCTTCAATAGTTTATGACCGCGCCGGGAGAGCGAGTCTGAATGACATTCGGCACATATTTCTGGGCCTCTTCTTACGCCATGATTCTCTGTGCGGCGCTCGCCCTCGCGATGTCAGAGGGCGTCGGCCTGAGCCTCCTCACGGCGTTCGCCCTTGTCATGCTCTTCGCCTGGGTGTTGGAAGGCAAGCGCTGGCAGTTGTCCGAGCGCGTCGGCCTCGTTATCGTGCTGCTCTCTCTGCCCCTTTTTTATCTTGATTGGAAATATCAGATGGGGATTGGCGAAGCGCGTGAAAAGGTCGGCGTGAGCGCGCTCGCGCACCTGACGCTCTTTTTATCCGCGGTCAAGCTCTTACAGATCAAAGCCGACCGCGACTGGGTCTTTCTCTATTTAATCTCTTTCTTCGAGGTCCTTCTCGCCGCCGGCCTCAGCATTAGCCCCTTATTTCTTCTCATTCTCAGCCTTTACACCCTTTGCGCCCTCAGCACGATACTGGCTTTTGAGGTCAAGAAGGCTCGGCGCGCCGTGAGTGACGTGGAGACGCGGCTTCTTGTGGCGCCGGATTCGACCTTGTTCCGCCGATTGATGAAGCGGGACGTGCGACGTAAACATATTGAGGTGAGGCGTTTGCCGTTCGTCGCCGGTCTCCTGCTGGTGCTGATTTTCACCCTCGCGCTGCCACTCTTTTTCGTCGTGCCGCGCTCCGGCGCGGCCGCGCTGACGCGTGGCGGTAGCGGTCTCGCAGGCTTCATTGGTTTCTCTGACAGTGTCACACTCGGCGCCATCGGTCGCCTGCAGCAGAACAACCGGGTCGTGATGCGCGTGCGCCTGGAAGGCGCGGGTGCCGAGCGCCGGCGGGATTTGCGCTGGCGCGGTGTCGCCCTCGACGAGTTCAACGGGCGCGGGTGGCGTCGTACCAGGATCGGGAGCTCATCCGTGCAGATGAATAACGAGCGGAGCTTCTTTCAACTCGGCACGACGGAGGGCCTTCAGCGGCTCACCACGCAAACGTTCTTTGTCGAGCCTATTGATACGCCGGTGCTGTTTGCCGCGCCGCGGGTAATTGCCTTGCAGGGCACACTTCCTTACGTCCGTCTCGATGCCGAAGGCTCGCTTTCGACCCGCCTGCATAGTCTGGATCGCGTGACGTACAAGGCCTACTCGGACACAACCGAACCTGACGCGAGTCTATTGCGCGCTGATACACAGGACTATCCGCCCGGCTTTGCCCGCTACTTACAAACACCTAAGGATCTCGACCCGCGCATTAAGGCCCTTGCGCAGGAGGTCGTCTTGCGCGCAAGGGCGCGGAATCGCTATGACGCTGCGCGAGCGATCGAAGCTTATCTTCAGAGTGAAGAGAATTACCATTACACGCTTGATCTAAAAGCTGGTGGGTCGCAACCGCTCACGGATTTCCTTTTTCACGTGCGCGAAGGCCACTGCGAGTACTTCGCGACAGCGATGGCGGTTATGCTGCGGACGTTGGGCGTTGCCACGCGCGTTGTCAACGGCTTTCAGACTGGCGAATACAACGATACCGCGGATGTTTATACGGTCACACAGAAAGACGCCCACTCGTGGGTGGAGGTCTATTTCCCAAGGTCGGATTCCTGGGTGACTTTCGACCCGACCCCCCCGGCCGGACGACCGGTGCGTGAGAGCACGGGGTTGCAGGCTAGACTCGGCAAGTATGCCGAGGCGTTTGGGCTGCTGTGGGCCCAATACGTCGTCGGCTACGACAAGCAGGAGCAGCGCTCGCTTGCAGCTTCATTACGCAGTCGTCTGTTCGAACATCAGAAGGCGGTCGGCGGAGCCATCTCACGCTTTAAAACTGCATTAGCGGAATTGCTGCACAGATTTAGCGATAGGGGCGATGCGGGAGGCGGCTTCTACACGGGCGCGCGAGGCGTGTTGCTGGTATTATTGTTAATAACCGCGTTGCCGCTGGCGCTGATGATAAGAAGGCTCAAACGCCTCGGTGTGCGGAGCGGCCTTAAGTTCTGGGCGAAGAGTCCGGAGGGCGGCGAAGAGATTGTGGATTTCTACCGGCGCACGATGCACGTGCTGGCAGCGCGCGGGCTGCAACGCGCCGCCGATGAAACGCCTCTGGAGTTCGCCAGCGCGGCCGGGATTCCGGAGGTCCTCGCGATCACGCGGGCTTATAACCGCGTTCGCTACGGGGAGCAAAACTTATCGCCCGTCGAAGCCGCAGAAATCGAGGCATGGTTGACCCGTGCGGAAGAAGGTTTAGTGACGGGTGACAAGTAAAAGCCCGCTGTTTATGATCATCCGTCACTTGAAATGCTTATGAAAAAGATCGGCTTTATTAGTCTGGGTTGCCCGAAAAATCTGGTCGACAGCGAAGTGATGATGGGCCGGCTCAAGCAATCCGGTTATGAGATCACGGCCGACGCGGGTGAGGCCGATACGCTGGTCGTCAATACTTGTGGCTTTATCGAGTCGGCCAAGAAAGAATCGATTGACGCCATCCTCGAAGCGGCCCGCTTGAAGACGGAAGGTCGCTGCCGGCGGCTTGTCGTCGCCGGCTGCCTGGTCGAGCGCTACCGCGACGACCTGCAAAGAGAGATTCCCGAAGCCGACGCCTTTATCGGGACGAGCCAGATCGATGACATCACGAGGGTCTGCGACGAGCGGACGAACACTCGCTCACTTCCCGTCATCCCGCTCGGCAATCAAAGCGCCACCTATCTTTACGACGAATCTACGCCGCGCGTGCTCGCCACGCCGCACTACAGCGCCTTCATTAAAATTGCCGAAGGCTGCGACCGACCCTGCGCCTTCTGCTTTATCCCGCAGATGCGCGGCCACTTCCGCAGCCGCCGCTTCGGCTCGGTGCTGAACGAAGCGCGTCAACTCGCGGCGCGTGGCGTTAAGGAGCTCATTCTTGTTGCGCAGGATTCGTCGCGCTACGGCGAAGACCTGGGCCGTCAGGACGGGTTGGCCCATCTTCTTCGTGAGCTGTCGCACCTTGACGGCATTGAATGGGTGCGTGTGATGTACACCTACCCCACGCACATTAGCGACGCCTTTCTGGATGTTTTGGCGAGCGAGCCGAAAGCCGTTAAATACCTCGACATGCCTTTGCAGCACGCCTCATCGAATGTGTTGAAGTTAATGCGCCGCGGCGGAACGCGGGCGAGCCTTGAGCGTCTGATCGGCCGCGTGCGTGAGCGTGTGCCGGGGATCGCGATCCGCACAACATTTATCACGGGCTTTCCCGGCGAGACCGACGGGGATTTTGAGGAGCTACTCGCTTTCATCCGCGGCATCGAGTTTGATCGAGTCGGCGTCTTCACTTATTCGGACGAGGAAGGAACACCGGCCTCCGACCTCCCAAACAAAGTGGGGTCGCGTACCGCCAAGCTCCGGCGCGCGCGCCTGATGAAAGAGCAGGCGCGGATCTCACGGCGCCGCAATAAGGAGCGCGTTGGCTCGAAGCTGCGCGTGCTCTTTGAAGGCCCGGCCAAAGAAACAGAACTGCTTTGGCAGGGGCGCTTGGAAACGCAGGCGCCCGACATAGACGGCTGCGTATTGATCAATGACGCGCCGGAAGATTTCAGCCCGGCGCCGGGCGAATTCGTCAGCGTTCTGATCACCGAAGCGCATGATTACGACCTCGTGGGCCGGATCATTTAAGTTGTCGGTAGTAGTTAGTAGCCGGCTAAAACCGGCTGCCGACTGCTGACCGCCGGTTAATAATTTGCGAAGCGTCAAGGAATCGAGCGGCGACGTCAATCCGCCCGTCATTGAGACTCGTGCCTTCGCCGCCGGCCCGTCGCGCCGCCGGACGCTTGTTGATTATTTCGCGCTCGCCGTTGCGACGTGCGGCGTCGGCTATCTGCCGGTTGCGCCGGGCACCTGGGGGTCGGCCGTCGGTGTCGGCATCTACTTACTGTTCCGTTCCGCAAGCGCGCCGGCCTTTGCCTATGCGGCCTTGAAGGGCTGGAACGTGGCTGCGCTTGAGTCTGCCCGCTCCGCGTTTGTGCTCCTCGCGTTGCTGGCGTTGACACTGGCCGGCACCTGGGCCGCGACGCGTGCCGAAAAGCTGCTCGCGCGCAAAGACCCCGCCGCGGTGGTTGTTGACGAGGTCGCCGGACAACTCATAACTTTTCTGGCCGTACCTTTTAACGCCGGATCGTGGGCGATAGTGGCCGGTTTCCTGGCGTTTCGCGCGTTCGATATCTGGAAGCCCTATCCGATTCGCCGCCTCGAAGCGCTGGAATCGGGCCTCGGAATCATGGCCGACGACGTGCTGGCGGGCGCTTATGCGGCGACGCTTATGTCGTTAATAATGATGTACCGGTTTCTATAAAGGAGAAGTATTTATGCAGGAATCGAAAAGGGCGGAGCCTGATAGGAACAAGGGTGAAACGGGAACAGGCAGTACAAGCCGGCAGGCAGATGCCACGAGCAAAGAAACCCTGAGCGATGTTGAAACTGTCAGTGGCAAAGAGCCGGAGGGCCATGGGTCTGACAAAACCTCTTCAATGCCGTCACCCGACGGGCAGTTCGATGCGGAGCGCGACGGGCGCGACGATATAGGGCCGATGTAAGAAAGGAAGAGGCGAAGTGACGAGTGCCGCGACGGCGGGCAAAAGCACCACGGCTTTGACTCCTCATTCATCGTTGCGGCACTCATCATTCAGCACTTGGAAATCATGTCTGTGAACGGTATGAAAATTTTCGTCGCCGATGATGTGAGCGAAAACGGGCTGGAACCTTTGCGTGCGGCCGGTTTCATGGTCGAGAAGAGAACGGGCCTGGCGCCGGGCGATCTACGTGAGGCCGTTCGCGAGTATGATGGCCTGGTAGTCCGTAGCGAGACAAAAGTGACGGCCGATGTCATGGACGGGGCGTTGCGCTTGCGCGTAGTGGGCCGTGCCGGAGTCGGGGTTGATAACATTGATGTGGTGGCGGCGACGGCTCGCGGTATTGCCGTGATGAATGCGCCGGACGGCAACACGATTACGACCGCCGAACACACAATCGCGCTTCTCGTCGCACTGGCGCGGCGCGTGCCGCAGGCCAACGCCAGTTTGAAAGCCGGGCGCTGGGATCGTAAACGCTTTATCGGGGTTGAGCTTCGCGGCAAAACTCTGGGGGTCATTGGCTTGGGCCGGATCGGTCGTGTCGTCGCGGACCGCGCGCGCGCCTTTGGCATGAACGTTGTCGCTTACGATCCGTTCGTCGCGCCGGATCACGCGCGCGATCTGGAAGTCCAAATCGCCCCGCTCGATGAAGTCTTCGCGCGGGCAGACTTTCTCACCGTGCATACGCCCCTCACAACGGAAACACGAGGCGTCGTCGGCGCGCACGCTTTCGCGCTGATGAAACCGGGTGTGCGCATCATCAACTGCGCGCGCGGGGGGCTGATCGATGAGCGCGCTCTTCTCGCCGCGCTTAAAGAGGGTAAGGTTGCCGGCGCGGCGTTAGATGTTTTTGAGCAAGAGCCGCCGCCGGTTGATCACCCTCTGCTCGCCCTGGATGAGGTAATCGTGACACCACATCTCGGCGCTTCGACAACGGAAGCGCAGGAGGGCGTGGCCCTGACGGTGGCCGAACAGATGCGTGACTACCTTCTGACAGGCGCTCTGCGCGGTGCGGTCAACGTGCCCGCGCTTGCCGCGCAGGAGCTGAATGTGCTTCAGCCGTATATCACCCTGGCGGAAAGTTTGGGGAGATTCCAGGCGCAGTGGGTGGACGAAGCGATCCGCGAAGTGCACCTCGAATACGCCGGGGAGATTGCCGGGATGGATGCGGCGCCGGTCACGCGGGCCTTCCTCGCCGGTCTCCTGCGGGACGTGAGCGCGCGTGTCAACGTCGTCAACGCCTTCATGATTGCCGACGAACGCGGTATCGCCGTGACGGCTTCATACAAACGCGCCGCGGCGGACTTTGCGCCCGCAATCATGACGCGCGTCATGACCGGCGGCGGAGAGCAAACGGTGGCGGGCACGTTATTCGGCCACAAGGGCCTGGATGACAACGGGCGTATCACGGAGATCAACGGATTCCGCATCGAGGCGGTTCCGCACGGCCATATGCTCGTGACGCGCACACGCGATGTGCCCGGCGTCATCGGGTATATCGGCACGGTGCTGGGCCGGCATGGCGTCAACATCAGCCGCTTTCATCTCGGACGGCGTGAGCGCGGCGGCGAGGCGATGGCGGTGATAGAAATAGACGCCCCCCTCGACAGAGACACACTCAGCACACTCCGCTCATACGAACACTTATTCTCCGCACGTCAGATAGAACTGGTTGTCTGAAAAGAGAGAGAAAGACTGAATCACTTTGCCGAGCGGGTCGCCAAGTCATTCACGACGGTAGAAGTGAAGAGCAATCTCTGTACCATTCATTGGGGTCGCAAAGAAGAATATCACCAGGTCAATATCTGGTCTCCGCAAGCCCCGCTTGTGAGCCGTTCTTTATAGCGAAAGGCAGCGACTGCCTTTCGCTGCGCCCCCTCTCGTGCCCTCTATGGTGAGTGTTTTGGTCGCCCTCATTGGAGGCCTGCTTGGCCCGGCTTAATCGACGATTCTTCGATTCAATCAACTTCGAAATCAACCCGTTGAGCGGCGCTTGTTTTAGCGGCACGGTCAATGGCGGTAACTTGCAACACGTAACGGCCTGCCGGTAGCGAGTCGAGAGCGACCTCCGCCGCGTAAGGCAGCCGCTCGAGGTCTGTCGCGCCATCCGTCACTACTTTGCTGAGCGCATTTGTAAAGACGGGTTGATCGTCACGGAAAATTTGTATCTGGATAGCGACGTCCGGGGGAGCATCGCCTTTCGCCCCGCGCGAAGCGTTATAGATGAACGTCGTGAGGCGCAGGCGCGAAGTCCTGGCAAAGCGGCGGTCAACACTTAAGCCCACCTGCGGAGTCACGTTTGTCTCTGCCTTCGTCCCCGCCGGATCCACCGCCCTCTCTCCGACAAGTAGGCTGCTTAGCGCAAGGCGGTGTGACTTGAGGTCAGGTACCTCGACCCATGCGGTCGCGCTGCCGGTGCGCCCGCTCTTCGTATCGCGCGCCGCAATGCGCACCTGGTAGAGGCCGGGGGAGAGATTGGCCTGATACGTATAAATTATGCCGGGTTGCCGTATGGTTGTTGGGTCCTTAGAGGTAGCAATTACGTCCAACCGATCCTTAAAGCCTACCACTTGCTTGCCCTGATCATTTAGAATCACCCCCGCCACATCAACCGCCGCCTTCTGTTGGCCGCCGGCCGCTTCGTAAGCGAGGGCCGTGCTCGGTACCTCCATTGAAGCTAGCAAGAGAATGCCGGCTTTCGGTGTGTCAACGTAATTGAGGGATATAGCGGTAGGCAAGGCGTTACTCGGATATGGGGCAAGAATTGCCGCGCGCAGCTCGTCCTCAGGGGTTTTCACAGCCCCACGTCGGACCGCATTAGTGGCACGCTTTGGAGGCTCGCTATGAGGGGCGTCAAAGAATCCGCGCCGCACGCGCACGGAAAAGTCCGGATGGCCTTTCACGCTCACTTCGATGCGCCGAAACTTTCCCCCGCGCGGCTCGACGCCCTCAGGCCGCCAGGCGAGGAGATAGTAGGCGGACGATTCTTTGAGTGATTTGGTGAGCGCCGCGTCGAGCGCGTTGGTATTAAGCAGGGCGCGACCCCCTGTCTCGCCGGCGAGTGTGTAGAGGGGCTCTTGTGAGGCGGACAACTCACTGCTGTTCAGGCGGGCCAGCCGGCCGGACGGGTCAAAGGCCGCCTCGCCGCTTGCGTCAAATGTTGGATCGGTGCTGAGACCTCGCGCGTCCATCGTATAAATAAGAACCCCGGCCCGCGCCGCCGCGTCAGTAATTCTGCGCAATCTATCGCGCGAGTCAGAATTTCGCGTGTCAATAAAAAACCCGTCCGAGATGAAGAAGACAATCTTACGTCCGGGTAAAGTCGCGGACGAGCGAATGAGACTTTCAAGCGAGAGAAGTATGTTCGTCGTCACCGCGGAAGCCTGCCGAAGAATCTGGCTCGCTCGACTCTTGACCATCTCAAGAGCCATCTCAGTCCCCGAATTGCCCCTGCCCACGCCAGGCATCGCTCCCATCTTCTCCTTGATCATCTCCCCAACGAAATAATCAATGACGTCGCGATCATTTCGATCTATCGCGAGCGCCTGATACTCGGTCATCGGCGGGCGCTCAAAACTTCGCACGTCATAGGGACGGTAGCTGAGCCGGTTGACGGCGGCACGCAAAACTGCTTT
Organism: uncultured Blastocatellaceae bacterium; assembly: GCA_964383905.1. Taxonomy (GTDB): domain Bacteria; phylum Acidobacteriota; class Blastocatellia; order Pyrinomonadales; family Pyrinomonadaceae; genus CAYLJO01. Next base: position 13,407 of record CAYLJO010000089.1, read on the forward strand.
ATCTTTCGTCAACTGTTGTAAAAACCCGACCCGCCCGCTCGCCGAAGTCACGGCCGCCTCGTCATTTTGTCCGATCTCATCGTTGATAAAACGCAACAGCATTTTGCGCGTCCGATTGATACTGCCTGCCGAGAGGTGCAGGTCGTCGGCGAAGAAGAAGATGGTGCGCCCGCGATCCAGGGGTCTGACGGCCGCCGGATTCTTGCCCGGCTGGGCGCGCGTGCCGCCTCTGGCCGCCGCAAGCTGCGCTTCTTCGTTGACCGTTCCGGCCATGACGCGTTCGAAGAACGAGATGGCTTGTGGCTTTCCATCGACGCGCAATTCAAACTGCTCGGGGCGCAATTGATCCACGAAGCGGCCCTGCTTATCGAAAACCATCACGTCAGTTTGCACCAGGTCGCTGGTGATGCGTATCACTTCGTCCGCCGGCTCGGGCCGCGTCGGCTTCTGATTCTGCTGGCCGTGGGTTGTTGCGACAAACGCCGCGGAGTAGAGCACAACGGCGTAAAGAAATCGTTTGACGTAAATTTTAGAAAGCGGCATAACACTAAAAAGCAGGCTGGCGGTAGGAACTCGCGACGTGAATAATATCACGTCTTTGCGGCCGTACGGGAGTCGTGTTACAAAACTTTCGACCCGTACCACTCGTATAGATCGGCGCGCACCGGTATATGATGGCGGCACTGGATTTCAAGACTCCCGGCCCGGATCAAGATGAGCAGTAGCACATATACGCTAGTCCTGGATCGCGTCACCAAAAGCTTCGGTGATTTTGTGGCCGTCGACGAACTGAGTCTCAGGGTGCGCGCGGGAAGAATCTTCGGGCTGCTCGGGCCGAACGGCGCGGGCAAGACCACAACGATACGTATGATAGTCAACATCAACGCGCCAGATTCGGGGCGCGTTGAGCTGTTCGGCCGGCCAATGAGTTTAGACTTGCAGGATCGCATCGGCTATCTGCCGGAAGAACGCGGCCTTTACAAGAAGATGAAGATTGGCGAACAGTTGCGCTTCTTCGGCGAGCTGAAAAATCTGCGGGGGCGCGAGGCGGACCACCGCATCGATTATTGGCTCGGGAAGCTCAAGCTGGCCGGATGGAAGAACAAGAAGGCGATGGAACTATCCAAAGGTATGCAGCAGAAGGTTCAATTCATCGCCGCCGTCATGCACGATCCCGCCCTGCTCATTCTCGACGAGCCATTCTCCGGCCTTGATCCTATCAACGTCGAACTTTTGACAGAGGTTGTCCTGGAGTTAAAGGCCGCGGGCAAGACGATCATTTTCTCGACCCACCTGATGGAGCAGGCCGAAAGGCTCTGCGATGACATCTGCCTGATCAACCGTTCGCGGAAAGTTCTCGACGGGAGCCTGCGCGAAGTAAAGCGGAGTTTCGGCCGCAACTCGGTCGCGTTGCGCAGTGATGGAGGTGACGGCGTGCTGGATGACCGGCATCTCGTGGCCAAGGTCGAGCGCCATAGCGATGAGGTGGAAGTATTGCTGGCGGACGGCGCGGACGCCCAGGAGTTTCTGCGTCGGCTGATCACTTCCGGCGCTCACGTCACAAAGTTCGAGTTGATCGAACCGAGCTTGAATGACATCTTTATCGCAAAAGTTACGGAGGACTAATGAGCAAACTACTGGCGATCGTCAAGCGCGAGTACGTGCAGCGCGTGCGCAGCAAGATGTTCGTCGTGGTGACGCTGCTGGGGCCGGTCCTCCTGGCGGGATTTTCAGTTGTGCCAGCGCTCATCTTCAGCATTAAAGCGGGCGGCGCAACCCGTATCGCCGTCCTTGATCAGAGCGGCAAAATGTCCGACCGCGTGCGCGAGGCGCTCCTGCGCGAAGGTGAGGAGGAGGACACTTCTTCGCCCGAGAACGCAGACGCAGGTAATAATAACCGGCGTGCTGATCAAATGCGTCAGGCCGGCCCCGTCACTGGCGGGAGTTTCGAGATCCGGTCAGTTTCATTAGCCGGGCGGCAGGTTGAAGATGTCAGGCGGGAGTTAAATGAGCAGGTGCGCAAGGACCAGCTGGACGGCTACATCATCATACCGAACGACGTTTTGACCGGGGGCAAAGCGCAGTATTACAGTCGCAACGTGGGTGATGTCATTACAAGGGAACAGATTAAAGATCGCCTGAGCCGCGTCGCGCGTGAACAGCGGATGGCCGATGAGCACATCAGCGCCAACACCTTGCACAGGATAGACATGCCGGTGGGGATGGAAGCATTCCCGGTCGGCGAGAAGGAAGTCAATAATGAGAGGCCGGATTCCGGCGGCAGCTTCTACCTGATCTTCGCCATCGGCTTTGTCCTCTACATCACACTCCTTATGTACGGTCAGGTGATCCTCGCCGCGGTGGTTGAAGAAAAGGAGACGCGCATCGCCGAACTGCTCTTCTCTTCGGTGCGCGCCTTCCCGTTGATGATGGGCAAGCTCATCGGGGTTTCGCTCGTTGCCCTGACGCAGTACGCGATCTGGGGGCTGGCCTTCGCCGCCTTTGCGTCGTACGGACTGGCCATGCTCATGGGGGGCGGGATGAACGCTTCGCTCCCACCCATCGCGCCGTCCGTCGTGCTCTACTTTTTCCTGTTCTTCCTGCTCGGCTACTTTATTTACGCGACCATTTACGCGCTCATCGGTTCAATGGTGACGACCACACAGGAGGGCGGGCAGCTCGCGTTGCCCGTGATATTCCTCCTCGTGGTAGGTTTCTACCTTGCGTTCCCCGTCATGCGGAGCCCGAATTCGTCATTCGCTTTCTGGGCCTCGATGTTTCCGTTCTTTTCGCCGATCACCATGCCCGTGCGAATTGTTTCGCAGACGCCCCCCTTCTGGCAGATCGGGCTTTCACTATTGATCGGATTCGCGACGGTCCTTCTGTTAATCTGGCTGGCGGCGCGCATTTATCGCATCGGTATGCTAATGTACGGGAAGCGCGCGTCAATCCCGGAAGTGATACGCTGGGTGCGCCAGGCATGAAAGGGCTTAACAGTAAGCAGTAAGCAGTGAGCAGTAGGCAGCCAGAAACTGCCACGATTACCGCTCACCGCTTACCGTTCCCTCAAAATGGGCATCGAGATCGAGAAGAAATATCGCTTGACCCGCGGGCAACGCGAGCAGTTGCTTCGCCGCTTGCGTGAGGTCGGCGCGACTCCGGGCGGCAAAGAATTTGAGGAGAACACCCTTTACATGGGCGGTGATCTTCACCTCCGGAATCGCGTCTTGCGCCTGCGGCGGGCCTGCGGCGCGGCCATCCTCACTTACAAAGAACGCTTTCCATCTGAATCAGCCATTAAATATCAGCGTGAAGACGAAACACGGGTGGAGGATGCGGAAGCCCTCGCGGGGATCCTTGACGGGCTCGGCTACAGGCCGGCGCTGATTTACGAGAAGCGCCGCGCCACATGGCGTGTCGCGGATGCGGAGATCGCTATTGATGAGCTGCCGTTCGGCCTCTTTCTCGAAATTGAGGGGACGGAGCAGTCCATCACCGAAGCAGAACGTTTACTTCAACTTGAGGAAGTAGAAGTGGAGACGGATACTTACCCGCAGCTCGCAAAGCGTTACGGAGAGAAACGCGGGGGCATGATCGAAGCTCGTTTCCAGATGTCTTTGCCCGATGTTTAGAGGAGGCTGGCTTAAAAGGGAAAGCGGCCCCGTTCTCCTTGTGAACGGGGCCGCTTCTCTTTTTCGGTTCGGACGGGCTCTTACATACCCATGCCGCCGCCCATTCCGCCCATGCCGCCACCGGGCATCGCCGGCGACTTATCTTCTTCAGGAATCTCGGAAACCATCGCCTCGGTCGTGAGCATCAGGCCCGCAATCGACGCCGCGTTTTGCAGCGCCGTCCGTGTCACTTTGGCCGGATCGATGACGCCCGCTTTGACGAGGTCTTCGAACTCCTCCGTCTGCGCGTTGAAGCCGACGTTCTCGCTCTTCTCGGAACGAACACGCTCGACAACAACTGCGCCCTCCCGGCCGGCGTTCTGCACGATCTGCCGCAGCGGCTCTTCGAGAGCGCGCTTGATAATGTTGACGCCGATCTGCTCGTCCTGATCGCCTTCACCCTCCTTGTTGACCTGGAATTTCTCAAGGGCCTTGGCCGCGCGCACGAGCGTCACACCGCCGCCCGGCACGATGCCCTCTTCGACGGCCGCCCGCGTCGCGTGCATCGCGTCCTCGACCCGCGCCTTCTTCTCCTTGAGTTCCGTCTCGGTGGCTGCACCGACCTTGATCACCGCCACGCCGCCGACCAGCTTCGCCAGCCGCTCCTGCAGCTTCTCGCGGTCGTAGTCCGAGGTGGTCTCCTCGATCTGCGCGCGGAGAGTCTTGACGCGGCCTTCGATGTCCGCTTGCTTGCCGGCGCCTTCAACGATAGTGGTGTTGTCTTTGTCGATCGTTACTTTCTTCGCGCGACCCAGATCCTCCAGCTTGACGTTCTCGAGCTTGATGCCGAGATCTTCGCTGATCACGCGGCCCCCGGTCAGGATCGCGATGTCTTCGAGCATCGCTTTACGGCGATCGCCGAACCCGGGCGCTTTCACCGCAGCAATGTTGAGCGTACCGCGCAGCTTGTTAACGACCAGCGTGGCGAGCGCTTCGCCCTCGACGTCCTCGGCGATGATCAGCATCGGCTTGCCCATCTTGGCGACCTGCTCCAGGAGTGGCAGGAGGTCTTTCATCGAGCTGATCTTCTTCTCATGGATCAGAATCAGCGGGTTATCGAGGACCGCTTCCATGCGCTCCGGGTCGGTGACGAAGTAAGGGCTCAGATAGCCGCGGTCAAACTGCATGCCTTCGACAACTTCCAGAGCGGTCTCCATCGTCTTGGATTCTTCGACGGTGATCACGCCGTCTTTGCCGACTTTGCTCATCGCCTCGGCGATAATTCTGCCGATGGTCTGGTCGCCGTTGGCCGAGACGGTCCCGACCTGTGCGATGGCATCACCCTTAACCGGCTTCGAGAGCCGCTTGATCTCTTCGGTCGCGCGCTCGACGGCTTTATCAATGCCACGCTTGAGGGCCATCGGGTTTGCGCCCGCGGCTACCGTCTTGACGCCCTCACGGAAGATCGCCTGGGCCAGCACGGTCGCCGTGGTCGTGCCGTCGCCCGCGACGTCGGAAGTCTTGGAGGCCACTTCGCGCACCATCTGCGCGCCCATGTTTTCGAGAGAGTCTTTCAACTCAATCTCTTTGGCCACGGTCACGCCGTCCTTGGTGATCGTCGGGGAGCCGAATTTCTTATCAATCACGACGTTGCGCCCCTTCGGACCGAGCGTGATCCGGACAGCGTCGGCGAGCTGGTTAACGCCGCGCAAAATTGCCGCGCGCGACTCTTCGCCATGAATTACTTGCTTTGCCATTTTTCTTTTCTCTCCTACTCGATATGTTGATTCTATTAATTAAAAAAGCGGCCGGAGTCTCGCTATCAGACTACTTGCCGCCTTTCTTGCCGCTGCCTGATCCGGCCGCCGCGCCCGCGCGCTCGATAATCCCGAGGATCTCATCCTCACGCATGATTAATAGCTCTTCACCATCAATCTTGATCTCGGAACCGCTGTACTTACCAAACAGCACGCGGTCACCTGCTTTGACGTCCAGCGTCTGGCGCGTACCATCTTCTCTGTACTTGCCTTCACCCACGGCGACAACTTCGCCTTCTTGCGGCTTCTCTTTGGCTGTATCCGGGATGATGATCCCCCCGCGAATCTGTTCGCCCTCTTCGATCCGGCGCACGATCACGCGATCATGAAGGGGTTTAATATTAGTGGCCATCTTGCTACTTCTACTCCTTTCGATTTATCTGTCAGAAAAATAAGGGTTTACGGGTTTAATTGCGTTGGCCCTGCTGCCAGGTCATGTTAGCACTCTCCGGCAGCGAGTGCTAAAAATATAGCATGCCCGGAGTAATTGTCAACCTCGGTTTGGCGTTTTTAATATTCTGCGCCGTGAATTAGCGACCCCGGCGCTTAGCCACGCGACCCGCTTTCTCTTGTGTGCGGTAGGTGGCGACGCGCTTGGAGAGCGTGTTGCGGTGAATGCCAAGTATGGTCGCGGTGCGTGAGAGGTGTTCTTTGTGACGCGCCAGGGCTTTCTGGATGTAAAGCTTCTCAAACTCGGCGAGGGCTTCGTCGAGCATAATCTGGCCGTCGAGCATATCGTCAATGAGGGCTTCAAGGCGGGCGCGCATCTGCATGGGGTTCTCCGGCGGATCCTTAGATGGAATAGTTTATTTGCTCTGGGTCAAAACTCTGTACTCGTCAAGAAAACGTTTGCGCACGTCCTGTGATATAAGTGCGGCAAGTATGCGCGCGCCGGTGACGAGAATAGGAGCGGTGCGCGCACGCCGGACTGCGCTGATATGCACCGGAAACGCGGTCAGTGCCAGGTATAGCGCAGAGCAAAAAGCAACGCCGCGCAAAAGTCCAAACGCCGCCCCAAGCGCACGGTCGAACCATTCGAGGCGCCCGCGCCGTAAAGCCTTCGTTATTACCCGCCCGGCAAGGAACCCGACGACGACCGCGATGCACACGATCAGGAGAAACCCGCCGGCGTTAGCCGCCGCATTGGATTCAACTACCCCGAGCCCCCGCAGCAGAGCGCCCGCTCGCGCGTAGCCACGAGCCGCCATGACGAGTCCGGCGCCAAATGCCAGGCCTGTCACCAATGCGCGCACCAGCCCGCGTAATGCACCGGCCATAACCGACGCCCCGACCAGCGCAATTACGATAACGTCAAAAACGGTCATCTTTAAAAGTCTGGAGTCTGGAGAGTCTGGAGTCTAAAGTCCGATCGACTCTCTAAACTCCGGACTCTCCAGACTCCAGACCTTTTCCCGTGAGCAACCGGTAAGCTTCCAGGTAGCGTGACGTCGTCTGAGCAGCCACTTCTGCCGGAAGAGCTGGGGCGGGCGGCTGCTTGTCCCACGCAAGGGTTTCGAGGTAGTCTCGCACGAACTGTTTGTCGAAAGACGGCTGCGGCCCTCCTGGCGCATATTCTTTGGCGGGCCAGAAGCGCGAAGAGTCCGGTGTGAGCACCTCGTCAATTAATATAATGCGGCCGCCTTTATCCCTCCCGAACTCGAACTTAGTATCGGCGATGATGATGCCCCTTTCCCGCGCATAATCACTTGCTTCCTTGTATAGGCTGAGTGAGGTGTTGCGCAAAAAGGAGGTTGCCTCTTCACCCAGAATCCCTCCCATGCGCCCTTCACTGATATTTTCATCATGACCTGCTTCGGCTTTCGTGGCGGGCGTAAAGATCGGCTCGGGTAATTTTGCGGATTCGGGTAGGCCGGCGGGTAAGAGATGGCCGCACACTTCGCCCGTGCGCCGGTAGTCCTTCCATCCGGAACCGGCAAGATAGCCCCGCACCACGCATTCAACCGGGAAGACTTCCGCCCGCCGCACAAGCATTGAGCGGCCGCGCAGACTCTCGGCGTGTCTCCTGACGGATTCCGGCATCAACTCGACTTGAGCCGTGACAAGATGATGCGGGGCGATGTGACCCAGCTTGTCAAACCAGAAACGCGAGAGCGCAGTTAGGACCTCGCCCTTACGCGCGATGGGTGTCGGCAGCACGCAATCGAAAGCGGAGAGTCGATCCGTTGCCACAATCAGCAGGTGATCCGCGTCGACTTCATACACGTCACGCACCTTGCCGCGCCGTAGCAATCGCAGATCAGAAAAAGAAGTTTCCAGTACGGGGGCGGCGCTGTTCATAGCTAGCGGTTCGATTCTGTTGAAATGTTAGATCGGCGACAGTCCAAGAGGTGAGCCGAGATTTTGCTCGCGGGCGTCAACCTTTGTCAAGGAAATTAATGATCAGTTGCCGGCTAAGAGGCCGGAGGGCGCGGGCGCTGATTGGGCGGGCGGCTTAACTTTCACCACCCATTTGGATTCAGGTCTAGGCTTTCTTACTTTTAGCCGGCCGTTGATCACCGCTTTCAGTTGCCGGACTTCTATGCCACAATACCGCCATCCAAAACGTACAGAGCCACCACTCTGTTCTTGTAAACCGGTTCGGACTCGTATCGCACTTGTCCGCCGCCAATAAAGCGACTATGAGCTGTCTGAAACTACTGGAGACCCCGATGCCATCCGAGCAATCTTTTCGCGTCCCCGCGAGAGCCCTTTTCTTCATCCTGGTGCTGGCGCTCGGTGGGCCGGCGGCATCGGCCGCGCGGCCGATGCCGCCGGCCGCGCAGCAGCAGCCGCAATCAGAGAAGCCACGTGCCCTTCCGCCCACACAGTATATCCCGAGCCGTGATTACGGCACGCGCAATATCACCCTCGACCTGCGTTTTGACTGGGAACGCGAGCAGGCGCTGGGCACCGCGACGATCACCTTCTCGCCGCTTGTGACCAACCTGCGCCGTGTCGAATTTGATGCCGCGAACATGACTTTCACAGCCGTCAAACTTGCTAATGGCGTACCACTCCAGTATGAGACGGAAACCCGGAAGGAGAAGCTTCACATCATGCTCGACCGCGCCTACCAGCCCGCCGATGTGCTCACGCTCGTGATTGATTACCATACCAACGGCGTGTCACAGGAGCCCGGCATCGGCGGCGCGTATAACCGCGGGCTGACCTTTATTAAACCGACCCCCTCGGACCCGACGCGCCCGCGCCAGATATGGTCGCAGGGCGAATCTGAGTACAACCATTACTGGTTCCCCTGCTACGATCACCCCAATGATTTTGCCACCAGCGAATTGATCGCCACTGTCGAAAAGCCGTTGATCGTCATCTCCAACGGCAGGCTCGTCGAGACGAAAGATAACGCCAACGGCACGCGTACCTTTCACTGGAAGATAGACCAGCCGCACGCCAGCTACCTGACTTCGATTGTGGTCGGCGAGTACACGCCGGTCGAAACCAGCTACGCCGGCGTACCTATCTTCACCTACGTTTACCCCAATGAAGTAGAGCCGGGAAAGGTCACGGCGGCCCGCCTCGGCGAGATGGTGAAATTCTTCTCGGAGAAGACCGGCCTTAAATACCCCTACGCGAAATACGCGCAGACGGTGACGCGCGATTTCGGCGGCGGCATGGAAAACATTTCTGCCACCACCCAGACGGACCAGATGATTCACGACGCGCGCACTGAACTCGATCAAACGAGCGACGGTCTACAATCACACGAGCTTGCGCACCAGTGGTTCGGCGATTACGTGACGTGCCGGTCGTGGGCCGACATCTGGCTCAACGAGAGCTTCGCCACCTATTTTCAGGCGCTGTGGGACGAGCACAGCCTGGGGCATGATGATTTCCTCTACCGCGACGTGAAGGGCAACCAGGAGCAGTATTACACGGCATGGAAGAATAATCAGCGGCGGCCCATCGTGACCAAGAATTATCGCGACCCGGACGCTGTCTTCGACGTCTACGCGTACCCGCGTGGCGGCGCCGTGCTGCACATGCTGCGCAAGGCGCTCGGGGATGATAACTGGTGGCGCGCGATTAACCATTACCTGAACAAGTACGCGCACCAGCCGGTCGAGACCGAGCAGTTCCGCATCGCCATCGAGGAAACTACGGGGCAGTCCATGGACTGGTTCTTTGACGAGTGGCTCTACAAGATGGGCCACCCCGTCTTTCGCGTCACTCAGACCTACGACCCGTCCGCCAAGCGTTTATCGCTGACCGTCAGGCAGGAGCAGAAGCCCGACCCGGATTCCGCGTACCCGCAAGCCGCCTTTTTCAAAACCCCGGTCGAGATCGAGATTGGCACGAACAACAGCGCCCGTGTCGAGCGCGTGATGATCGAGCCGGCGGAGGAGCAGACTTTTAATTTCACCGTCGATTCACAACCGCTGCTCGTTAATTTCGATTACGGCGACACATTGATCAAGGAACTCAAGTACGAGAAACCGGTTGACGCGCTTGTCTATCAGTTGGAGCGTGACGAGGATGTCACGGGGCGCATCTGGGCGCTCGGTCAGCTTACGGAGCGCATGAAGGGACAGGCGACCGCCGATGCGGAGAAGCAGCATGTTGCGGAGATGATTGGCCACTCGCTGACGAATGACAAGTTCTGGGGCATGCGCTTTGAATCGGCCGCAGCCTTGAGCGGGGTCACCGGCGCGGCAGCGCGCACGGCCTTGATCGGCGCCACCAAGGATCAGAACGCCCGCGTGCGCGCACGCGCCGTCACGGCGCTCGCCGCCAGCAAAGACCCGTCACTGGCGGGCACCTACCAGGGGTTATTGAATGACCCGAGCTATAGCGTGATCCGCGCCGCGGCGCTCGCGCTCGGCAGTACCAGGAGTCCCGCCGCCTACGAGCCGCTGGTCAAGTTGCTCGACGTCCCGTCCTGGCGCGACAACATTCGCGGCTCGGCGCTCGGCGGGCTCGCGGCCCTGGGCGACCGGCGCGCTCTGGACATCGGGATACGTTACGCGGCGAGCACCAATCCGGCGCAGGTTCGCGCCGGCGCGATCACTTTACTCGGCGCCATCGGTAAAGATGATCCTCGCGTGTTCCCGCTCATTTCCGAAGCTTTTCTCCAGGCCGTCTCGTCGAGCAATCAGGCGCTCGGCAGCGCCAGTGCTGAGGTGCTGATGACACTGGGCGATCCGCGCACGATGCAAGTCATAGAGCAGGCACGTAAAAAAGCCAGGAGTCCATTCGTTCAATCTGCCCTGAATGACCTTGAGCAGCGGCTTCGCCAGGGCACGCAGGCAGCTACGCCGAAACCTTCCCAATAGGCGGGGCTCCTCCGGGATGATACCGGGCGCGCGGCCACTCCTGCGGCGCTCGCGAAGCGTTTAAGGCGCACAAGCCCTTATTTTCAACCGCTTTCATGAAGAGCACGAGAGGTATATTCTGACCGGAGCGGGCGGACAGTCACATCAATTTCTCTCTTAGAGCCTGTTTAGAAATTAAGTTTTCAAGGGTCTGAGCCGCTTGAGCATCA
>CAYLJO010000090.1:0-23616 GCA_964383905.1 uncultured Blastocatellaceae bacterium
GTGATCGAGGGCGCGCAAAAACTCTCGGTCAGTTTTGGTGGCGATAAAAAGTATCCGGCGCGGGTAGTTGGTGGCGATCCGGATACGGATTTAGCCGTTATTAAAGTTGACGCGCCGCGCAATCAACTGCTGACGGTCGTGCCACTCGGCGATTCCGATAAGATCGTCGTCGGTCAGAAGGTGTTGGCGATAGGTAATCCGTTTGGCCTTGACCGCACTTTAACAACGGGCGTCATCAGCGGCCTTCAGCGCCCGATCTACGCGCGCAACGGCCATTTGATCGAAGGCGCCATCCAAACCGACGCCTCGATCAACCCCGGCAATTCGGGCGGGCCCCTTCTCGATTCACACGGGCGCATGATTGGGATCAACTCGCAGATTCTGTCTCCCGTTGGCCCCTCGGGCGGGTCAGTCGGTGTCGGGTTCGCCATCCCGGTCAATATTGCCAAGCGCATCGTGCCGCAGTTAATCCAGGACGGGGTAGTGCGCCGTCCCAAACTCGGGATAGTTCCTGTTAATGTCAAGAATCTCAATAGCGATCAGGTGGACTTGCCTGTCAACGACGGTGTGCTCATCTACCAGGTATCCCCGAATGGCGCGGCGGCAAATGCAGGCCTGCGCGGATTGAGTGAGACGGAGAGTGGTGAAGTTGCGCTGGGCGACATTATTACCAGCATAGATGGCGAAAAGGTGGGTAACACCGACGACCTTTTCCGCATTCTCGACAAGCATCAGGTAGGAGACGTGGTCAAAGTAGAAGTCGTACGCGACAGGAGACGTGCCAGCGTGCCGGTGCGCTTGATGGACGCTCCCGACCAACGGCGCGGATTCCTCCGTCGCTAAGAACGCTGGGGCTGGAGAGCTTATCTGATTTCTAATACGTTTTGTGGTTGAGACAGATCACTTTATTAACGTAGGCTACGGATGGCTGTGTAAGCATTGCCGTGCCGAAGATGAAGCGCGCGGGAGGCAAAGCGCACCGCGCGCCCGTTTTTTTTCAGAAGGCGAGGCTGAGGACAAAGAGCCTACTTTAGCCACACAAGCGCTCGCCAGATGGCGCGACGCCACGCGCCGCATTCTCATCTGTCCACGCTGCAGCGTCGAAGAAGCCGTCAATAAAGCTTAATTCAGCGTAAGAGCGGTCTATTCATTCTCAGGGATAAACTGCCAATAAGCTATGCAAGGGGCGAAAGGATGTAGCCCAAGGCCGGAGCCGTTGGTCACCAGTCATCAATTCGATTCAGCCCCGGCAGGGCGAAAGAATCTTCTGCTACCCTTTCGGGAACTGCTCTCTGACTCTCGGATTACTGCACCCGCTCGCCGGAAATGAATAGAACCCGGATTCGCTCTTTTCTATGCCCCTGCCATTGGTGGTAAACTTCCGCCGCTTCGTAGCAAAACGACCTCCGAAGCTTATTAACCGCGCGGCCCGGGCAGGCCCGTACCGGGCCCGAGTTGCAAGGCAGTTCCGGTCTTTATGTCATCGAATGCACACGTTATTACTGGAGATGCACGGGCCAGGGCTATTTCATTGCACTGGATCATCGGCGCGCGTGATGACTTGGTGTGGTTCATCGGATCGGTGTTCTCCAGCTACGCCCTGCTTGCGCTCTACGTCGCAGGGCTGATCCCACTTGTTCCGATGGTCGCCGCGTGGGCCGTCCTAATAGACGCGCCCCACGTCTTCGGCACGTTCTCGCGTACCTACTTCGATCGTACGGAGTTCCGTGCGCGTAAGCGGTTGCTGCTTGGCTCGCTGCTGTTCTTCATTATCGGCCCGGTGATGGTTCTGCTCGGCGCAGGTCTGGTCTTCTTTTTTCTCGCGGCGGTGTGGGCCTATTATCATCTGGTCAAACAGCACTACGGCTTCATGGTGCTTTACAAAAAGAAGAACGACGATCTTGCGCCCGTAGATAATGCGCTTGACCGCCTGTTCCTCTTGCTAGCTTTCACTTACCCGTTCGTCGCATTTATCGCGCGCGTTCCCGCGCCGCTTCGTGCCGGCGCTAATGGTTTAGCGACCGTGCTACTCGCCGCGACCATTGTCTCCGCCTTCGCTTGGATGCTGCGCCAGGCGCAGCGAGCCGTGCGCGGCCAGTCTCTGGACATTCCGAAATATCTGCTTCTCGCGGCGGCGATTCCGATGCACTGGGCCGTGCTGCTCACGCCGATGCCGCATAAGCCCATCGCCATTGTCGCGATCCTGACGATCTATCACAACCTGCAATACCATCGCTTGATCTGGTTTCATAACAAGAAATATACAAGCGGCGCGGATTGCAGGGAGCGTTACGGCGCGGCCGAAGTGATTAGTCGGCGATTACTTTACTACATCGGTTTCGGCCTTCTCTTCGGTCTTTGGTATCAGCTCCCGCGCCAGTACATCAGTTGGAGGAGCGGGCAATGGGCCTTGCTCACACAACTGGTGGCCGCTTTCTTCTGGGGCTACGCTTTCGTTCACTACCACCTCGACAGCCGCATATGGCGCGTGCGCCGTGACCCTTCTGTCGGCAAGGCGCTTCGGATGGACTGAATAGAATTACTGTTCGCTCTCCGTATCATCGCACACGTCATGGCTCCTTCTTACGACGTTAGCCGACAAAAGAGGCTACTGCGGTCGCCCTCTCTTAGAACCCTGCGTCACAGCAACTTCATCTCTTTCCTTGTTAATGCCGACCAGCATCGTGTCGAAAGCCGGTAGTCGGACGACTTCCGGCGTCGGGGCGCTTGCCCCGCGGACTGAGAACCAGATGATTTGGTTTAAAACGTCGGGCCGGGCCATATCAGCATGATTCATGTCTTGCTCCGCCGTACGCCTCATCCAGTAAGCCGTTGCCGCATCGCGCGGAGGTTGTGTTATTAAATTATCAAGTGAGACGGTTGGCAGCAGGGCATGATACGGGCGCACGTCAGCCTCGTCATGAAAGAGATTGATAGGTATCGCCGACGCATCGAGCTGATTCATCGGCTCAATTCCCAACAGAATCTCCATGGTGCGGATCAGGCTCACCGTGTTGTGAAATTCATGAATGAGTGCGCCGGGGCGGTTATAAGCGCTGATGATAAGGGCCACCGACCGGTGCGCATCGACGTGGTCAGGACCATCCTGCGCATCATCTTCAACTGTGAAGATCGCCGTATCTCTCCAGTAGGGACTGGAAGAGACGGCTTCGACCAGCCGGCCTACGGCGTAGTCATTATCCGCGACAAAAAACTGTGGGGTCGGCATTCCGGCCGTCAGCCCATTGGTATGGTCATTGGAGAAGCGCAGGATGGAGAGGTTGGGCATCCGGTCAGGCCGTCCGGCTTCAATGCCGGCGACGAAGCCACGAAATTCCTCCAGCCATGCTCCCAGACGCGAGTTCCCGCGAAAGCGCTCAACCGCGTTTGCGCTTGTGATCGCCGGATCCGTTTGCCCCTTAGATTCTAATGCCGCGCGATAGGAGTCAGTCGTCATCGAGTCGGGTGTATGAAGATCAAAGTCGCGAAATACGGTGCTGTGATGGCCCTCGAGCGATTTCTTTGTCGGAAAGGAAGAAATCGTTGGCGTGATATCTGGATAAGTCTTGGAACGATTCGCATTAATCGCTGCGACATCAGCCTCAGAGATCGTGGCGACAAATTCGCCATAATTGCGGTAAGTGAGCACTGACCGCGTGGCAGCGTCCCAGAGGTATAAAGTTTCGGGTTCGGAGACATCGCGCGATCCATTCAAATAAGGGATAAAACGCTGCATGAAAGAGGCAATGCCATTGACCCCAACCGGCTTCGTAAAGAGGGGCGGGGCCCCTTTAAGTGGACCGAGATCGGGCAGCCGATTGAAGCCTTCAAAATCATAAGTACGGCCGCGCCCACTGTAATTCCAGCGATATGATTTATCAACGTAATCATTCGAGAATGCTGCGGTGCACCAATTATGCCCGTCGGGGCTGGCTTCCGAATTAACAAAAAAGCGATCGAACAGGCCAAAGCGCAGCGCAAGCGCATGGTGATTAGGAGTGATGTCTTGAGCCGTCGGGCGATTGTGAGGCCGCGCGGCCTCGCCCGCGCCAAAGATCGCAAGTGTCGCATCGCCGTCTGCGGCGCGGCCGTCGCCGGCATTCTTGATGTCACCCAAGACCTGATCATAAGTGCGATTCTCTTTGATAATGTAAATAATGTGCTTGAACGGCGATTTGCCGGAAAAGAGCTTCGCCGGCCCAGTGCCGATCATTCCGTTATTGCGCATCACCTGCTGGGTATAGCGCGCGAGCGACTGCTCGTCCGGTTCGGCGACGGCGCCGATATTGCCGGCGACGAGCGATACGCTATATTGTCCGCCGGCCCCCATTCCGCGCCCCTTGCCGGCAGGAAATCTGCCGTTGGGGGCATTCGGCACACGACCAGAGTTGTTGACCACGACGGACGAATTTTCGAACCCTGTTCCTTTGCCATTGCCGACGAAAATAGTGTGATTGGCGACGGCAACCGCGGACGGGTATTGACCGGTCGGAATGAACCCGCGCACAATGCTCCGGTCGTCCTTCTTAGATTGCCGCCCCGCCATATCACCGCGAGCTTGCTCAGACAGTGCAATTACCGCCACGGCATTGCTATGCGAGTTGGCGACATAAAGCGTGCTGCCGTCGTTGTTCAGCGCCAAACCTTCCGGACTGCTGCCGAGCGGCGCCTCTTCTGCTAAACGAACATTGATGCGTTCAACTTCACGGTCGGACCTCGTGTCGATCACGGAGACACTGTCGGCGTTAGAGTTAACGACATAAATCCGTGACGTATTACCGTTCCGGATCATCGCCGTCGGATGGCGTGCGACCGGTATATACGAGACCCGTCGCCGATTATTAGCAAAATCGATAACAGCGATTGAAGCATCATTCCAGCATGAGACGTAAACCTTCGCGGTCGCACCGTCCGCCAGCATATGGGGACCGAGTCGTGCCTCCTCAGGATGGGGCGGTATCGCGACCACTCCATAAGGGTAGACAAAATTCCCATTATCGTTGTGGTGGGTGCTGCTACTGCCCGGCAAATCAATCCGTTCGAGTCTTGGCACTCCGCGCAGGAGGCCGGTGATCAGACCGAGGCTATCACCAAGATTGTTAGCGACGAATAGCGTATCGCCATCCGAACTGATTGCCAGCCCGGTCGGGTAAACGGGTGGACGGTTATTGTTGTAGCGCGGGCTCTGAGCGATTGTGGCAAATCCACTGACATCGATGAACGGGGCCTCGACGGTAGTATTTGGGCCCGGTGATGGCGGTGTGACGGGGATGTTCGCCCCGGGATGAAACCGAAACATCCAGATTTTGTTTTCGAAGCCGCCCGAAGCATATAGCCTGTATGCGCTATCGGCTTCAGGTTGCGGGGCAAAGCGAACGCCCACGTTGACACTTTGTGGTGAAGGGAAATACAGGTTCTGGATGACCGCAGGGGCGGGCCGCGCGTTAAGATCAATCACGGCCAGGGATTGCTGCGCGCGATTGGTCGCGGCGTTGAATTGGACACCAAAGCCGCTATTGACTGCTAGAAGATAGCGTCCGCCTCCACCCGGCCCGGTGTGATCCGGGCTGCGTACAAAATCTACCGGTAAGGAACCGACGGCCGGCAGACCGGTATTAGCATCGAGTACAAGCGATCCCGCAGGTGTGATAGGTCGCCCTTCCGATGCGGGCTGATTGCTCACCTTGATATCGGCCGACGAGCTCAACATACCGGCAGCGATGATTATGATAACGGTGATGACAAAAGCAGTCCGTAGGATCAAGCGCGGTGCCGGTCTCAAATTTAAGGGAATCAAAGAATTCTCCTGATAAGCTCATTGGACTACTAAGCTCCTGCAATGACATTCTCGGCTGCCGGGTGACGCCCGAGCGATCTGTAAAAAATTATCCTTCTTTAATCCTCATTGTGGTCTTCGCCGTTGTAATGCATGACGACGCGCTCGTCATCGACGAAGGTTTCGAGGTGAACGGGGCGGCCCCACAGCGTGTAAACATGTTCGAGCGTCTTGCGCGCGTAACGCGAATCGAGTTCCGCGCCCTCATAAGCATGCTTGAGGTATAGCTCGCGATTGCCGTTATAGTCGCCATCCGCGACCTCGATATACGGGAACCCGAAGTTTGTCATGTTCGCCACAAGCTGATCCCGCACGCGCTCCCAGCGCTTTTCCGTAATCGTCCACTCCTCTTCCTCGACCAACTCGTAAACGAATAGATCCAACTCTTCGCAGAGCTCTTCTGTCAGGTAATTGCGCAGGAATGAAACATCGTTATCAAGCTCGCGCACGTCGAAAATCTTTTCCTGTCCGGAGCCTGCGCGCCGGCCAAACTTTTCGCGCTCTTCCGCCGTCGGATTATCCCAGCGGCGCTCGATGTCCTCTAAAATCTTGTAACCGAGATAATAAGGGTTCAATTGCCCTTTATGTGGTGAGACAACGCCCGAATGAAGATCGGCAAACTCTATGTGCTCGCTGTCGGTGAGATCCAACTCGCGCATGATGCGCGAATGCCAGAACGAATTATGATTGATGAATCCGTTCGCCACGTAGGCGTGCATCGTATCCACCGTAATATCGAAGACATCGGCGCAACCGTATTCGATAGAAACAATCGTGTCGCCGCGCTCTTCCTTCCTAAACCAGCGATGCCTCTCGACGTACTCCTTTAGCGCCTGCTGTTTACGTGTCAGGCCAAATCCGATCTCATAGAGAAAGAGCGCGGCGGAAGCTCCGGCGATCTCAAGGTGAGTGCAACCGTCTTGGTGCGGACGCTGGGTTGAGAGAATACCGTAATTAAGCAAGATGATCTGAACAGTGCGAATCAAAGCATCGCTAGAGGATGAAAGGCGGATGCCCTCAGGCCCCGCATAAGCATCGGCGTCAAAATATCCCCGTAGG
The DNA here is from genome assembly GCA_964383905.1 of uncultured Blastocatellaceae bacterium. Lineage (GTDB taxonomy): Bacteria > Acidobacteriota > Blastocatellia > Pyrinomonadales > Pyrinomonadaceae > CAYLJO01. Next base: position 6,896 of record CAYLJO010000090.1, read on the forward strand.
AATGCTGACATTACCTCTTTCGGCGAGCGTAAGATGGGAGACGGGATTTTCTTGCTTCTCGCCTTATCTTCAAGATTGATCCCCAACGATCCGAGCCAGCTTAATAATTCACGCGAATGCGCGATGACGCGCCAGCGCCCTCCTCTTTCCGTCGGATCCCAGTACACGATCGCGTGTAATCCCAAAACTTCATTAACTATCCTGGCCAGCTTCTGAGAGAGTTCCTCATCCCCGCAGGTGAGACAGATTCCAGATTTTGTCCTCTTGCCATCGCCAATGAAATATCCAAGCAGCCACGCGATATCCTCGTTGAGCACGTCGGGAATCCGTAATAGCGTCCGTGTTGGAAGCACCTTCCCGGCCATGCCCGGCCGGTAAGAGGCGGTCGCGAGCGCAGCATCAATACCTCCTGCGTTGAGCGTTCTCTGCCCCTTCAGGGGGCGCATAACCGTCCAGGATGACACTCCGGCTAGGGCCGCGACTGTCTCAAGCGTCGCGCCGGGCTGCGCTGGAACGAAGCCGAGCGGCTGCTTCTCTTTCGGCCAGATGTTTGAGCCGCTTTCGATCCTAATTCGGTCCCCGATTCTTAAATCTCTCAGGCAGGCCCATCTGTTGTCTTCCGTCAGAACGCGGTGTTTGAAAGCGCCTTCAATAGTTAGTCCACGACGGGTTCTGACGCGGATGGTAGCGACACGCTGTTCCTTGTGAAAATCTGTAATGTTGTATAGCTCGCGAGAGCCGCCGGCCGCCACCTGGATCCTTTCGGCGGCCTCATACAACTTATCGAACCGAACAAACCCATTTGCGGTCAGGAGCAAAGAATCTCCGGTCGCGCACGCCCATCCTTCATTTAAGGTTTTGGTCTGCATCTGCGGAATGAAGTATTCCATCTCCTCGTGGATCATCGCCATCACATCGCGCTGCCAGTGCTCAAGTGACGGCGCATTGCGCATAATGTAGTAAACGATGTCCTTTTCCGGGAGGCGGCCGCCCTCCGGACGCTTATTCTGATTCTCCTCCACGCTCCGATCTTTCTTCTCGCCGAGTTTCCAGATATCGTCGTAGCGCCCTTCCTTAGGCGGGTTGGCTTCGCGCCGCTCCTTATTTTCTCGACTCTCCTCGCGCTTGATGAAGAAATTCGGGTCAATGTGCTCTTCGATGGAGAGCACCGCGTCGAGAAACTTCTCCACGTTCTTGCGGCCGTACTTAAATTCGTATTCGGTCATGCGCCCCGCGTGCGTCGAGACGCTCTCGACCATGCGGCGGTTGGTCTTAGAGTAGTAGACATTATTCTTGAAAAAGTCGACATGACCCAACACGTGGGCCATCACAAGCTTGTTTTGGATCGGGCTGTTCGTCTCGAGCAGGAAGCCGTAAGACGGATTCGTATTGATCACGACCTCGTAAATTTTTGACAGGCCGAAGTCGTACATCGTCTTCATGCGATGATAGGCCTTGCCGAAAGTCCAGTGGGAATATCTTCCGGGCAGCGCGTAAGAGCCGATCTCGTACATCACCGTCGCCGGCACGATCTCGAAACGCGTCGGGAATGGGTCGAGCCCGAACTTGCGCGCCACCTCCCAGATCTGCTCCAGTGCCTTTTCCAGCTCCTTGATTTCGCGGTCTTCCATAATCAGTCTCATCGCAATCAGTTCTTAGCCGAATACCGATTACTTCTCATAACTCATTCTTTTTCCCAAAGAATTGTTTAAGCGCCGGATAGACGTCTTCCTTATCGTCTATGCGCACGCCGACAAAGCGGTCTTTGCGCTTCAGACGGTCGTTGAAGATCGAGAGCAGTGCGCCGGAGGAGCGCCGGAAGCTCGACGCACCCTCTTCGCCGATCTCGCCGTAGCCGAAAAGGTTGCAGGTCGCGATCAATTGATCCGCCAGGCGCACCGCTTCTTCATTATCCGAATAATAGTTGTCTCCGTCGGAGAAGTGGAAGGGGTAGATGTTCCAGTCCTGCGGTTGGTAGCGCTCTTTAATAATATCCAGCGCCAGTTGGTAGGCGCTTGAGACCACCGTGCCGCCCGATTCACCCTGCGTGAAGAATTGCGCTTCGGTGACTTCCTTGGCCTCCGTGTGGTGCGAGATGAAGACTATGTCGACGTTGTCATACTTGGTTCGCAGGAAGCGCACCATCCAGAAATAGAATGAGCGCGCGATATATTTCTTGAATTCGCCCATGCTCCCCGAAACGTCCATCAGCGCCAGGACGACGGCGTTCGACTCGTAGCGCAGGTTCTCTTCCCAGGTCTTGAACCTGAGATCCTCCTTCTTGACATCGCCGAAGCGGGCTTTGCCCTCCTCGCGCGCATTGCGTTTGATGTTTTCGAGAATCATGCGGCGCTTGTCGAGATTTGCCATCACTCCCGTGCGCCTAATCTCGTTGAAGCGCGTCGTCTTGGCCTGCACGGCCTTCTTCGCTTTCTCCTCCAGAAATGGCAGTTGCAGATCTTCGAAGATCAGCGCGGCGATCTCGTCGATGTTGACCTCTGCTTCATAGTATTCGCCGCCCGCCTCCTGCCCCGCCCCCTGACCGCCGCCCTGCCCCGGTTGGCCCTCACGCGCTATGACATCGCCGACTCTCGTTTTGCCGTCGCCCTGCCCGACCTGTTTGCGCTTGCGATAATCGAAACGAAACTTATACTCGTCGAGCGCGCGGATGGGCACTTTAACGGTCCTCTTGCCGTCCGAAAGAATGATTGCCTCATTGGAGACGATGGAGCCGAGATTCTTCTTGATCGCCTCTTTGACACGTTCTTTATGACGATCCTGATCAATAATGCCTTTGCGCTGCAATGACCAGTCGTTGCGTTGAATAGACATCTCTACCTCTCTTAAGCGCGCAGCAGTGCGTTCTCCTCCGGCGCGCCCTCAACCGCGCTCGCGTCGCCGCAGAAGTCGGCGACCAGTTTCGTAAACTCCCGCGGGTATTCCTCCTGCGGCAGGTGCCCGCAGCGACGAAATACGATAAGACGCGCGCCCGGGATCAACTCGAAAAGCCGCTCGCCGTGTCTGAGCGGAATATCACGGTCATTTTCACCCCAGATCAAAAGCGTCGGTTGTTTGATGCGACGCGCCTCACGCTCGATGCGATCGGCGCTCCATCCGCGCAGCGTACGCAAGACGGCCCGGTGTGTGTTCGCCGCACGCAGGGGCCGATGATGGGCCTCCATTCGCCCGCCATTAAATAGGTGCCTGTTCTGCGCCGCATAAACTCTTTTCATACGCCAGCGCAGCAGCAGGTGCGAATCGAGCAGCAAAGGCGAGAGAAGATCACCCATCACGGGTGATGCTGCCATCCGCAGTAAAGGCTGTCTCTTCGCCTCATCGTTGACGACTGCGCCGACCAGCACCAACCGTTCGACACGCCCGGCCGTATCGAGCGCGCAGGTGGCCGCGACTGCGCCACCGTAGGAGCTTCCGACCAACGTCGCGCCCTCAATGCCCAGATAATCCATCAGGCCGACAATCATGCGCGCCTGCGCGTCAATCGTATACTCGCCGCGCCGAGGCTTTTCCGAGAAACCGAAGCCAACCAAATCCGGCGCGATAACGCGATAGCCCGCCTCTGCGATCGGCAGCAGCACATCGCCCCACACAAAAGTCGACGCGCAAAAGCCGTGGATCAGAATAACGGGCGGCGCTTCTGCCGCGCCGGCCTCCTGATAATGCACGCGCAGGCCACCGACGTCGGCAAAGTGCGAACGGTCGGCATGCTTCAAATCCTTCACGTGCTTAACCCACTGCACATCACGCGAGCGGCTCAACAGCTTCACTGCCAGCGCGGTGCCGGCCAACCCGGATGCGCCCGCAATCAGGTATCGCTTCTTCATTCTTTTTCCGCGGTTAAAACAATGCCCGCACCTCTCAGAACGGGCGCGGGCGTTGTAAAACACAGGGCTCCCGAAAGAGCGCGCCGCCCGCGCTTAGCGCGAGAGCAGCGTACCGACGTAGGTTAACAGCTCGTTGGCACAGACCGGGCAGTAGCCGTGATCTTTGACGAGACGGTCAACCACCTCGTTGATGCGGCGCAGTTGATCCGGATCGGGAGTCTTGGCCGACGTCGTGATCTTCACCACATCTTTCAGGTCGGCGAAAATCTTCTTTTCAATCGCCTCTTTGAGACGCTCGTGCGAATTGTACTCGAAGGCGCGTCCCTTGCGCGCGTAAGACGAGATGCGTATGAGAATCTCCTGGCGGAAGGTGTTCTTCGCGTTCTCCGAGATCCCGATCTGCTCCTCGATGGAGCGCATCAGTTGCTCGTCCGGCTCCATCTCCTCTTCCGTGATCGGATCTTTGATCCGTTCTTTGTTGCAGTACGCCTCGACGTTGTCCAGATAATTGTTGCACATCGTGCGCGCCATCTCTTCGAATGAATAGACGAAGGCCCGCTGCACCTCGATCTTGGCGAGTTCGTCATACTCCTTACGCGCCAGCGAGATCATATTCAGGTATCGTTCGCGTTGATCGGAGCTGATCCCCGTGTGCTGTTCGAAGCCGTCCTTGATCGCCCGCAGCGCATCGATCGGATTAATGCAGGTGACGCCGTCACGCACGAGCGCGCTCGAAAGGCGGTTGATGATGTAGCGCGGCGAAATGCCGTCCATGCCTTCACGCACCGTCTCGTCTTTCAGCTCGCGCACGTCCTTTGATTTATAACCTTCGACGTCCTCACCATCATAAAGCTTCATCTTCTTCACAATGTCAACGTTCTGGCGCTTCGGCTCTTCGAGGCGCGTCATGACGGCAAACATCGCGGCGACCCGCAAAGTGTTCGGCGCGAGGTGGACGTTGCGCAGGACTTCCGATTGCTTCAAAAGCTTATCGTAGATGCGCTCTTCCTGTGAGACGCGCAGGTTATAAGGCACGCGCACAAGGATGATGCGGTCCTGCAGAGCCTCGGACTTGCGGTTGCCGGCGAAGGAGACATACTCGTTCTCGTTAGTGTGTGACAGAATCACTTCGTCCGCGTAGATCATCGCAAACCGACCGGTCTTGATGCTCTGCTCTTGCGAAAGCGTCAACAGGCTGTAGAGAAACTTCTCATCGACCTTTAACATCTCGACGAACTCCATCAGGCCGCGATTCGCAATGTTGAGTTCGCCGTCAAAACGGTAAGCGCGCGGGTCGGATTCGACCCCCACCTCGCCGATGGTCGAAAGATCAATCGAGCCGGTCAATTCCGTAATGTCCTGGCTCTTCGGGTCACTCGGTGAAAATGTGCCGATGCCGACGCGATCCTTCTCGGAGAAGATGACACGATGCACGCGCACGTCCTCGTGGCGCCCGCCGTAGGTGTGCTCCAAAGAGTAGCGGCACTGCGGGCAGAGGTCGCCTTCGATGTAGATGCCGTAGTGTTTCTCAATCTCCGGACGGAGGGAATGCGGGATGAGGTGCAGCGGCTCTTCGTGCATCGGGCAGTCCTTGATCGCAAAGACCGCCCCCGCCTCCCTACGCGTCCACTCTTCAAGGCCGCGCTTGAGCATTATCACGATGGTGGACTTGCCACCGCCGACCGGGCCCATCAGCAGCAGAATACGCTTGCGTACCTCGAGCCGTTGCGCGGCGGATTTGAAGTACTCGACAATGCGCGCGATCGGCTCTTCGATGCCGAAGAGCTCCGAGGCGAAAAAGTTGTAGCGTGTGATTTCGTCGCGCGTGCCCTCGTTTAACTTCTCGACGCCCGCAGCATGAATCATGTCGTTAATGCGCGCGTGCGAGAGCTGTGCGAGGCGCGGATTCTGTGCGACTAACTCAAAATAATCTCGGAATGAGCCTTCCCAGCGCAGCGCTTCGTGTTCGCGACGCAATTCTTCGAGCCGCTCGCTAATATTGAACTTGTTGTTGCCATCCTGCTGTTGCATAGCCTTGTTTTCGTACCTCATTTGGCTTTCGCGCGCGTGGACAGCGTGTGGGGAAAGAGCACGCTCTATGGGTCGGGCAACTCGCCTGTGTAGCCCGCCAACATCCCCATGGTTCCCTTTCAGGAGAAGCCTCGATATGCGCATGCGTCACGCGCGCGGTAAGCGTGAGGCGCATCGTCGAGACTGTTTCCAGCCTTCAATGATCTATGTTATCAATTCGAGCGGGGGGACGGGAGATCCTCGTTCCGGAAGCGACCCGCTCGCGCGCATCCCGGCGGCTGCCTATAAGTATAACACAGCCCAGCAAGATGCGGGTCAACCCTTTATTTTTCAGGCGCGAGACAGACCCGGGGCCTGAGGGTGCTTTTCCCGGCGTCGTAGACGCCGACGGCGATAAAATTACCGCCCTCGTCACCCATCCTCACAAGCTGGCCGTCCGGCCATTCTGCCCCATACGGGCCGCTAATACTTACGACGGCCCCATGTTGCGCCCTTTGCGCATCCCCTTGTGTTAGATGCACAAAAGGTAGTTTAGAGAGGGCCGCGTCAGGAGACAGAATGGTTCCCGCCAGGCGCTCGGCCCCGGCCATTGGGTCCAATCCCTCAAGGCTTATGGCGTCTTCGATCCTGAAATCGCCTGCCCGCGTACGGCGCAGTGCGGCGAGATGAGCGGGTACGCCGAGCCGCTCCCCGACCGATTCCGCGAGCGTGCGTATGTACGTTCCCGCAGAGCAAACGACACGCGTCGCCACGTCGCATGTTCCATCCGTATTACGCAGCAATACGCCGCTACTCCGCACGGGGGCGAACTCCTGCACCCTGACGCGCACCGCTTTGCGCTCGATATTTTCGCCACGCCGCGCCAGCTCATAAAGCTTCCTCCCCTTCACCTTCTTTGCGGAGTACATTGGCGGCACCTGCTCGATCTCACCACACAGGCTCTGGAGTGCCGATTCAATCTCCTGATCGCTCCATACCGTCAAGTTTTCTTTTGGCACAGCGGCCAGACTAGGCACGGGCGTCGTCCCGGCGACGCGGGAAATATCCTGCCGTCCGCCCGAAGACAACGGGTGTGGTGTGCCCGTCGAATCACCCGTATCCGTTGCGTAGCCGAAGCGAATCACCGCCTCATACTCCTTATCCGCGCCGCTCAGAAACTGAGCGAGCCGGGTGGCACGCCCGACCAGCACGACCAACACGCCCGTCGCAAACGGGTCGAGCGTCCCGGTGTGACCGACGCGCCGCTCACCCAATATTCTCCGCACACGCGCCACCACATCATGCGAAGTCCACCCGGCAGGCTTATCTATGATGAGAATGCCATTCATAAGCTATTTTCGGATTGCTGATTGTCAATTTGCGATTTTAATCTGAGTCTGAAATCTCAGACCACCGTAGTGGCAAATCTCGGATCACAAATTCAGGATCGCGACCATTTGCCAGGCGGTTTCACATTACTTTAGAGTATTTGCACAATGCGAAAAAGTAGTTGGAAGTCGAAAGTGAGACGCCGGGGTGAGGGCGAGCCGGAGAGAGAGCGTCACCCTTTTGATCCTGACAAGGCGCGTGAGAGAACATTCCAGCGCGCCGTGAAGCTGCTCGCCGCCAAACCGCGCTCTGTCGCCGAGCTTCGCGAACGTTTGCTGGAAAGGCAGTGGACCAATGAGACGGTGGTCGAGGGGGTGCTCGCGAAACTCCGCGAATACGGCTATCTGAACGATGAGCGCTTCGCCTATAGCTACGCCTCGTACAAAGTGCGTCAAAGACCTATGGGGCGTGGGCGCCTCAGGCGCGACCTTGCGCTGAAAAAGGTTGATCGCGAAACGGCAGACGAAGCCCTCAAGCTCGTCTTTGAAGAGACACCCGAAGCGGAATTGATAGATCGTGCGATAGAGAAACGCATACGCCTGCGCGGTCGCCCGCAAACGCGCGCCGAAACCAAAAGCTTATTTGACCATCTCCTGCGACAGGGCTTCTCATATGAAATGGTCTCGGAAAAGGCGCGCGCCGTATCTATAGTAGATACTGACGAGGATAGTCCTCCATCTCCATAAAGCCTGAGCCGCGGGCCCGCTTCGCCGGCCCGCGTCCTGCGTGTTACACTTCCACTGTAGTGAGCAGTAAGCGGTAAGCAGTGGGCAGTGACCACTTTACTGCTTGCTGCTCATAGCTTACTGCTTACTGGATACTGCCATGACCGGAAACGAGATTCGCGAAACATTCCTTAAATATTTTGAGCGCAACGGGCATACGCGCGTGCACTCAAGCCCGCTCCTGCCGGCCAATGATCCGACGCTACTTTTCGCCAACGCCGGAATGAACCAGTTCAAAGATGTCTTCACGGGCGCGGAGAAGCGCCCCTACGTGCGCGCCACGTCATCGCAGAAGTGCGTGCGCGCCGGCGGTAAGCACAACGACCTCGATGAAGTCGGCAAGACCGCACGCCACCACACCTTCTTCGAGATGCTGGGCAATTTCTCCTTCGGCGATTATTTCAAGGAGGGGGCCATCAAGTTTGCCTGGGACCTGCTCGTGAACGAATTGAAGCTGGACCCCGGTCGGATGTGGTTCACAGTCTTTGCGGGCGATGAGGAGGTGCCTGCGGACGACGAGGCCGCCGAACTCTGGGTGAAGGTCGGTGCACGTCCCGACCGCATCCTCCGTTTCGGGCGCAAAGATAATTTCTGGCAAATGGCCGAAACAGGGCCGTGCGGGCCGAATTCCGAGATCAACTATTATCTTGGCAAGCACCCTGAAGACCCCGAATTCAATCGCGCTGATTATGTCAACGGGCCCGGCGACCTAACGATGGAGATTTGGAACCTGGTCTTCATGCAGTATAACCGCATAGAGGTTGCGCCGGGCCAGTACAGGCTTGAGCCGCTACCCGCGCCGTCGGTTGACACGGGTGCCGGGCTCGAACGCCTCGCGGTCGTCCTGCAAGACGTTAAATCGAACTACGATACGGATCTGATCCGCCCGATCATAGATTTCACGGCCAAGCTGGCAGACCGGAATTATGAGCCGGACTCGCCCGAAGGCTTCGCGATGCGCGTAATTGCGGATCACGCGCGGGCTACCGCCTTCTCCATCGCCGACGGGATTCTGCCCGGCAATGAAGGACGCAATTACGTGCTGCGCAAAATCATGCGGCGCGCGATTTATCATGGCCGCCACGCCCTTAAATTTGGAGACCTCTTTTTCTACAAGGTGACAAATTTTGTCGTCGACCAGATGCGCGAAGCTTACCCTGAACTCGAAGCGGCGCGTGAATTTATTGAACGGATGGTGAAGCTCGAAGAAGAACGCTTCGGCTCGACCTTGACCGTTGGTTTGCAGAAACTCGACGCTCTCTTTTCGACGATCAAATGCGGTTCGATGCCCGACTATCGGGAGCTTGCGCGCCTCTATGACACGTTCGGCACGCCGCGCGACCTGATCCGTGTGAGCCTCGAGGAGCGCGGCTTCAAAGTCGAAGAAGAGACATTTAACCAATCGTTCGATGCCGCACTGCGCGAGATTCAACGCGCCAGTGTGCGCGACGAAGGGCCGGCGCGCACAAAGAGTAAACCTGTGTACACGCAAGTGTTTGAACGCGCCGGGCGGAGCGAGTTTACGGGCTATGAAGGCACCAGACTGGAGGGCGCGCAGGTCTTGGCGTTAATCAAGGCTGAAGAAGAAGTTGATGAGTTGCGCACAGGTGAAGAGGGCGAAGCGGTCTTAGACCGCACACCGTTTTACGCCGAAGCGGGTGGCCAGGTCGGCGACACAGGCGCATTCGCGGGCGGCAATAGCCATGTCACTATTAACGACACCGCCTCGCCCGTGAGTGGCCTCATCGTTCACCGCGTGACCGTAGATCATGGCGCCCTGCACACCGGTGACAAAGTGACCGCCCAGGTTGATGTAGAGAAGCGCGACGCGACGCGGCGTAATCATACGGCGACGCACCTGCTTCATGCCGCGTTGCGCGAAGTGCTTGGCACGCACGTCAAGCAGGCCGGGTCGGTTGTTGCGCCGAACTACCTGCGTTTCGACTTCACGCACTTTCAGCCGCTGACCCGCGATGAAATCGCTGAGCTCGAACGGCTCGTCAACTACCACATTCTGCGCAACGAGCCTGTGCGCACGGACATCCTTTCTTTGGAAGAGGCGATGCAGTCAGGCGCGATGGCCCTCTTCGGTGAAAAGTATGCCGAGAAGGTGCGCGTGCTTACGGTGCCCGGTTTTTCGAAGGAACTGTGCGGCGGCACACACGTGCGCGCCACGGGCGACATCGGCTTATTCAAGATCGTCAGCGATGAATCTATCGCATCAGGCACGCGCCGCATCAGGGCTGTGACGGGCGCGGATGCGTTCACGCGTTTTCAGGAGACGGAAGCGCTGGTTGATCAGGTTGCGGGCGAGTTGCGCGCCTCGCGTACAGAGATTCCGGCGATGGTTGAGCGATTGCAGGAAGAGCTGAAGAGAGTGCGGCGCGAAGCGGATGAGCTGCGTTTGAAACTGGCGACCGGCGCGGTCGGTATGGCTTCTTCGAACGGCGATGAGGCGCGCGAAGTGGCCGAAGGCGTGCGTGTGTTGGCGCGCGAAGCGAGCGGCCTTGACACGGCGGGAATGCGCCAGCTTTCAGATACCCTGCTTGCGCGAATCAATTCCGGTGTTGTCGTTTTAGGGCGTATTGGCGACGGGAAAGTTTCGCTCATCGTCCGTACCTCGCCGGATTTAGTGAAACGCGTCCCGGCGGGCCAGGTCATTAAAGAACTAGCGCTAATCGTCGGCGGTCGCGGCGGCGGTAAGGCGGACATGGCCGAAGGCGGAGGCAATCAGCCCGAGAAACTGGCCGAAGCCCTCAAAGCCAGCTATGGCATCATTGAGCGACTCGCGGGCTGAAAAGTCTTTAGGAGTTTGGGTAGTATGCTCGTGTAAGGCATAAGGGTGTGAAGTCTGCGATTCTAGCAACATTGCCCTGCTGCCGAATTTATCAGGTTATCCGCCTCTTTCTTTCAGACTTTTAGATTAAGTCCTGTCTTACCAGTAGTTTAGCTCCTACATATTAATTTCCTTGTCCCACTTATGAGCAGAGTAACGGGTATAAACCTTCCTTTATCAATACTTTGCCTCAATTGTTTAAATTTGCATAAATATGTTGTTATATCGTTAACAACATGTTATGATTTCAATGTGAGGGATGTCCGATGACCCTTAGCACGCTCTTTTGAATCGCTCTTTTTCTTTAGGCCTCGCGGTTTATCGTCGGGCGTGCCTCTTGACCCCACCCAATTCCATGGTAAATAGCATGATGAAAATCCTTTTACTCTCTCTTTTCACAATCCTTTGCGCTGCCCCCAGCCTGGCCCAAGCCGGTCCGAATTATCGTCCCGATAACTTTGACATGACAAATGGGATCCGCATTGAGAGGGTACCGAAAACCGCGACATTACCGCCATCGAAAACAGTTCGCCCGACTGTTAAGTCCGCTCACAATGAAAAACCTGACCTTGCGCGTCCCACGTCTAACCTTTACATCAGGCCAACGAACACCCTCGCCATGACTGTCAGCAAGTCACTCGATGGTTTCACGACGGGCAACGTGAAAATAGATGGTTTTATCGTTGATTCGGGGATCCGTAATGGAGTTGATCCCGTGCTGCTCTACGCGATTATGCATCAGGAATCAACTTTCAAGCAGCGGGCCGTCTCGCCTAAAGGGGCGCGTGGGCTGATGCAATTGATGCCACAGACGGCAGCGCGTTTTGGCGTGATGAATATTTTTGATCCGCGCCAAAATATCGAAGGCGGCGCGCGCTATGTGCGTTTTCTGCTCGACTATTTTGATGGGGACGTTCGTTTGGCTTTGGCCGGATACAATGCCGGTGAGGGCGCTGTTTTGAAATATGGCCGGCGTATTCCGCCTTACAGCGAGACGCAGGAGTACGTGCGGCGCATCAGTTGGCGTTACCAGTTAATGCGTGACCCGGAGACGGCACGCCGCGCGCAAAAGATTGCGCCTGGTCAGACGGCTCAGACGGAGCAGCCGGTGCCGCTCAACACCTATGAGCGCAACGTCTATGCGGTACGGCTGCCGGATGGAAGGCTTCAGTTGGTCAGCCAGTAAATTTCCGGTTAAAACCATCATGAAGGCCCGAGGCGGACGTTTCCTTTGAGGAAAGTCCGCCCCGTTTTTTGTTTCTTCTGTTTAGATAGCATACTATTTTATGTATCATGGTTGACGCGCGGGTTCCGCCGCGCGCATCCAGGTAGGGAGGAGCGCCGTCCTGTTAAATATTGCTCCGACACATTCCGCTCAACACGCGGGCGAAGTAACGCGCCGTGCTTTGATTATAGCGGATACGGCTGCCCAGATCTTGCAGCTGCGGTTGGCGCAGTCCGGGTATCAAACTTTGACGGCGACGAGCGAAGGGGCAGGACGTGCGATCAACGAATTCGGACCGGATGTGATCATCTTCGAAATTACTCACAAGGCCGCCGGGGTTGAGAATGATCTTCTTGGGCTGGCGCGCCGTTTACGCGCGGAACCTGCAACCTACGCGCTACCGCTCGTATTCCTTTATCAAGAGGATGAGCGCTCCATCCGTAACTCTGCATTGAACCTGGGGGCAGACGATTATTTCGCCCTGTCGACTCCACCCGCGGAGATGTTGGCACGGCTTGATGCGCTTTTCTGGCGCACCGAAGCGGGCCGCCGCGCCGCATCCGTGGCCGGCGACCGGCGTCTCGAGATAGATAATTTCATGCTCATGCTCGACTCCGTGCGCGAGGACCTTCACGCCGGAGCAGCAGGCACGCTGGCGCTTGTCTATGCGGTGGCGCGTAGAGAGGGCGGAGTGCTCAACAGGTCCGCGCGTGACCGGACGCTGGCCGAAGCTCACGGGTTTCTTAAGCTCAACCTGCGCCGCGTTGACGCTGTCGCTTTCTACGGCCCAACGACGCTGCTCCTCTATTTGCCACGCATAAAAGCATCGGGCGCCGCAGCAATGCTTTCCAGGCTCCGCGGCGAATTCATGGACGAGTGCCCGGACGCCGCGATAGCGATCGGCCTCGCCTCATTTCCGGACGATAGCAGCGATGTTGAGGGCCTGATTGAAAAGGCCGATGCGGCCGCCGAGACCGCACGTACCGGCCCCGCCGCGAGACGAGTCGTCGCCTCCACTGCAAAGGAGGCGTCAATGGCTCCTTCGTTGGCCACGCCGCAAAAGCCCACGCCCGAATTGCCCGTGAGCGGGGATGTTGAGAGGCATACAGTTCGACAGTCGTCGCGTGCAGATGATGTAAGCGCCGACGTGCGGGGCGCTGGCGGTAAATTGAAAGCCGGTGTTTCAAACGTAGCCGCAGAATCGACCACAGTGCCCGGTACGGGAAGTGCTATGCGGTCCACCGGTACTGACGCTCAACACGCTGCTTCCGAAGCCGCCGCGCACGAGCGCGAACGGCGCGCGAGCGGAGCAATTATGCCTCGCCGCCTGCTCCTCACGATCTCTGATTCAGCCCGCATGGTGCAGATCAACTCCTTGATCCGCTCCGCCGGTTATGAAGCGCGCGCCGCCTTTGACGGGCAGCAGGCTCTCGATCTGCTGCGTATTGAACGCCCTGACCTGCTCCTGATTGATTACGAACTTCACGGGATTGACGGCCTGGAGATGCTACGGCGTTTGCGTAAACAGAGCGGCGGGCGGGCCGTACTGCCTGCCGTGCTGCTTCTTCCACCAGAAAACGAGAAAGTGCGCGCAGAGGCACTCGAACTTGGCGCGCGCTGCGTCGTGTCGATGCCTTATGACCCGGTGCAACTGCTTACCAGCTTACGCACAGCCGGTAATGACGAATGAGGGGGAAGTAGATGCACTGCATTAACTGCGGTTCTTACATACCTCCGGGCGCGCGTTTCTGTGCGGGCTGTGGTAGCGCCGCCGCCGATCCGGAAATCACACACCTCGCACGTCCGCAATCCGGCTCCCCGGCGCGAACCGCCGGACATGCTAAGGTCGGGCGCACGATCTTCACGGCGCGCCCCACACTGATCTTTATTAAGCTCGGTTATGCGGCAGCCGCGCTTGGCGCAATCCTTTTGACGGCGCTGCTAGCCAGCCTGACCAGCTTGAAGGTTTCCGCCTTAGTCTCGATTCCTATCGCGCTATCGCTTCTGCTCATCCCTGCTTATTATCATCTCAAGCGCAACAGGATTCGTTACACCCTGACTGATTCCGAGATCGAGATAGATCAGGGTCTCATGGCGCGTACGACGCGCAACATTCCGCTTCGCACTATTCAGGACGTGACAGTCAAGGCCACCATCCGGCAGCGCTTGCTCGGCTATGGCAACGTGATTATCGACAACGCGAGCGAAAAAGGCGGCACCATCGTGCTGCGCAACATTGAGGACCCGCGCCGCCACGCCGATCTTCTTTTGCGCGAGCTCCGCCGCGGGCGTTAAACCATCTCTTTAAGCACTTTTGTGCGCAACTGGAAGATGTTAGTGGAACATCTAATATTTTCTGGTTTCTAAACTATTTGTGTTCTTAATGCTTTAATTGCGAGGTCTTAATTTTGCGCATTGTGTCTCCAAAATTAATTTCTGTCTTTGCCTCTCTTTTACTCCTGTCGGTGGCAATACCGATCAGCGCTGTTGTTCTGCCATTTGAGGAAGCGGCAAAGATGCTCCCGGATCAGATTGGTGAATTTCACGCGCAAAGCGCGGCTGTCCCGTATAAAGCTGAACCTGAGGCTGCAATGCCTGAAAATTTTGGTCTTCTTTCTGCTGCGGTGCGCGGTTATCGCCTGGGAAACGGCGATAAGTTTACCGTCACAATTATCAGGACGCGTTCAGATTCGGGTGCTTATGCGCTTCTAACAGATTTCGCGGCGAGAGCCAGGCAGGGCGAACACGACATAACCGCGGAGCCTATTAAGACCGGGGGTATAGGCACTGCAGGTCTCATTTCAGCCGAGGGTGTGGCTTTCTTTAAAGGCTCTACATATGTCAGCATTAACAGTTTAGGTAAGCCGCATGGCGGCGATACTGCCATACTGACTCTAGCGCGTGCTGTTGACCAGTCCATCGATAAGGGCGAGGGCGATATTCCCGTACTCGTTAAACATCTTCCCGATTGGCAGACGGCGCAAGAACGCGCCGTTTATGCTATCAGCCTTCCCATCCTACAAGAAGCGACCGGATACCAGCCTGTGCTAGACGCGATCAGTTTTGATGGTGGCACAGAAGCGGTGACGGCCAATTATGGCCCGTCCCGGCTTGTCATTGTCGAATTCAATACACCCCAGCTCGCGGGAGAAATGGACGCGCGCATCAACGCGCGGATCAAAGAGCTTCGTGAGAGTAGCCAGCCTGTGCCTTCCGCCTATCACCGCGTCGGCAATTACTCCATCTTTGTTTTTAATGCATCGGATGAAAAGGCGGCCGGGCAGCTAATCGGTAGCATCAGCTACGAACAGGTTGTGCAGTGGCTCGGCCCTGATCCACACGCCCTGGAGCGCGCGCAAAGACAGTACACAGAGAAAACAGCCAATATCCTGATGACTGTGCTTAAAGCGTCTGGCCTCTCCCTTCTTTTGTGTCTGGGCGCGGGTGCTGCCTTTGGCGGGATTATATTCATGCGTCGCCGCGCTCAGCAGGCCACAGCAACTGCCTATACTGATGCAGGGGGTATGTTGCGCCTGAACCTTGACGATTTGACCGCGGCGGGCGAGCGGGTGCGATTGCTTCGCCGAGGCGATGGGTAGCCTGGTTGCGGGTCCGAAAGATTCCGAGGATAAAATGCGCGACGGAGCTTTGAAAGCTCCGTCGCGCATTTTATGAAGGCGGGTATCGCGCCATAAAGTTTGCGGGCTGCTGGTCTTCCTGTGAGGCTCCCCCAAGCCCCGTGCAGGACGCCGACCAGCAGCCCAGCAACTTATGCCCTTCGACCGCATTGCCTGCGACAACCCCGTTCCCCCGAAAGAGCTGCCGCTGCTTTTTAAAGTGAGAGAATGCCTCCCCCAAAGCCTTCACTCACTGCTGTCTCCGAGCCTGACCCGATTTTACCCTTTATGTACCCTTCCTTATTTTAACCACGTGACTATACAGCAACGACTATGCCACCGAACTCAATTGTGATCTCATCGTCTTCAAAAAATGTTTACATCAATAAAATCGGGGCAATAAAATTATGTTCTGCAACCAATATATTGATTGATATACTTACAAATAATGCATATTCGCATTGCTTTAATGCATTTCGTGTGTACTAATGTATTAAATCCGCCCACACATCAATCCTTAATTCAGTGTTAAGGGAGGGAACTGGTAAGTGCATCAATGTCTTCAGCGATGTTGTAAAGGTGTGGGGCGATGCGCAGGCGGTCGCCACGCGGCGCAACAATGATGTTCTGCCGCTTGAGATGAGCGTACAACTCCATCGGCCCCCATTGATCCTGATGGCGTATGCAGACGATCTGCGACTTTTCGCCCGCCCGGCGTGAGCTCAGAATCTCATAATCGCGTCCGCTCAGTCGCTCACACAGATAATCTGTCAGTTCGGTCAGGTGCGCGGCAATCCGCTCAATGCCCGTCTCTGTCAGCAGGCGCAAACTCGCCTCTAGCCCGTGAATTAGGGCGGTGGGACCCGTTCCCGTCTCCCACGCGAGAGCGCCCGGCTTCCACTCCTGTTCAAAATTGCCATAGTCCTCCGGATTCGTCACACTCATCCAGCCGACGAGCGCCGGCTCAATCCGTTCACGCGCGCGGTCCGAAAGGTAAAGTAGCCCGACGCCTTCCGGCGTGAGGAGCCATTTGTGGCACGCGCCCGCCGCCACGTCTATTAATTCCGCGGCGACGTT
>CAYLJO010000091.1:0-23366 GCA_964383905.1 uncultured Blastocatellaceae bacterium
CTATCCCGACCCATACTGTATAAATATTTTTATTCGGCCATGAATTTGAATTTTCAAACCCTTTCATCCCGACCGAGGGGAGCAATTCTATTGGTAATCTGCCTTTGGGTCATGCTTGGCGTGGCGGGCCGCGCCGCACAGGTTGAGACGGAGCCGCGCCGCGAAACATTGCTCAACGGGCTTCGCATCCTGCTGTGGCCGCGACCGGGCGATGCCAACGTCATCTTGAAGCTGCGCATCCACAGCGGAGGCGCCTTCGATCTGGCCGGCAAATCCGGCCAGATGGCACTGCTGGGCGATGCGCTCTTTCCGTCCCCGGCGACGCGTGAATATTTTAGTGATGAGCTTGGCGGGCGTCTCGAAGTTACGACCGATTATGACGCCATCAATGTGACGCTGGCCGGTCGCGCCGCGGAATTTGAACAGATCGTCCAGCAGTTGCGTTCGGCCATCTTTAATATGCAGCTCGACGCCGGAACGGTCGCGAAACTGCGCGAGGCGCGGGTCAAAGTGGTACGCGAAACGAGCATTGCGCCCGCGCAGGTCGCCGACCGCGCGATTGCGAGGCGGCTCTTCGGCGATTTCCCCTACGGCCGGCCCTTTATGGGGACAACCGATACCCTGGCGCGCATTGACCGCGCCGACCTGATGCTGGCCCGCGAACGATTTCTGACCGCGGACAATGCGACACTGGTCATCATCGGCGGCGTGGAGGAACGGCGCGCCATGCGCGCGCTTCGCCAGCTACTCGGAAGCTGGCGGAAGAGCGAGCAGATCATACCCGCAACCTTTCGCCAACCGGAGGCCCCTGAAACAAGCACACTGATCATCGATTTACCGGGCACGGAGGCGGCGGAAGTACGGCTCGCCACGCGTGGCCTGGCACGCTCGGACCGCGACTACGCTGTGGCACAACTGCTCGCGCTGCTGGCGCGTGACCGGTGGCAGGCCGCGTTGCCTGAGCTGAGCAAAAGCCCTTTCTTTGTGCGTCATGAAGCGCACACATTGCCGGGCATCTTCATTATGGGGGCTTCGGTTCCGGCCGCCGCGGCAGCACAGGCGCTCTCGGCCGCGCGGGGCGTTATTCGCTCACTGGCGACAACGGCACCATCTGCGGCCGAACTCGAACGCGCCAGGAGCGAAGCGACGGCCACCTTTCGAAAGCAACTCGAACGACCGGAATCGATCGCCGACGGTTGGCTCGATATAGAGACATTCAAGCTTGGCCCCCTTGCCGATCAGGCGCGGGCCTTGAGCAGTGTGACACCCGCCGACGTGCAGCGCACGGCCGCCAGGCTATTCCGCGATGCGCCTGTGGCCACGGTCGCGGCCGGCAGCGCCACTCGACTGCGCGCAGAATTTGAGCGCGCGGGCAAGGTCGAAGTGCTCGGCGAGACTGCCACGCCGGTAAAAAAGTCGCCGCTGTCGCCGGCCAAGAGGCCGTAGCAATTCACAAGCTTATTGCAAGGCCCTCGCAACCACCTCCCGGATGAAATTCGCTTAACTGTGCCTGGTACAGGGAATGAAATCAACGGCGACGATGCGCGCCGCGTGCGCGAGATGTTTGCGCGGATCGCGGGCCGCTATGATCTGTTGAACCACCTCTTGTCCGGAAATATTGACAGGCGATGGAGGCAGATTGTTGCGAATAGATTGCAAAGCGCGCTGTCGCGAAAGGGCGCCATAGCGCTCGACGTGGCCTGCGGCACCGGCGATCTTTCGATGGCTATCGCTCAGGCGACCGGCGCGCGAGTGATAGGCGCGGACTTCTGCCGGCCGATGCTTGCTATCGCTGCGCGCAAAGCTCTAAGGCATGCGCCTTCGATGCCCTTTATCGAAGGCGACGCCCTGCGGCTCCCGTTCGGCGACGGATCCTTCGACGCCGTCAGCATCGCGTTCGGTCTGCGGAACTTACGGAGCGTTGAAGGCGGACTAAGAGAGCTGTGGCGCGTTCTGAAACCGGGCGGCCGGGCGGCCGTTCTCGAGTTCTCGAGGCCGGTGGTGCCGGGTTTTCGCGCCCTGTTTCAATTCTATTTTACGCGGGTGCTCCCGCGCATCGGAGGCTTGGTGAGTGGGTCGCGCAGCGCATACGAATATTTGCCGGATTCGGTGAAGCGCTTTCCCGACCAGCACGAGCTTGCGGCGTTAATGCGCGAAGCCGGGTTCGAGGAGGTGGAGTACCAGAATTTAACCGGCGGCGTGGCGGCGCTACATTTGGGAACGCGCCCGCGCCGCTCCCCATAGGCCGGATTGGTTGCACGAGAAAACGCGTGAAGAAGTGATGCAACCATAAAACGTGGTCCGATTGATCCCGCGTCCGCTTCGCCGTGCACAGTTGTCGGGGCTGTGCGCGGGTCGGGCTTCGCCTGGATCGGTCGGACTACGTTTTCATATTTTAACCGAAGCGCTAAGATTGGTTCTTCTCTTAACTACCGTTCAGGAGACCTTCTATGGCAGACACAAAGGAGCAGCAGCCGATCAATAACCTGGCCGATATAGTTATTGTGCTTCAAGGGATCTTAAAACAATTAACCGAGCTCAATCAGTCTTTGAAGGCGATTGCCCAGAGTCAGGCCCAGATTGCCTCTCAGAGCGTACGACGATAGCTAACGGGGTTGGATCGACGCGAAAACGCCGGCCATGGCTAAAGGGCTCGCACACGGCAAAGGCAAAAAGAAGAGGCGAGCCGATCAAACGGCTCGCCTCCGTTTCATCTCACACCATTTTTTGACCCAGTAACCTTAAAATCTTGTAACCAATCGACCCCTGCCAGCGTCTAAACTCTCTGGCAGTGCAGATTTTGGGCTGCTATCTGTTTGCAATCTCAAGTCATTTGCTCGCGGGGGCGTTCTCAAGGATCTTGCATCCTCGCGTTTGCCATCCCAACTCCCGGGCTGACGCTCGTTTGACGGTAATGGAGCGATTAGTTAACACGGCCAAGCTTTACACCACCCGGGCCATTCTGGTCATAGGTGTGCTCATGCCACTGTGTCTCTCCAACAACACCGGCGTATGCTTTCTGCCCTTCCCGCCTCTGCCGGCCAGTCAACCCCAGGCGGCTCAGGTCACTGATGGCTCGCCCGCCCCTCTGCTGACCAACGTCATCGAAGGGCGCGTGGAGATGGTAAAGACACTGGAGAAACGCGACGGCGCCGAGCATCAGACAAGTCACGTTGCGGCGCATTCTTTTAAAAGGATATTTGATCTGCTCGCTAGTGCAGGCCGAAGGGCACGCAGTGTTTATTTATCTCTCTTTCCCTCATCGACTTTTGCGTTACGGGCGGACGGCCGTGCCCCGCCACACTTACTCTAGCCGAGCCATCACGGATCACACAGGATCGGCCCCGTTTACACCGTCATAGACGAGGCGCTAATGAGGTGGACGCCGGCCTATACACACGGGGCCGCTCACTTATCGTCGCTCATGGGTGGGCAACGTCAGCATTCCACATCTCGGACCTTGTGAGCGCAAACAGTCTGAGCCGGCAGGTAAGGCTTTGCCTAACCGGTCTCTCCTGCCGACAAAGTCGAGAAGAAACAAGGCTTTTTAAGCAAATCCCATGGGCGCAATGAAAAACCTGAGCAGGGCCGCACGACTACGCGCCGAGGCTGCGGAAGCAACAAGGGAAGCGACTGAACTGTTACAGCGGGCGTCGGAATTGATCCAGTCGGGCAAGACGAGCGAAGCGATGGGGCTGAAACAGCAGGCCGAAGAGAAGCAAATTAAATCACGTAGATTAATCGAGAGGGCGAATCATTTAGCCGAGTGAGCATGAAGTTATAATGCATTTATCCCCATGTAAGTGTGGCGGATGAACAGAGCCGCCGTGAGGAGGGTCGTCAGGAGGCATGACTTTGATGGCCCGACTGAAGGGCTCACGGCGGTTCTTCTTAACAAGCGCATGCTCACACGCCGATAGTATGATGTAAATACTTTTATCTTGCATATGCGGATATTGTCGCGGCCGGGTAACTTTATAGCTACCACTATTAAGCTTGCCGTGAAGGAAGGCGCCTGAGGGAAGGGCACGACGAAACCTTTCGCCCTAGCGACAAGGATAGGTCTCAACTATTAAGGTTCGATACCAGTTAGAGCACGGCCCTTGATTCAAGAGGCGCGGGAGCGCCCCCACCGCTCGCGGCGCGCCACCCCAGGGGGCCGCGATGGCAGTTTGAAGACTGCTTCATCACGCAGAAATAAGGCCGGGCGTGTAGGCTTAAATCAAACACAAAAAAGCCGGTCGAGATTCTCGGATCTCGACCGGCTTTCTTGTCCCCGGCCAGCTTGCCTCCTGGCCAGGAAGGGGGAGATGTCTGTTGTCCGGCGAGGGAGAGTAGTTTAGACGGCCGTGCGTGAGTCCGGCACCGGTATTGACACGCACGGCCCTTACGTATTTCCACCCGTGCCAGTCGTGGCGCGCGAGGTGTCTGACTGCGCAGGCTGTCCTACGGTGCGTGGGGAAGTGGCAGACTAAAAGGCAAAACTTTAACGTTAGCGATGGCGAACTGACTGTGCTTTTTGAAGTCAAAATTAATTATTTCCAGCTTGCCCAGTCTCTTATAGTCTATCACCCGGACTTCAAAGAAATCATGCATCGAGCGAGATGTCAGGCGGCACTTGGCGGAAGACTTGTCGTATTTTTGATACTTGTCATAGGGGGAAGCGGGCGCACACGCGGCGGTAGAATAGGTGTCGGTGGTTAAGGTCACTTCCGGGAACCCAAGATTTTGATACCCGTTCCTGTCGTGGAGGTAGGCAAACATCAGCAAGCGGCTCGAGTATTGATCGGGTTCCCTAACGACGTTAAATTCGGCCGCGCCTATTGAGGAGGCCCCGACTTCAACCGTCAAATTCCCTCCCCCGTTATGAAAGTCTTGAATCGTTAAAGTAATAATTTCCTTAGCACTCATATTTTCCTCCCAAGCTTTCCATCACCGGTGAAGTCGCACTCCCCTTTGGCCTCAATCTTAAGCCGTTTTGCCGGGTTTATTTGATCCTTCACCCGGATAAGACATTTCGGGGAAAAAATTTCACGGCGGCGGCTGGCTTTGCCTCATAGCCCGAGTCCCGGGTAAGGGGCCGTCGTGAGCGAGGGCCCCTCGGGCGAAACTTCACGCGAGGGTTGAGAGTTAGCAAAACATCAAGGAAGTGTGGTATTCATAGCTGTAGTGTGGAACAGGTACAAGATAGTCGGCGCTGTGCGTCGCATCGCCATCCTGCTGCTCGTCGTTTGGACCGTCGTATCGCTGGTCACGGTGCTGATCGAACTGGTGCCGGGCGATCCGGCCATCGCTATTCTGGGCGAACAGGCGACGCCGGAGCAGATCGCACAGTTTCGTCAAAAACATGGTCTTGACCGCCCGCCGTTCTTCTTTTCCTTCCCGCGTGATGAAGCGGGGCAGAGGCACTTTAGCTGGCACGGCACCAATAACCGTTATACCGATTACTGGAGGGCCATCCTGCACGGCGACATGGGCCGCTCTTTTCGCACCGACCGCCCCGTCGTTGACCTGATTCTGGAGCGGTACCCGGCCACCATTGAACTGGCCCTGGCCGCCTTACTGATCGCGGTCGCCATCGCGATTCCTCTCGGCGTCGTGGCCGGGAAGAATCGCGGCACGTGGGTCGACAACTTCGCGTCGGTCGCCGCGCTGATCGGGATTAGCCTGCCGAGCTTCGTCATCGGTCCGATGCTGGTATATATCTTTGCGGTCAGGCTCGGCTGGCTCGCTCCTTCAGGCCGTTTCGACTGGAGTGATATTATTCTTCCGTCCTTTACGCTGGGCGCCGCGCTCTCGGCAATTCTCACGCGCATGGTCCGGTCGTCCGTCATCGAAGAGCTGGGTGAAGATTACGTGCGGACGGCGCGGGCCAAAGGCTTAAGCGAAACGAAAGTTGTTTACAAGCACGTGTTAAAGAACGGGTTGATTCCGGTGGTGACCGTCCTCGGCTTGCAGCTCGGCGTGCTTCTGGCCGGCGCGATCATCACGGAAAAAATTTTCGGCTGGCCGGGCATCGGGCTGCTGCTGGTCGATGACGGCATCGCCAAGCGAGACTACCGTCTCGTGCAGGGCTGCGTGCTCGTCATCAGCGTCACGTATATCGTGGCCAATACGCTGACCGATATGGTCTACCGGTGGCTCGATCCGCGGATCAGGGTCTCGTGATTAAGTTTCGGGCCCCGGATTAAAAGCCAGGGGCTCGAAACCCGAAACATGGAACTGGGGAGTATGAATCGTTTGGCCGTTTTCGGGCTCGTCATTGTCGGGTTGCTGGTCGTCATGGCAATCTTCGCCCCGTGGATTGCGACGCAGGATGTCGGGGCGACTAATCTAACGATCCGTTATCTGCCTCCATCGTCCGCCCACTGGTTCGGCACGGACGCGACCGGGCGTGACGTTTTCGCGCGCGTGGTTTACGGGGCGCGCATCTCCCTGCGTGTCGGCATTATTGTCGTCCTGGTCTCGTCAATTGTCGGCACCCTACTCGGAGCGTTCGCAGGTTACTACGGGGGGTGGATCGACCGGATTGTGTCGGGTTACATTTTCAACGTCTTTCTGGCCTTTCCCGGCTTGCTTCTCGCCATCGCCCTGGTCGCATTTCTTGGCGCCGGATTGAACAAGCTGATTTTTGCTTTATGTATCATCGGCTGGGTCGGCTATGCGCGGCTGATACGGGGCCAGGTGTTAAAAGTTCGCGAGTATGATTTTGTGCAGGCGGCGCGGGCCCTCGGGGCCGGCGATTTGCGCATCCTCTTTGTCCATATCCTGCCGAACGCGATCCAACCACTGATCGTCCAGGCAAGCCTGGGGATGGCGGGCGCCGTCCTCTCAGAAGCCTCGCTCTCTTTTTTAGGCCTGGGCGTGCCGCCGCCGGCTCCGTCCTGGGGGGTGATGATCGAAGAAGCGCGTGACCTGTCAACGCTTCAGGAAGCGCCTCACGCCCTGATTTTTCCCGGGATGGCCATCGCGCTGACCGTGCTGGCCTTTAATTTTATTGGCGATGGGCTGCGTGAATATCTCGATCCGCGCCAGCGGACGCGTTGATCGATGTCTTCAACTACGATTATAGAAGAGCGCGACCCGTCGGCGGAGGTGTCGGCGGACACTACGGGGCCGGCAAAGGGCGCGCCCGCCATTTCGGTCGCCCACCTCTCCAAGACCTATCCTGTACCACTCACACGATTAAAAAGGTTCTTTCGCCTCAGTTTCAAGCCCCCCGTCGAAGCGCTACGCGACGTAACTTTTGACGTGCATAACGGAGAGATCTTCGGCCTCATCGGACGTAACGGCGCCGGCAAGACTACGCTCACCAAGATCGTCGCGACATTGGTGCAGCCGACCTCGGGAACGGTCACGGTGATGGGGCTCGACAGCGTGCGTGATGAGGTGAAGGTGCGCTCCATGGTCGGCCTGGCGTCGGCCGAGGAAAGGAGCTTTTACTGGCGACTGTCAGCGGAGCAAAACCTGCTTTTTTTCGCGCGGCTTTACGGGCTGAGCGACCGGGCGGCGCGGCGACGGATCGTGGAGTTACTCGCGCGCTTTGAGCTCGAAGAGGCGGCGCGTCGCCGCTTTGGCGAGCTCTCGACGGGGAATAAACAGCGCCTGGCGGTGGCGCGCGCCCTGCTCGCCCAACCGCCCGTCCTGCTGCTGGACGAGCCGACCCGCTCACTTGATCCGCTTGCCGCATCGCGTATGCGCGAGCTGATCAGCTCGCTCACGCGCGCCCGGCCGCCGGTCACGATCCTGCTCACCTCGCACAACCTCGCCGAGGTCGAAGAGCTCTGCCGGCGCGTGGCGGTTATCAGCCGGGGTCAAATCCGCGCGCTCGATACGCCGAGAAACCTGCGTGCCCCCCATAAACAGACCGAACGTGTGCATCTCGTGGTCCGTGATATTTCACAGGTCCTCGCCGAACGCGCGCTCGCGCATGAGCTAAGGAACCTCGAAATAACGGCGCAGGACCAGTCGCTCGTCGTCGCTTTTACGCGCGAGGCGGGCGACGGTCATCTTGATCGGGCGGTGCGCCTGCTGCAGGAGAGCGGCGGGATCATTCTCGCGAGTGATTCAAAGCGGGCGACGCTGCTCGACGTGCTCGAGAGCTATGAGAGGGAACATGCCGGGGCGGCGGGGAGGCAGGGATGAGAAGCATCGCGCTTTTGTTGCGCCGGGTGCGCGCCTTTGTCGCCCGCGACTTCCGATTGGCCGTGAGCTACCGGCTCGATTTTTTCATGCGCGTACTGATGATCTTATTAACGGTCACGACGCTCTTTTTCGTCTCGCAAATATTTGTCGGGCGCGCTGAGACTCCTTTCGCGGAGTGGCGTAATCCGCTCGCGGCGTGGATCACGGGGCTCGCCGTCCTGCACTATTTCATGACCGGGTTTTCGAGTCTGGCCAACGCGATCCGCTCGGAGCAGATGCAGGGGACGCTGGAGAGCGTGTTATTGACGCCGATCAGCGTCTCGACGGTGATCATGGCGAGCTCGGCGTGGGATTTCACGCAAGCGACATTCAATTCCTTCCTCTACCTCTTTTTCGGCTGGCTTTTTTTCGACGTGCATTACCGGGGGAGCTTTGCGCTGGCCCTCTTATTCCTGGTGCTCACGACGCTCGTGCTCGCCTGTCTCGGCATCCTCTCGGCGAGTTTCGCGATGGTCTTCAAGCGCGGCGATCCTTTCGGGATAATTCTGGGCACGGGGTCGGCGCTCTTCTCCGGCGTCTTCTTCCCGACTCAACTGCTGGGCCGCGGGTTCGGCAGCGTCTCGCGGCTGCTGCCACCGACGTACGGGCTGGACGGGATTCGCCGCGTGCTCATCGAAGGCCAGGGCCTGGCCGAGGTGCGCGAGCCGCTCTTCATGCTCTTTCTTTTTCTCGCCGTCTTACTCCCGTTTTCGCTCTGGGTCTTTGGGCGGGCCGTGCGCCGCGCCAAACGGGAGGGGAGCTTGATTCAATATTGAAAAAGTAATCAGTATTCAGTGGTCAGTAATCAGTTAAAACCTGAAATGCTAATGACTGTTTTAATGATCAAACTTCTGACAAAAAGGGAATCGAAAGCATGTCTCGAATTGATTTACAACTGATCGCTGACTACTGATTACTTCTAGAAATGCGCGTTTCTTACACCCCACGATATTACGCGGACATCGGCGAGAGCCACGTCTTTCCGATCCGTAAATTCGAGCGCGTGCGCGACCGGCTGGTGTGCGAGGGCACACTGCGAGCGGCAGAGGTCATCGAGCCGCAGCCGGCGTCCCTGGCCGACGTGCTGCTGGTCCACCGGGAAGACTATATAACCCGTTTACGCGCGGGCACGCTTTCGCCGCGCGAGATCAGGCGGTTGGGTTTGCCCTGGTCGAAGGCCCTGGTTCGCCGCTCATTCCTCGCCGCCGGGGGGACGGTTAACGCCGCGCGATGGGCGCTCGAAGGCGGCATCGGGTCGAACCTCGCGGGCGGGACGCATCACGCTTTCCCTGATCGCGGCGAAGGCTTCTGCGTGCTGAATGATGTCGCGATCGCGATCCGCGTTCTCTGTCGTGACGGCCTGATCAATCGCGCCGCCGTCGTCGATTGCGACGTGCATCAAGGCAACGGCACGGCAACGATTTTTAGCCGCGATGAGAGCGTTTTTACCTTCTCGATGCACGGGGCGAAAAACTACCCGCTTTTCAAAGCACGTTCGACGCTCGACGTGGAATTGCCGGATGAGACGGCTGACGCAGAATATTTGGTGGCTCTGGCCGACAATCTCCCGCGGGTCTTTGCGCACGCGCCGGATATCATCTTTTACCTCGGGGGGGCCGACCCTTTTGCGGGTGATAAGCTCGGCAGGCTCGCGCTCTCGATAGAGGGCTTACGCGCGCGCGATACGTACGTGCTCGCAGAATGTCATGCGCGTGGCGTGCCCGTGGCGACCGTGATGTCCGGGGGCTATGCGCAAAATATCGAAGATACGGTGGAGATCCACTGCAACACGATCCGCGCGGCGCGGATGATCTATGAAGGCCGAGCGCAGGCTGTCGCGGGGTGACGAACAAAAGTAGGGCGTGGCAGTTGGCGCGGGCGAACCAATCGTGTGGACTGATTTCAGAGCGCGGCTTTGAGCTATAGCGGGATTACAGAGTCGATAGATTTACCATGTGGCGTGCGGTTAAATTAGTCGCCTTATTGTTAGTTGGCATTGTTATCAGCTTAGCCGGTTACGAGTACCTGACCTTCCCCTCGATCTCTCGTCTGCGCGACCAAAACCCTTCGACTACTTCCCTGATCGAGGAGCGGACGGCCGAGGCCAAAGCCGAGGGGATTCAACCCAAGCGCGCGCAAGTCTGGGTTCCGCTGGAAAGGATCTCGCCCAACTTGCGGCGGGCAGTCTTAGCGGGCGAAGACACAAACTTTGCCACGCATCACGGCTTCGATTACAAAGCCATCCAACGGGCCTGGGAGGAGGCCCAGCGCGAGTCTGAAAGGGAGGCCAAGCGTGAGGGGGATGACCCGTCAAGCTGGATTCCGCCGTTGCCGACCTTCAAGCGCGGGGCCTCGACCATTACGCAGCAACTGGCGAAAAACCTCTACCTGTCGACTGAGAAATCATTCTTGCGCAAGGGGCGTGAGGCCGTCATCACATACTTTCTCGAGCGCGAATTATCAAAGCGCCGGATCCTTGAGCTTTACCTGAATGTGATCGAGTGGGGCGATGGCATTTACGGGGCCGAAGCGGCCGCCCAATACTATTTCCACAAACCGGCCGCCGAGCTGTCCCCGCGCGAGGCAGCTTTCCTGTCCGCGATCATTCCAAACCCGCGCACAGTTTTTAACCCGCAGACAAACCCGCGCCGCGTCGCGCGCCGGCAGAGAATCATCCTGCGCGGGATGCCCTACGTAAAGATGCCTCAGGGGGCCTGACGCGGACCTTCGCGCGCCGGTGATTAAAGGATGATAACTGAATGAAGAGGCCGCCTTCGTTTGGAAGGCGGCCTCTCGGTTTAAGGGTTAATGTTTCGCCCGGTTGGCGTGCCGGTGAGCTACACGGCGAATTCACAGGCGAGCTGCAGTTCCGCCTTGCGCAGTTCGAAGCGCCCGCGCCCGATATTGCCGTCGCGTTTGAGCGCGAGGACGATAAAGTAGTCGCGGTTGAGGAGGCGCATCACGACGGTGTTCTCGTCGTAGGTGATGACGAGCTCGCGTAAGCTGCCGAGTCCCGTATCACCGCCTGAACGCTGTGCGTTGCGTATCAGCGATGTGAACTCTGCGGCGGCGACGTCGAGGTTGGCGTCCTGGCCCTCCTCGCTTAACACCTTTTCAACTGCGATGCCGTCGGTGCCCATGATGAGGGCACCGAGGCACCCGTCGGTCCGTTCAATGATCGTTTCAAGCGGTCCTTTGAACATCTCTCACGATCTCCTTACGGCCTGGTCTGGGGGGCGGCCGGAGCGGACGGTTGGAGCACGATCGGCGCCGGGACCGTC
The DNA here is from genome assembly GCA_964383905.1 of uncultured Blastocatellaceae bacterium. Taxonomy (GTDB): domain Bacteria; phylum Acidobacteriota; class Blastocatellia; order Pyrinomonadales; family Pyrinomonadaceae; genus CAYLJO01. The sequence goes on from CAYLJO010000091.1 coordinate 11,466, forward strand.
GTGGACGGCTGGCCCGAGGTGGGCGTGTTGGTCGGCGGATTGCCGAGCGGCACGGGCTGCGAAATGGTGGCCGAGCGTGTGCCGGTGCTGATCCGACCGGCGGTGGGGCGGCCCTCATAGTCCGGGCGGTAGATACGCGGCGTAATGAAGAACAGGATCTCGCTGGTACTGCGGATGGCCTGTCTTCGCTTGAAGAGATTGCCGACAACGGGCAGGCTGGCGATGCCGGGGGTCCGCTGCTGCAACTCCGATTCCGTATCAGCGAGCACACCACCCATGACCGTCGTACCGCCATCTGGCACCAGCACTTCGGAGGTCATGCGCTGGGTGTCAATACCCGGAGTGCCGCCGACGGCGATCGTCTGGTTAACGGTGTTGTTCTCAATCGTGACACGGAGCACGACCGTGCCGACATCGGTAATCTGCGGCGTGATGGAAAGGCGCAACGGCACGTTAACGAAGGTTGTCGTAACGGTGGTCGCACCGGAGGTGGCGAGCGCGGTCTGGATCGGAATCTGTGTCCCGCTCTCGATCTGCGCCGTCCTGTTGTTGAGCGCCGTGACCCGCGGAGTGGCCACAGTCTTAGCCTGACCTTTAGCCTCGGCCGCGGTAATGAGCGAGCTGATCTGCGCGGTGCCCATGAGGCCCGTCGTCAGACCGATCACGGTGCTGGCGGCGGCCGCCGCGAGGTTACCTAAGGGCTGGTTAGTACCAGCCAACCCTCCGGGAACGCCGAAGAGGTTCGGGCCGCTGGTCAAGGAGTTGCCACCGCTGCTGCCGCCAGAGGAGCTGCTGGTCGCAGGCAGTGTGCTGAATGATCCGAGGCCACCGGTACCACGGTTAAGGACAGAGGAAGCGAGCTGCACGCCGAGGTCGCGGCTGAAGTTGCGCGTGCCGATCACGATGCGTGTTTCGATTTCGACCTGCGGCTCGGGCTGGTCGAGAATGGCGACAAGCTGACGAATGGCGTCAATATTCTCCCTGACATCCGTGATGATGAGGGTATTGCTACGCTCGTCAACTTCGATGCCACCGCGCGTGGAGAGCCGGCGCCGGATGATCGGCAGAAGGCCCTGCTCGCCGGCCGACGCCTGGGCGAAGTTGGGGTTGCCGGGGGTAGAGCCGGACGCGCCGTTGAGGTTGCCGTTGGCGGCAAGCATGTTATTAACGAGCAGACCGGACCCTGAGGTGCTGCCGCCGGTAAAGCCGGCGGCGCCGCCGGCGGTCGCCGACAGTGTGCCCGTGGCCCTGGCGTAATTGAGGCGGATAAATTCCGTCACCAGAGGCGAGTTGTTCAGGCGCGCCTCGTTCAGTTTTTGGTGAAGGGCCACTTCTGAGGCGATGATGTCCTCGGTGGCGACGCGCAGGATATTGCCCTGCACCTCGACGCCTAAGCGGTTGGCGCGGAGGATCGCCTCGAGCGCGACGTTCCAGGGTACGTCCGAGACGTTGACCGTGACCGGCACATCTTTAACAGAGTTATCGATGACGAAGTTCACGCCGTACTGCTCGGTGATGTAGCTCAGAATGTCGCGGATATCCGCATTGACGACGTTCAAATTGATCGGCTCGCCGACGAAGCCGGGCTGGCCGTATTGCAGGCCCTGCGACGATTGTGACGGACCGGCTGATGGATTGATTTGAACGTTGGGGCGCGACGCAGGGGCCTGCGCCGGCCTCTGGGAGGTTTGCCCGGAGAGGGTCTCGTCTTTGGCGGCGGGCTTGACCGAAGCATCGCCGGCAGTGGCCGGTGAAAGCACCAGCACTAAATTATTGCCGTCCAGCTGCGAGCGGTCACGCACGTCCGCCAGCAGGGAGACGCGCAGGCGAGAAGATGCCGCTGTTTTGGGGCCCACATTCTTCTGGACCGTCAGGCCGCCGACCAGCGGTGTATGAAAGGTATAGCCCGGTGCGAGGCGTGACGCATCAACGCCGGGAAGGTTAATAAGGATGGTCCGCGCGTCCGGCTTGGAAATCGAGTAAGTCATCGGCGCGGTGCCGGAAATGGTGATGAAGGTGGAGGCGCCGGAGGTCGTCGCGCTAACGCTGGTCGCAACCGGAGCCGTGGTCGTGCCCGCCAGAGCGAACACCGAGAGCGAACACACAAGCCAGAGGACGAGCGCGCCTCTTCTGGTGAACGCGAGTAATTGAGAATGATGTAGCATGTTCCCCTCCTTCAGGGAATCACCGAACGTTCCAGCCACACGCTACGCTCGTTCGGTCTCCATGGAGTTTCGATAAAGCGCGCGCCGCACAACGCGGAAGCGTCCGGTATGGTGGTTAAAACAAGCGCGCGTCCGATGACGGTCAAGCCGAGGTGGCCCGAGCTTCAATCTGGACACGCACAGCGGAACAGTTTCGGTACGGGCATGCTCAGGCTTCGTGCCGTACCGGGACTAAAACTGACTACTCTTGTCTATCCCGCGCAGCTTTTCTCTCCTCACCGCCCTTGGCGGAAGCGGCTACGGGAGAGTCGGCGGAAGCGGACTTGGAGGCCGTCATCGAGTCCGAGACGGCGTTGGGTTTGCGCAACGGCTTGTTTTCGACCGTCTTCTCCAGCCGGCCATCCGACCAGCGGGTTTCGTGACGGAAAACAAGGTTGCTTTCCTCGATGGCGACAAGCTGGCCATCGTAGAATGACTCGCCCGGGTAAACTACGTATGAGAGCTTGATCGGCGTCGCCTCGACCATCGCGGCATAACCGCGCGGCGTGCGGAAAATTCCGATCACCTGTACCTCGCTCAGAAGTAACGCCGTGGTCGGCTTCGGCGCGGGCAGTTGAGCATTTATCGCGGCCATCTTCTGGGCTTTATAGCGGTCAATGCGCGCTTGAATCGGCGGCACCGGGACGACCGTCGTTGCGGCCTTTCCGTTCTTCTTCATCACCGGCCGGTATCGCTCGAAAGGATCACGCGACCCGCTCTTCGGACGAGCACTTGCGTCCTGATTGTTCTGGGCCAGGACGCGATTGAACGCACCGCCGGTGGCGAACGAACCGCATAACACGAGGCCGAATATTGCGTAGCGAAGGGTTTGGGTGTGGTGCTTCATGGTGTTTTACCGTAGGAGTAGCAACTTTCGTGGTGTCATTTAAGGATCGACTATTTCGCGGGCGCCGCCGCCGGTGCGGGTGACGCTGTCGCCCCGGCCGGGGCCGGCGCGCCCTGGTTCGGCGTGGCGGTCGAGGTCGCCGGAGCAGACTTCTGAAGTTTTTCAGCCGAGACGTAATAGGCCGTCAGGTCAAAGTTTGCGTCAACTGTCTTCCCCTGGATGGGCGCGGCCGTCTGTTTAATCTCGAAGTTCGTGATCGAGACGATACGTTGATATTTAGCCATCTGGTCGAAGAAGGAGCGCAGGTTGGCGAAAGAGCTATGGACGCCGACCTCGATCCTCTTGCCGCTGTAGAAATCCTGCTGGAAATCGTCCTTCGGCATGAAGCGGCGCACGACGAGATTGGACGTGTGGGCGCGGTCCTGGATGCCTTGCAGCACGTGCGTCAACTCGCGCTGTTCCGGCAACAAGGCTTTGAGCTCCTCATACTCTTCCTGGCGGCTTTTGAGCTCGGCGCGAAATTCGTTGAGCCGCTGCGAGGCGATTTGCGCCTGCGCATTACGCGGGAGGAGCTGCGCCACTTGCTCATTAATAACCTTGGTTTCGGCGCGCGTGCCGCTGGTGACGAAGTGCCAGAAGCCCACGTAAACAAGGAGTGCGAGCCCGCCGAAGATGGCCAGCCGGACGTACCAGGGCTTTGCTTGCAGGTTCTCTATTTTCATCATAACTCTTTTACCTTCCCTCGCGACATTTAGATCAGGTCGCCCTGGGCTTAACTTAAGCCCAGTGAGCCTTTATTTTTGGGCAATCTGGGTGGAAGCCGGGTGGGCCCCAGGGGCCGCCGGCGCACCGGTTCCGGCGGGCTTATCCGCGCTGCCGTTAGGCGCGTAAGTGCACTTGATTGTAAAGTTGATGACTTCCGGCCGGGCGACATTGGCGTCCTCGCGCCCGGCGCTGGCGTCCGCCACAACCTTGGCCGCCTCCCGCTGCGTCTCGATATTCAGATTGGTAAAAAGACCTGAGGAGAATTCCAGGCTCTGTCCGAAACGCGTCACAGACGCTTCATCCGGCGACTCACCCTGGATGGTCAACTCGCCGTCTTTTTTGGCGACGCTCTTAAAGTAGAGGTTGGGCACACTGTCGAAGCGGTTCTTGACTTCGGCGAGCAGCGCGGTCGGCCCCTGCTGGGATGCGCGCAATTTCTGAATGGCGTCAATGCGCGCTTTAATATCTTTGGTCTGCTTTTCCAGATCGGCCTGCTCTTTATTGACGGCCATCATCTGCGCGTTGATGCGCTGCTGTTCCGCCAACTGTTTCTGCGCGGCGTCCTTGGCGGCATGCGCGCTGATATAGTCGTAGGCCATGGTGAGGGCCAGGAGGCCCGCGACTGTGAGCGCAAGCAGCATGGTCTGGGTCCGCGGGTTTGCGACCTTTTCTTCGACGACCGCAACGCCCTTGGCCCGGTCGGTGACTGAATCCAGAAGATTTACTTTAATCATCGCGCGTCAACTCCTCTCAAAGCGAGCCCGACGGCGATAGCCATCTCCGGCACAATCTCGCGCATATAATCGGGATCGAAACGTCTGGCATCCACTTTAATCCGGCGGAACGGGTCGAAGATCTCTACCGGCATCTCGAACCGCTTGGCCAGATATTTTGTAAGACCCGGCAGCTTTGAACCGCCGCCGGAGATGAGAATCTTTTGCACCGCCGCCTCGCCGTCCTCGGCCGTGGCCCGGTAAAAATCGAAGGTCTTCTGAACCTCGAGCGCGAGGATCTCTGAAACGGTTTCGAGGATCGGCTCGATGGGGCGCTTCTCCGGTCCTTCCGGCAGTGGCATGCCGCGCTTGACGGCTTCGGCGTGCTCAAAGGTCAGCCCGAGCTCCTTCTGCAACAGCCCGGTGTATTGGTTGCCGCCGACGGAAACATCACGGGAGAATACGGATTTCATCCCGTCAAGAATGTTAATGTTCATCGTGGAGGCCCCGATGTTCAGCAGCGCGACGATCTGGCCGGGGGTCGGCTGGTAATTGACCTCGTAGCAGTTCTGCAGCGCGAAGGCGTCCACGTCGATGACGGCGGGTTGCTTGCCCGCGAGTTGGATGGCCTGTTTAACGTTCGCCACTTTGTCGCGCTTGCAGGCGGTCATGAGGACCTGGATCGCATCGGACCCCTGCCCCGTCACTTGATAGTCGAGGCTGACGTCGGCGATGTCGAAAGGTATATGCTCCTCGGCGTGCCAGCTGAAAGATTCCTGTAGCTCCTCTTCGCTCATCTGCGGCACCAGGATATTTTTGACGATCACCGAATGGCCGCTGACGCCCGCCGCAACCCTGTCCGTCTTGATCTTGTGCTCACGGAAGATGTTGGAGATGACGTTCGAGACGTTGTTAAGCTCCATGATCTGACCGTCAACGATGGAGTCAGGCTGAAGATTTTCATAGCCGAGACTGACGAGCTGAAGGTTGCCGGTCTTGCCCTGTAACTCAACGGCTTTGATCGAGCTCGAGCCGATGTCCAGGCCGACCAGATTCTTTTTGCTGAGACCTCTTTTCAACATGATTTGGAGATACCTCGATATCCTACGGATTGGTTGCGGTGCTGCCGTCGAAGACGGATGCGAGCCTTACGCGCCCGGGAGAGCTTGACGCGTGTGAATTTTGTGCGTGATGGGGTAACTGTAGGCTTCATTCTTGTAACGGCCAAAGCAGACTGAAAAAAAAGCAGTGTGCCTCAGACGCCGGGCGTCGCCGTTGGGGACCGTCGATCCAGGACGGTGGAAGCGAACACCTTGAATATAACAATGGATGGAAAAGCGGGCGGGACAAACGCGAACGATAAAGTATCACGCGCCTGACCGTCTCACTTCGGCAACCCAGCCGAGTCAATACTGTCATCAGTATTGACTCCCGTAGGCTTTGCGGCCCCCGCTCGCACGGGGTGTGCCTTTATCGGTTTATCGGTTGACTTTCAAAGAAGGGGCTGTTGAGTCCTTAATCGGTGCCCTGCATTTACTGGCCGCAAAGGCGCCTGCCTCTGCACGGTGGTGTGTGCCATCACCGTCAAAAGGAGATTACAATACTTGCACAACATTGTCAATCCCTATTTTTAATTGTTTAACCACATGAAATATAGAGACATATCGAGCGATGCGAAGATGCGCCTGAATAATTTTGGAACTCGGGTGGGTGCGTTCCAGCCCTTTTAGGATGTGAAGACCTCGTAGATTTCCAGCGTCGGACGGCTCTCAGCAAGTCCCGGGGACTGTTGGCGATGGGCCGCCACGAAAGCCTCAGACTCGGTCCACCGGCGGAAGTCTTCGTGCGATTTCCAGCGCGTCAAAACAAGATAGGTGCGGCCTTCGGTCGGACGCAATACCTGCATATCAATAAAGCCCGGCATCTTATCAACCGCCCGGTCGCGGTCCATAAATGTCTTTTCGAACTCCTGTTCGCGCCCGGCGGCGACGGGGATGCGGTTCATCACGATGACCATAGGTTTCCTACGTCCCTGGCGATTCGGGTTGGGGGGCCAAAGATTCGGCGTTGAAAGTACCACAGGCGACCATGCGCATCAACACATCCGGCGCTCTTTGAGACAGATAGGGGAGTTTGTCCGACCACATCCCGGCGCCGACGGTCTTGCCCCTCCCCCATCCCTAAAGTTAGGATGCAGCGATGAAAAGATTCGGCCGGTTTTTGGGGCTCGCCGCTCTGCCCCTGGTGATCGTGGGTACGTGGCTCTGGTGGAATCACCCGCAGAAAGTTAACATGGCCGGTTACGTCCCGGCCGATTCACTTATTTACATAGAGGCGAGCAATTTGCCCGACATCGCCGAGGCTCTGACTTCGACTGAGGCATGGAAAGTGCTTGCGCCGCCGGCCGGAATTAAGTCGAGCTTCGGTGGGATTGGCTGGTTGGGCCGGCTGATAGCATGGACGGGGATCGGCCCGGCAGACGCTGTGGTACTCTCGCGAGCCCAATTGGCCGTCACGGTGCTGGGGATTGAGACGGCCGATGCCAGCGATACATTGAAGATCAAACCGCGGGCCGCGCTGGTGGTTGAAAGTCACTCAGGAGAGGGGCGTACAACTGCCGCGGTCGAGAAACGCGTCGGGGATTTCGCTCGTCGCGCCTACGGTGAGCCTTCCGTTAAACATGAGCAGATAGAGGGCGTTGCTTTCACCACCTGGAGCGCCGCCGGTACTGGCCGGCGCATTATCGCGGCGGTGACCGAAAGCCTGGCCGTGATCGGCAATGATGAATCGACGGTCCGGGCATGTCTCGCGGTTCATCGCGGCGAGCGTCCGAATCTGGCGGCCAACTCTCAGCTCGAAGAGATGCGCCGGCGTGCCGGCGGTGGCAACTCATTAGCCTTTGGCTACGTCTCGCCCGCCGGGGCAACGAGGCTTTTGGAAGTCGCCGCGCCCTTTTATGCCGATCAGGTTTCTTCGAACCAGCAAGTACAAAGTGTGGCGGCGAGTCTCTTGCCGCAGCTGGCCAATAAGATCCTGGGCGGGGCAGGTTGGAACGCTCGTTTCGCAAATGGGATGATTGAAGATCGCTACTTTTTCGCTTTGCAGGACGGCATTGCAACACGCTTGCGTGATGCGCTTGTCTCATCCGACTGCCAGAAATCGCGCGCGGGTGACTTGCTACCGGTCGAGACTTATTCGATATCTTATTATAACTTCCGCGACCCGGAGGCAGCCTGGCAGGGCTTAAGCGCCGTGGTCTCTTCGCAACTCCCCGCCCCATTCGCTTTTTTTATCACGAACATTCTCAAGGCATCCCTCAAGCCGTATGGCATTGACGAGCCTGAGAGTTTTCTGCGCGCACTCGGCCCGGAAGTGGTCACGGCGAGACTCGACGAGCCTGCCGAGAGAACACTGATCATCGTTGAGGCGCGCGATGAAAAGGCTTTGCGAGAATTCGTCACTAAGCGGTTAGGGACGGACAGACCGCTCACCGAACACATTGGCGACGCCGTCATGCTCAAGGCTAAAGACGCCAGGCGCGGCGCGGCCTCCTTTATTGCCGGAAAACTGATGCTGGGAGAGGTTGAGGACGTTCGCCGCTGTCTTGGCGCGCTTGCGCAAAACAGGACGCTCGCTTTATCCGAAACATTCCGTCGCGCCGCACGCTCGGCCGACGCCCCCGCCGGCCCGACCTGCGCCGTAACATACACGAACAATAGCGGGCCGGCACGGACCTTTATCGAGACCGTTGCCGGCAGCCCCGAAGCGCGGCAGCAGGCCTTCAATAACGCCGAGTTCGGGGATGCGCTCGGTCATCTGGCATACGCTGTGAGTGAGACGAGAGTGGTCGAAGGCGGCATTGAGAGAATTACCCATTCATCGTTCGGGCAATTCGGTACGCTTGTCGCACAATTCTCTCCGGACGGAAGAAACGAGAGGCAGAAGTAGCCATTCGGGAAGGGCGCGCCGCCGGTCTAAATAGGCACCTCGAAAGGATAATCGGCGAGTACGGCGCGCATATTGACCTGGCCGAGCAAAGTCTCAAGGTATGTGGCGAAGCGGTGGAGCACCGGCGCGAGTTCGACCACCCCGCGCGCCGCGGCCACCTCCTCCATGAAACGCTCGCAGGCCTCCCAATCTTTATACATTAAATAGCGCAAGCTTCTTTGGCGGAATGAGGCGAGCTGTTCCATCAGGGGGGCGGCCGAAATGCGGTCGCGCTCTTCTTTGGAGCGCCTCACTGATTGCAAAAGCTCCCACAGGTCGCGGCGTAAGGCGAGGGCTTGCTCAAGCTTGTTCTTATAAGTCTCGAAAAGCCGCGAGCCGTCGAGCGTCGGATCAAACAGACGCGCGAGCCCGACCATGGACTGTTGAAATGACTCGCGCAAGAGGCCATGCGCATTCTCGATCTTGACATAAATCGGCGGCGATTGACGGAGCTCGATTAATCCCACCAGCTCGTGTGAAAAGACCTTGCGTAATTCCATTGAGATCGCGTAGTTCGTCCCGTCAAGCGTATCAAAGACGGTCTCGTTAATCCCCTCCGTACGCAGCGCGCGAGTTTCGATGAAGTCAAGCAGCAGGTGAGTTTCTTCGTTAATGAGGGTGAAAACGGGGAGCGTGTGTTTAAGCGTCTGGTCGCGCCGGAGAGCGGATTCGATGGATCGCAGATATTTAAGGAGCTTAGCCAGGTTGGAAAAAATAATCAAAATGTCTGCGGCCAGCGAGGCGGGGGTGACGGAATGGCGCGCCAGATCAAACAGCACCGGCTGGAGGGTTGACATTGAATGATGATCGGCGGCGCGCATAAGCGTCTGCGCGCTGTCCGAGCGGTCGAGCTCCCGCGTGAGAATTCTGACGACGCTCGCCCAGGAGTGGAAGCTGATGGTTTGCAAGTCGAGTAGGGCTTCACACAATATGCTGACATCATCGAGGGCCTGCGAGAGCCCGATGAGCGCCTGGTTGCTGATGACCGAGCTATTGATAACGGGCGTCTGCGCCACGGCGAAGCCGTTCGCGGCGGGCGCCCTCTTTGTTTCAACGATCAGGGCGTCGACGCCTTGGTCTGAATTGATGATGCGCTGAGCGAGGTGTGAGCAGCGCAACAAGGTCCTGCGGATGACCTGAACCTCATTTGACCAATCTCGCGTTAAGATCTGACCGCGTTCGGCGTCGGAGAAAGGATGATTACGCACCTGAAAGAAGCTGCGTAGCGCACGCAGCCACATGCCGAGCTCGTTGACGGGTACAGGGACCCCCAAGAGGTTGCTCGCCGGCGCCGATACCCTGGTGGCGTGCGGCGAGTCCGGCAATTCGTTACCGGCCATCGGATGTGCAGATGTTATTTTAGTATCCACGTCGGAACGTACCCGTATCTTAACTCGTACTTGACATCTGAGCCTACGCCCATGATTGTACGCATGAATTTGCTCCGCTGGCAAAAGAAATGCGCACTTTTTTGCATAATTAGGGCCGTACGCTCAGGCTTTTCGGTGCGCTGAGGCTATGAGTGAGTCGCCCAGACCTGAATTATTGATCGCCACGCACAACCCGGGTAAGCTGGAGGAGTTCTGGTCGGCTCTGGCATCGCTCGCGGTGCGTTTGCGTAGCCTGAAGGAATTTCCGGCAACGGTCGAGGTGGCCGAGACCGGCGAGACCTTTGCCGAAAACGCTATTCTCAAAGCGACCTCTTACGCGGCGCAAACGCGCTGCCGGACACTGGCTGACGATTCGGGCCTCGAAGTCGAAGCGCTGGGGGGCGCTCCGGGTCTCTTTTCCGCGCGTTACGGCGGAGAAGGGCTCACGGATGCCGAGCGTATCAGGCGGCTGCTCGACGAGCTCGCGCGGACGGGCGACCCGCGGCGGCTGGCGCGCTTCACCTGCGTCATCGCCGTGGCCGGCCCGGAAGCTACTCTCCTCAAAACCTTCACCGGAGAATGCAAAGGCCATATTGCGGATGCCCCGCGAGGCACGGGCGGGTTTGGTTATGACCCGATTTTCATCCCCGACGGCTACGCCCACAGCTTCGGCGAGTTACCTCCTGAAATCAAACAGACTATCAGCCATCGCGCACGCGCGCTTGGAGCCGCCCGATCTTTTCTTCTCACCATATTTCAAACCAACATTCGCCCCGGTCAATATTAGCCCGCCAGAATTCTTGAGGCTACGTTAGAGTGGTAACATCAATACAATTGCGCTGGGTAGCTCAGCCTGGTAGTGCCAAATGGAGAATATCTCTGCTGTGCTATAATAGCAGTATGGAAAAGGCCGTGCTCAAGCCCTTTATTCAACGGGGTCTCAGCTTAAGGGCAATAGCAAAGACTCTGGGCACTTCTCCGACAAATGTCCGCTACTGGATTCGCAAACATGGTCCGAAGCTTAAGCAGAGGCCTTTTGGCGCTGGCTACGTAGCGCCTAAGACATCTTATAAGTGTGGGCAGTGCGGCCAGACAGATCCGGCGAAGTTCTATGGTCATAAGAGGAAGATATGTGGGCCATGTCAGAATGCTTATAACATCAAACAGGGTCGAGACAGGCAACTGCGAGCGGTCAAAGAGCTAGGCGGCCGATGTCTGGCCTGCGGCTTTGACCTTTATCCTTGTTCTTTGGACATCCACCATAAGAATCCGGAGGCGAAAGCCCCAAATTTCCGGTCGATGAGAGGATGGTCCTGGGAACGTACGCTCGTCGAATTGAAAAAGTGCATCCTTTTATGTAAGAATTGTCACGCGGCGATTCATAACGGTCTCTTGAAAATTTGAGCGGTTAGATATCGGGCAGTGGCGCAGCCTGGAAGCGCACCGCATTTGGGATGCGGGGGTCGGAGGTTCAAATCCTCTCTGCCCGACTTTTCCCATCAATGAATTACGGCTATCTTTATGGTAGCCGTTTTTCTTTGGGGACACTTTCGAGAACACTTTCACGCTTTTCTTGCGTCTTGGGTGTGTCGGATTCAAAGAACTTTTACTGCTTTGCCTCGGCTCTCACTGCTTCACCCTTTTGCTACCGGCTTTCTTGCTGCTTGCCTTCGCCGGTCTGCCAGCGGGGCTCTTTCTCTTTATATTGTCTAATGCTGCCGCTCTGATTAGGTAGTCACGACCAACAAGCGTAGCTTCCAGCCTGCCTACCTCTATCATCTTTTGCACGGCGCGCATAGTCAAACCGAGTTTATCCGCCGCTTGCGCCGTCGTAAGTAAATCGTCCATACCGCAGAAGATACTCCCCAGGGCGAACGCACGTAAAAATTTATCTTACTGATGACGTAGGAATTAAACCAATCAACAAACATCATTTGAAACTTTGAATTGCAAGTCACTTAACTACTTACAAATTTAGATGCGTTTGCCCTGATACTCCCAAAACAATTTTACGT
>CAYLJO010000092.1:0-23156 GCA_964383905.1 uncultured Blastocatellaceae bacterium
AGACGCCGATCTTTTGCCCTTCTGCTTCGGAGGAGGCGAGGGGCTTACCCAGGATCTTATCGAGCAGCGACACGGGAGCGTCCTTTCTGAGTTGCGCAGCGGGATGCGCAACGCCGGTCATTTACTGTACCCGAAATTATGACGGGATGACACCTGTTTTGTCGGAGCTCCGGATGTATGCTTGAGGTACTGATTGTAAGGGTTTAATACTTCAATAAAGAGGGCCCATCTCTGCCGGCGCGATTGCGGCGCAGCAGATCACCTCCGGCTGGTCTTCTGACTGTGCTGGTTTCAACCAGCTAATTGATGTGCGATCTGACATTGATGGGCGCCAGTATAGTGTCACCTCTATGAACGTTGAGCCCTTCTGTCAAAGGGACAGCTCCTTGCCTGTTTGTGTAAACCTCAAGGTGCCACACCCCCGGTCGCGACGCGCATAAACTATTGATCCTTTGCTTTCAACCTCACCCGGTAGAGCGTGTAGTCTCCCAGACGCTCGCCACGGTCGCGCTCGTACCAGCGGTCCAGGTTCGTAAACTCAGGCTCATCTCCCGCCCGCGTGATCACGTAAGAGAGCCTCGGATGCTTCGCCCGCTCACCGTTGAACGAGCCGGTGTACTTTGCATACCGCTCCGCTTCGGCACGAACCTCTTCCGGCGTGATCGGCTGATGATTGACGGCGAGCGCCGGGTTGGCTCGCCCCCACCCGAACAAAGCCAGCCGGTAGCTGATTTCCCCGCCGCTGACCTCCTCCAGGAAGTCCTCTTCATCAAAATCCGAATAATAGAGCTGTTGATAAAACCGCTCCCTACCCTCGGCCGGCGTAGTCCCGGAGAAGACGTGCATGTGGCGCGCCCACAGCACCGCCTGCGGTGCAACCGTCGGTAGGCCGTCGGCGACCCTCAACTCGGTAGAGAAGACCACCGGATGAGCACCTTGTTTAGAGGCTTTATCCAGCTCGACGAGACGCCGGGCGGCCTGCATCGCCTCGTCCCGCATCAGGTTGTATGCAAGATGCTGACCGGTCGCGAACTTGGTCTCGACCAACCCCCAGCCCCATGCCGCACACGCCGTCAGTATGAGGATGCCGTTTCTGACCTGGCTGGCCGCGCCCACGGCCCGTCTCTGCCACAGGAGTGCCGTCGTCAACACGGCCCCGATCAGCACGACGTAATTGGCGATAAATTGCTCGTAATGGACGGGCTGCAGCGATCGCCCGGTGAGGATCTGCTGGTTGAAGACAACGACCGGCGTGAGCGCGAATGAGGCGGCGAAAAGTAGGCGGCGGTCTTGCCAACCGACGACCCCACGACGTGACACCAAAGCGAGCACGTCAAGTAGTAAGATACCGATTATTTCAGGCGGCCGGAGCAGGTCCGGCGCGCGCGACAGCGTCAGCGCTTGCGCCTCGTCCATCTTCGCGGCGCGGTGCGATAGTAAGATGATGTAGGGCAGGAGAGCCGCCGCCGCGCACCCACCGATCACGCCCACAGAGAGGAGGTCGCGCCGCCAACTGCCCGCCCGCGCGGCGAACCACAGGAGGGCGAGGCAGAGGAGCCAGGCGGCCGCCGCCGTCCATAGATAAAAGTAGGAATAGATCAGGAGGGCAAGACTGAGGCCGGCCAGCGCCGCTTTGATCATGGCCTTGCGTTTGTCTCCAGTGGTAAACGCCCGCCACACGAGGGCGCAAAACGCGAAGTAGACGGGGAAGGCGACCGAGGGTGTGTAACGACGTAAGAACGGGAGCGAGAGGTAGGAGTAATGCGATCCGAGTAATGCCCGCACGGCCCCCTGCGCCGAAGCAAATGCGCCCAGGCAGAGCACGACCAGGACTCCGGCTGCGGCCTGACGGCTGTCACCCGTCACGGCCGCGATCAGCCAGAAAATGGCCAGTGCTGAGGCCACGGCCGTAAGCGGCAGTAGCGCCATGAAGGCTGTTGAGGCCGATAGCTTGAATGCCCGCGCCGGAACCGCTACCAGGTAAGCCGGGATGAACTGGATGGAGAAGAAGGATTCGGGTAGCGGAGCGCCTGACAGGTCGTCGCGGCCCGCGTAAGGGTCGTTGCGCCGCGGGCGGGCGTTGATGAGCGCGTGGAGGTAAGCCGAGTAGGCGACTTCGTCCGTATCGATATAAGCGTAGGAGCCCGACCAATCCTTGCCCCGCACCAGACGGAGGTGCGCCTGCGGGTAGAGCGCCAGGATGATGAGGGCTAAGGAGGCGAGTAGCCCCCACCTCCAGCGGATCGATCCGCGCTTATGATGAGGTAAATCGTCCATCGCCCATGATCGAACCAAGGTGAATGCCGCAGATCATACACCCACTTGGGGAATAAGAGAATCGCGTCTTCGACCGGTTCCGCCAGGCGGACGCAGCTGCAGGTCGGGATAGGGCTTGAATCTCGCGACCGCCGCGCGTGAGCTTCGACAGGAAGACCTCGCCGCCGGCTTGCTTGCCCGGTATTTCCCGGCCAAGCGGTCCTGGCCAAGAGCGGCCTCTGGTCAGACTCTTACCTCACGGCGCTGCGACTACTGCACGGTCCGCCCGGCCAGGCTTGCCACCGCCGCGATCAGCTCCGCCGGCTCGACCGGCTTCGCCAGGTGCACCTGGTAGCCCGCTGTCAGCGCGCGCACCCGATCCTCCGTCCGCGCGTATGCCGTTAAGGCCACGGCCGGGGTCCCTCCACCGCGCTCCGCCGGCAGCGCGCGCACCCTCCGGATCAGCCAGTAGCCGTCCTCCCCGGGCATCCCGATATCAAAGACCAGCACAATCCACGCGCAATTTAGGGTGTGTTCCACTCGCGCGGGTATCTCACGTACGACGCGTCTAACTCCGCCACGGCACGGCATCCCAATAATCTGAGCGTGCGTTCCACGTCGTCGCGCAAGATCTCCAGCGCCCGGCTAACTCCGGCTTGGCCAGCAGCGGCGAGCCCGTACGCGTAAGCGCGACCGATCAGAAGTGCGCGCGCACCCATACAGATTGCCTTCACAATATCGCTGCCACGCCGGACCCCGCCGTCCATCAGTACTTCGACTTGTCCGTTAAGGGCCGCGGTCACCTCGGGAAGTGCTCGAATCGTAGCCGATACGCAATCCAACTGACGCCCGCCGTGATTGGAAACAACAATGGCAGCAGCACCTGCGTCTACCGCGCGCCGTGCATCGTCTGCAGTAAGGACACCCTTAATAACAATTGGGCCGGGCCAACTCTTACGGATCCAACCCAGATCGTCCCAAGTTACAGCCGCTCGCACCAGCGCAGCGCTGACGTCAATCAGCGGCATGGGCCCCTTTCCGGGCACAACAATATTTTCTAGTTTGGGTACTCCGCCATCCAGCAGGAACGACCACAGCCATCCCGGACGAGCTAATAGTTGGGGCAAAAAAGGAATCTTCGCAAAAACGCCGCCCGCCAAAAGCTCCTTCATGCCGTTCCGCGGGTCACGTTCCCGCATGCCAGCCACGGCAGTATCTATGGTGATTACCAACGCTGTGAATCCCGCGCTGCGGGCTCGCTCAATCGCGGCTTCCGCGGCCTCCCTGCCGCCGAGCAAATAGAGTTGGTACCAAGCCGGTCCAGTGGTAGCCGCCTTGACGTCCTCGAGTCTGTGACCAGAGATGGTGGATAAGATATATCCGGTCCCGGCTTGGCCGGCGGCACGAGCAGCAGCAACTTCTCCGCCAGGATGCATAAGCCGACTGTAGCCCACTGGCGCGAGCATCGCAGGAAATGCGATTTCAGTTCCCAGCACACGGGTGCGCAGGTCACAATCGCCTCCTGCCACTGCCTGCCGCGGTCTGAATTTCACTTCTTGGAATGAGCGGCAATTTTCTCGCAAGGTGATTTCGTCTTCTGCACCGCCCTCCAAGTAATCAAAGACTACCTTCGGCAACCGCGATTCCGCGAGGCGCCGGAGGTCTGCAATGTTGATTACCCGCGTCGAAGTCATTTTGTCCCTCGCTCAGACATCTCAAGCGATTGGATGATTCCCGCTGCTGTTCCATACTGTGGTTGGACAAATCACGGCTATGGACGAGCGAGAACCATCCAATCTGAGGGGCAAGAGTATCTGCTTGCCCTCCGAAAGTGAAGCCCAGTACCGCCACTGCGTTGACGACCCCTGCCGGTTTCGGCAGTTTGTTGAACAGATGTGGCAACAATATCCTGAGTTGTTTCCGGGAGAGTTCGGCCAGGGCTTTAAGCTCCATGACTCGTACCGTTCTCTCAAACAGGACATCTGCTTGCGGCGCATCAAACTGAAAGCCACGGGGGCGGTCTTCCTCGTGCGCCCTTCGACCCTCTTGCCGTACTTGAGCGCCAAGACCTCCGAGATTGAGAAAGCCCTGTATTTGCGACAATGGGGCGTGCCGTTTGAAGCATTGGCTTATGTTTTCGGGCGCGACGCGATGTTTTACTACCGAGCGTGGATCAGTTTGGGTCGGAACTCGGTGGTCGGAACCTCGGTCAAGCACGCCGCGCGCCTGCCCGCGGATTTGTTGGCCGACGAGAAGCATACCTGGCTCTACGGACCCTGTGAGATGCCCGGGCAGTGATTGGGCCGGCCTTTGTCTTCAGTTTTTCCCTTGCATCCTTCGCTCTTAAGACGTTTTTTCGAGTTACCGACGGGTGTTCGGTCTTCTCTGTACCGGGAATGTGGTTTTCCTCGCGAAGGCCCCGCCTCCGCTGTTATACTCACGACCTCTCGCGCTCAGCATTTCTCGTCCTGAAAGGCGGACTTGCCTATGGCATCAGAATATCAACCTCAGCTATCGCCGCCGCCGCAGCGAAAGTCCAGTGCTATGCCGTGGATTATCGGTGGCTGTGCCGTGCTGCTGCTCGGGGCCATTATTCTCTGTATCGGTGGTTATGCCTTCTACCGCTGGCGGAGCGCGAGAGCGATAGACGAAGACGCAAGCGGTGAGTCGCCATCGTCGGGTAGCGCCGAGGGCGTGAAATCCCCCGGCGCGGTCGCGAGCCCGACTGGGTCAGACGGCGCCAACTCGAATCAGTCACCGGCGGAGAGAGCCGGGGAGGGCGCGCCTACTACCTGGGAAGCGACTGCCGCAGCGCTCACCGGCGACGTGGGAAAAACCTTTACGCTGACATGCTCTCCAGGCGGTACGATTCACTCCGTCTGGGGCAGCGACATCTATACGGCCGATTCATCCATCTGCACGGCGGCGGTCCATGCCGGACTCATCACCCAAGAGAAGGGCGGCACAGTGACCATAGAACTACGGGCCGGTCGAGCGGTGTACGGCAGTAGTCAAAGAAACGGGGTCACGACCGCTTCCTACGGCGGATACCCTCGCAGTTTCGTCTTCAAAATGGGAACCAATGAGAGTGAAGTGAAAGAGGCCGAAGAAGGGACCCCTATCTTATGGAATACGCCTGCGTTCATCCTTACCCAGGAGGTGGGCAAGACTCATAAGTTTAAGTGCGATGCCGGAGGCACCGAGCATGCTATCTGGGGCACCGATGTCTACACCGCCGACTCATCGATCTGCACGGCAGCCGTACATGCCGGTGTGATCAATTTCGAGCATGGGGGAACGGTGACAATTGAATTGCGTCCGGGACAGCCAGCTTATCAAGGCACCACACGAAACGGAGTGAAGTCCAGCGAATACGGTGCGTATCCACGCAGCTTTGTTGTTAGATGATTCAGTTGCGCTTTTACCGGCCGGTGCCACCAAACACTTGAACCGCAGAGGACGCCGCAGGACAGACAAAGGAAACTAAGACCGTTGGTTTGGCAGGGGCCAAATCTTGCCAAATTGGATTACACTTCCTGCCGCTTTGGTTTAATACCCGAGGGCCAGCCCGTCTTTACGGGGGTCGGAGGCGCCTAGCAAACTCCCACTCGTCGGGTCGATCATGATCGCCTGCGCGCCGCCCATGACAGATCTCAGCGAATAAGGCGCAGCAGGCGCGTCGCGTTGATGACCTCGCGCGACAAGGCGTTCTATCACAGCCTCGGTCATGGCATCCTCAAGAAGTACCTTGTTCCCTCCGGTGTACCTGAATCGCGGCGCTTCCAGGGCTTGCTGTAAACCCATCCCCAAATCGATCAGATTAGTCAGTACCTGGATGTGCCCCTGCGGCTGGATCGCACCGCCCATCACGCCGAAAGAGATGAAAAGCTTCCCATCTTTAAGGACCATCGCCGGGATAATCGTGTGAAAGGGGCGTTTGCCCGGTTCGATATGATTTGCGTGGCGAGGGTCAAGCGAGAACCCGGCGCCTCGGTCGTGCAGCACAATTCCGGTGTCCCCGGCCACCACCCCTGAGCCAAAATACTCAAATAAGCTGTTGATAAAAGAGACGGCATTACGATCTTTATCAACGACGGTGAAGTATGTCGTATCTCCCTGATTAAGAATCACGCCGGGTGCCGTCAAATCGCCGGCCTTGTCAGGATTAATGAGGGAGCGCCGCTCGCCCGCGTATTCTTTTGAGAGCAGTTGTGCGACCGGAACTTTGGCGAAGGCAGGGTCGGCGATGTACCTGTTTCTGTCGGCAAAGGCCAGCTTGGTCGCTTCAATCAGCGTATGATAGTAGAGATCCGGCCGCGCTCTCATCGCAGAAAGGTCAAAGCCTTCTAAGATGTTGAGCGCCAGCAGGGCTGTTAACCCCTGGCCGTTTGGCGGGCATTCATAAATGGAATAGCCGCGATAAGTGGTCGAAATCGGCTCAACCCACTCCGACCTGTGCTCGGCCATGTCCCGCATTGACAGGAAGCCGCCGTTCTTCTGGCAGTAATCGACAACCTGGCGGGCAATTTCACCTTTATAAAAGGCGTCGCGCCCGCCGCGGGCGAGGATACGAAATGTGTTGGCAAGATTTTTCTGGCGAAAGATTTCGCCGGCGCGCGGAGCTTGTCCATTAATGAGATAGTTGGCAGCGGCGGCGGGAGTCTGCTTCAATTTTGAGACACCAATTTCCCAATCTTCAGCGGTCTTCTCCATGACGGGGAAGCCGTTCTCGGCATACTCAATGGCAGGTGTGAGTAGGTCGGCCAGTTTCATCGTGCCGTACTTATCGAGCAAGGTTACCCATCCGTGAAACGCGCCGGGCACGGTAATGCTCTCCATGCCGGCCTCCGGCATGGATTTGATCCCCCTTTTCGCGAAGTAATCAAGGCTCAATGCGCGCGGGGCGCGGCCACTCGCGTTCAACCCCTTCAGTTCTTTGGTCTGTGACCAGTAGACGAGCATGAACGCGTCACCGCCGATACCGGTCATCATCGGTTCAGTCACGTTGAGGACCGCCGCCATCGCAATGCTCGCGTCAACCGCATTTCCACCGCGCTTTAAGACGTCGAGGCCAACCTGGGAAGCCAAAGGCTGGCTCGACGCGACCATCCCGCGCTCGGCGCGTACGATTGAGCGGCCCGGTTTAATCTGAAAAACCGAACTGTTATTTTGTGAAGAAGATTGAACGTATCCGGCCAGCATAAAAATCCCGGTCGCCAGTGCGATAGATGCGCGTGTTAATCTTACGTATGACGAATGATTGATCTGAGATGACATTGCCCCTCCGATCTAAGCTTAGGATATAACGGTTCACAAATGAGTGGGACCGAGCCGCAAATAACAAATTGAACCGCAGAGGACCCGAGAGGAGCACAGAGGAAAAACAGGGGAACAAAGAACACACAAATAGGTCTGGCAGGAGCGGCATGTCATTGGCTTTGGATATGATCTTTCAGATATAACATGCCGCTCCTCGGGAGCTTAGAATCCTTAGGTTGATGCGAGGCTATAAACATTCCGCCACTGCCGGGGCTGACTGTAAATGAAGATGTTTTGCGGCTGTTCTACACTGCTTTTACAAACACCTCGCCACTCTTGATAATGAGCGGTTACTTGACGCCGAAAGACCCGCTGAGCATCGCCGTCCCCCAATGGATCATGATTTCCGCATTATCATCTTTGCCGACGAGGTTGATCGCCAGTTGTTCCGCCGAATCAGTCGTTTTATCGAGCTTCAATGGGAGTTCGGCAATGTAGCCTTCTTTTAAAGGCGGTGCTCCCCAAATGCCTGTCTTCGGGTGAAAGGCTAAGATCCAGGTGTCGGGGCCGGTCTTTTTTACCCACAGCGAGTATTTGCCGGCTTTTAGTTCTTTGCCCGCGACAAGGAGGTCGCCGGTGGATTCAATCTCCGTCGCTTGATTCATGCCGACGCGCCATACCGTGCCGACCTCGGCCTTTGCCAGCATGTCGCGTCCTTTGAGGCTCGGCCGGCCGTAGTTGATCGAAACCTTCTTGGAATTAACTGTCGCTTCGGCGGTGCCACGCTTATTGTCTTGGGCCAGCAAGGGAGCGGCCAAGCACAGCAGAAGTATCAGGGGGACTATCTTTCTCAAACTCATTTGGGGGTTCCTCCTCTTAGTAAATATCTGAAGGGTGAAAGCGGCGAATAGCGCGCTTGCGGTCAGGGTGTTCTTCAACACTCAAGGTAATTCCAGCGGCGTTATCATACATGATTTACAAGAATAAGAGAAAATCATGGGTAGCGAGGCCAATGTCTATTCATTTTCGGCGAGGGGGTGCAGTAATCCGAAAGTCAGAGGCGTGAGAGAGTAGTTCCCTCAGGGATAGCTGAAGATTCTTTTGCCCCTCCGGGGCTTACCGGCAACTTATTTCTGAGCAGCCTTTAAGTCTATCCGCTTTCTTTGAAAAGCCGTTTGTTGACCTTATTAATCCCGGCATTGAGCCATTGCATCCGCGTGTTATTTCTGGCATCCTCACCAAACGCTTAAGGTCTTACTACTACTTTCAAAGTGGAGGAGAAGGAATGTCTAAACAAATCGATCAGCCGGAGGTCGAGAGACAAGAACCGCCGGCATCAGGTCTTCTGCTATCGGTGGAAAATCTCGAAGGGGGAAAGCAGTACAGCGCGAGACAGGCGGATAAAGCGGACACCGACGCAGATTTGCAAGATACGTCTGACGAGCTGAGCGACGCGGATGGGACGGACGAGTCTGACGCCGACGGAGCGGAT
This sequence comes from uncultured Blastocatellaceae bacterium, assembly GCA_964383905.1. Lineage (GTDB taxonomy): Bacteria > Acidobacteriota > Blastocatellia > Pyrinomonadales > Pyrinomonadaceae > CAYLJO01. The sequence goes on from CAYLJO010000092.1 coordinate 9,008, forward strand.
GAATCGGATACCGACGGGACGGATAACGGGGATACCGATGGGACCGACACTTCAAGGGACGCGGACGGCCTTGATACTTAGGTGGCTGATGGCCGGTCTATGGAGGGCATGGTCTTCGATAATCTAGAGAAACTTTTGGGGCCATGCCTCCTGGAGGATTTTCTCTCTTCCACTTGGGGGAAAACATACCGTCACATACCAGGCGACCCAGGGAAATTCGCAAACCTGCTGCCCTGGAGCCAGTTGAACGAAATCCTGAGGCGGCACCGCCTTGACTTCCCGCGCCTCCGCTTGATACAGAATGGGCAGAGCCTCCCGACCTCCTCTTACCTCCGGCATGCCGTGGGCGGGCGGCGAAAGGTAAGTATCCCGCGCCTCTTACCCGTCGAATTAACCGAGCAGCTCCGTCAGGGTGCGACGCTTGTGCTCGACGCTGTTGACGAGTTGTATCAGCCGCTTGAAGAGTTGGCCGAAGGCTTAGAGCTCTTTTTTCACGAGCGCATACAGATCAATGCCTACGCGGGATGGCGCACGTCGCGCGGCTTTGACCTGCACTGGGATGATCATGACGTGTTCATCATTCAGGTCGCTGGTCGAAAGCGGTGGGGTGTGTATGGCATGATGAGGCCGTACCCTCTGGCACAAGACAGCGAGGCAAATAACAGGCCTACTGAAGGGCCCCTTTGGGAGGCGACGCTTCAAGACGGAGAACTCTTATACATTCCGCGGGGGTGGTGGCATGTCGCAACGCCGCTGGCCGAGCCGACGCTTCACCTGACAGTCGGTGTCCACAATCGTACCGGAATCGATCTCCTGCGGTGGCTGACAGACCGGATGCGCTCCAGCGAGGTCTTCCGCCGGGACTTGCCACGCTTCTCTTCCAATGACAAGCGCGCGGCGTGGGCCGAACGCTTGCGCCAAGAGTTGTTGGCAGGGTGGGACGGGGGCCTCCTTGACCGCTATTTCAGTGACTCGGATGCGACGGTCGAGCCCCGCGCTCGCCTAAGTTTGCCGTGGAGTCCGACGCCGGAAATTCTTCCCCGTTCAAGGGGCACACTGGTCCGCTTGACAGCGCCTCGCCCGCTGGATTTGCAGGTTCGGGAGGGCGTCATCGAGTTTTCATGTCATAAGAAGCGATGGCGATTCGCGGATAAGGCGCTGGTCGTTCTGCGTCCGTTAGCAGAGCGACGCGTGTGCTCGGTCGCCGAGCTGTGCGAAGCGGCCGGAGGTACGCTTGAAGAGAAAACTGTCCAGACTTTTCTTGGTGAATTGATCCTTCACGGATTGCTTGCCGTCGTCAGGGATTAGCTCGTTTATGGCTGACCGACATTTTTTTTTCTGTTCCGAATTATCTTCACAGGTCGCCGAAATAACCTACGGAACAGCGTCTATTGGCGATGTGTGGCTGCTCCTCGAGTACCGGCAATCATGGTGGCCAAAAGCTTTTCAAGACAGCGCCCTCTCACCGACAGTCAAGGCCTATTTGAAAAGGGCTGTGAGACTCATTCCGCGATCCAGACTGCTATTCATCAAGCAAGATCGAATTAACAGAGGCCACCTCAACCTATTTGTGGTGCGCTGTCGTGAAACGGATCCTTCCGTTGTGAAATTCGAGCTAGGTAGTTACGAAAGGCTATTAGACATCGATATTCCATCAGCCGTGGCTGGCGATTCACTCGCCGGAGGAAGTCTCACGAATAAACCGGTAATCCTGGTGTGCACGCACGGCAGACGCGACAAATGTTGCGCCAAGTTCGGCTATCCGGTCTATAAGGCCCTCAGGGGATTCACCGGTGACTCTGTGTGGCAGTCGTCCCACGTCGGCGGGGATAGGTTTGCTGCCAACCTTGTCTGCTTTCCGCACGGACTGTTTTATGCGCACGTGACGGAAGAAGGAGGTAAGAGGATAGTTGGCGAGTATAACCGGCGGCGGCTGGTCTTAGACGGATACCGGGGGCGCGCCTGTTACCCGTACCCTGTACAAGCCGCCGAGTTCTTCGTCCGCAAAAATTCTGGTATCAGCGGCATTGACGACCTGCGTTACCGTGAGCATGAGCAGAGGGGGGAAAACACCTGGCGCGTCAGGTTCGACACACTACATGACGGCGGGGTTCACGAAGTGAATGTGATCAGCCGGGCGTCAGATTTTAAGAACTATATCACGTGCCATTCGACGGAAGAGAGAAGAGTGGTTCAATACCTGTTGGGTGATTAGGTGATCTTTATGAACCGCGGAGGACTCGAGAGGACGCGGAGGAAAAGCTTTGAAGTTCTAAATCGAAAGGTTGGTTGCGCGCATGAATGAATTCATTGGCAGTTGGAAGCTTCTATCGGTGGAAGAGCGCCAACCTGACGGCGCGACGACGTATCCGTACGGCCAACACCCTGTCGGCATGCTCGTGTACGACGCGAGTGGGCACATGGCCGTACAAATTATGCGAAGTGACCGCCCGGCTTTGTCTTCGCGCAACTGGCAGGAGATGACCCCGGAAGAGATAAAGGCGGCCGTCGAAGGGTTCACCGCCTTCTTTGGCACATACGAAGTTCACGAGAAGGAGGGCGTCATCATCCATCACGTGGAAGGCCATCTGTTTGCGACCAGTGTTGGTAAGAAGCTCAAACGTTTCTTCGAATTCGCGGGCGACAGATTGATCCTCAGACCATCCGATAACCGGCAGGTGGTGTGGGAGCGTCTCAAATAATACCGCTGCTGGAGGAATTATGCGTCGGCCTGTGGTGAATGATCATTCACCGCGGAGGGCTTGGGAGGAAAACTAGAGAATGAAGAAACCCTCCTCAATGCTCGAGGCCCGTCTTCAAATTGGCGTAGAGAAGCTTGTGGAAGAGGTGCTCTCCGGCTTCGCGCCTGACCGACAACCGCCCGGCCATATACGCGCGCGATGAGAGGCCGCGCTGGACTGACTTGCAGATCGACACGTCTTCATCCTGGATCCGCTGCCCGACGGTGATGCTCGTGAGATTGTGCTCCCGAGACCTCTCTGAAAGATCGGCGAAGTAGAAGTCGAAAATGACCTCGGTCCGGTCGACCCCGCGCGGGATGACGATGTTCGTATCCATCACCCCCCGGTACCAATTGATCATGAAGTTAGGATAGATCCAGTAGTAGAGAGCGCGGTCACCCTTTCGAACGGCGCCGGTTTGCGCCTCGGCGCCCTTGGTCACGATGGGGCTGGATTGGAGGCAGAAACGCTCGCCGTTCTCGACGGTGTAGCTGCTGTAGTCGAGAACGCTGTCGAGCCCCTTATGAAGATGTGGTATGTGATAGCCGCCGTCGAGATAGTTATCGACGAAGACCTTCCAGTTGCAGTCGAAAGAGTAATAGCGCCGCTCCATCCAGTGGAGATTCCCAAGTCCCAAGGGCCGCACCCGACTGACGAGGTCGCCGCCGAGAAAGCCATCCAGCGAAGGGCCACCGTGCTCGAGCTTCACAAACACCCAATTCTCCCAGACGGCCGTCTCGACAGGGAGGAGACCGTTTGCGGCACGGTCGAAATTGCAGACGCCGGCGAAATCCGGCGTCCCTTTGAGTTGCCCTTCGAGCGTATAGGTCCACCCATGGTACGGGCAGCGCAGGTTGTGCGTGCTCCCTTCGGCCCCGGTCATGACGGCGGCGGCGTGGTGGCGGCACACATTGAAGAATCCGCGCAGGACCTGATCATTACCCCTGACGATCACAATCGGCTCTCCGGCCACTTCCCAGGTGACGTACCGGCCCGGCTCGCGGACCTGATCGGCACGACCCGCGAACTGCCACGACCGGGCGAAGACCGTCCGTCGCTCTAAGTCCATGATTCGGGGGTCAACGTACCACGGTGCCGGGATCGTCCACGCCTCGGCCAGTGGCGCCTTCTGGTTGTAGCTCTCGACGATCTCTCTGACGGAGGCTTCCATGCTTCGGACTCCTTACGTGACCGGCGTCGCGGTCTTCCTCTTTGGATTAAAGAAAGGGGTCTTGACGACCGTCGCCCCGACGCGATGACGGACGGCTTCAACCGTGAGCTCTATTTCGAGGCGAGTGCCCGGTCTGGCGTGCTCCCGTTTGACAGTCGCGAGCGCGATCAATTTCTTTAAGGTGGGTGACCACGATGTCGAAGTCGCCTTTCCCGCCTGGGCCCCATCCTTGTAGACAGGCACCGGCAACCGCGACGCCGCCGGGGAGACCGTGGGGGGCAGACCCACTTCATTGTATACCTGCTCCACCTCTGTCCAGCTAATGTCGAGTCCGACGATCTCGCGCAGTTGCCCGCGTTTCTCTTCTTCGACGAGGGCTCGTTGCCCGACGAACCGCCCCTTGTTGAGGTTGACGAGGCGCGCCAGGCCCATCTCAAACGGGGAGTATTTCTGGGATTCGATGAGCGACTTCTTGCTGCTGTTGAAGTCCACGTCGATCAGAAGGAGCCCCGCTTCGATCCGGGCGACGTCGAGCGCGAGCATGCCGGCCGGGTGAATGTCGAACGCGCGTCCGTCCTTCATCAGCGCGTCCCATACCTTGACCGCCTCGTTCGCCCGCATCCAGATCTCGTACCCGAGATCGCCGGTGTACCCCGTCCGGGAGATTTCCACGCGCACGCCGGCGATTGTACCTGTGGTGACGCGGAAGTACTTGAGGTTCTCGATGTCCGCATCGGCGAGGTGTCTCAGCAAGCGCCCCGACGTCGGGCCCTGGAGCGCGAGCGCCGCAACAGCTTCGGAGATGTCTTCAATCTCGACGTCCATCCCGACCGCGTTCCGGTGAAACCAGCGAAGGCTCGGGTCGGCCGCGGTCCAGCGGTAGGTGTTCTCGGCGAGACGGGAGACTGTCCCGTCGTCGATGACCTTGCCCCGCTCGTCGCACCAGGGGGTGTAGATGACCTGTCCCACCGAGACCTTTCGCATGTTGCGGGTGACGATCCGGTCGACCAGACGGGTCGCGTCCCGGCCGGTGACCCGGTACTTGTAGAGGGGAGAGATATCGATCAGGGCCGCGGCATTTCGGATCGCGTTGTACTCGTGCTCGTGGTGCGGCTCGTAGGAGCTGACGGCGTAGTAGCCGGACCACTCGCGATAGCTCAGGCTCTCGCAGAGCGCAAAGGTTCTCTCGTGAAGCGCAGTTCCGACCGGCATGAGACACCTCAATGTGTAGTTGTCAGAGCGAGCGATTATAAGTATGCTAACTAGTCCTCAGCAAGTTGCAAGAACTGACAGAGGCAAAGGAGAGAGTTATGAGTACCGCAAAAGAAGAGGTTGAATCCTTGTTAAACAATTTACCTGATGACTGCTCACTGGAAGATATTCAGTACCATCTTTATGTGCTTGAAAAGGTTCGTCATGGATTAGAAGCAGCTGATGCTCAAGGAACGGTCAGACAAGAAGAAGCTGAAGGGCAATTGAGTAAATGGCTTACGAAGTAGTGTGGTCCCCGAGAGCCATTGAAGATGTCGAAGGGATCGCACTTTACATTTCTCGTGATTCCACCGCTTATGCTGCAGCGGTCGTAAAGAAGATACTCGATACCACCCGCAATCTCACCCACTTTCCTTTGGCCGGGCCAATCGTGCCAGAGTTTGACGATGAGAACATCCGAGAACAGTTTGCTTACAGCCATCGAATTATTTACCGTATTCAGGGCGAGACAATTACGATCGCAGCGGTGATTCATGGCAAGCGACTTTTAGAGCTGGATATGCAATCATAGAATCAAACTGCCTTTGATCTAGCCTGCTATCGAACCGTTTAAAGCATGAACCGAAAATATGATGTCGTTGTTGTCGGGGGCGGACACAACGGGCTCGTCAACGCCGCATACCTCGCACGGGCCGGCAGAAAGGTCCTGGTCCTTGAGCGCCGGCATGTTCTAGGCGGGGCCGCCGTCACGGAGGAGGTCTTCCCCGGCTTTAAGTTTTCCGTCTGTTCCTACGTCGTATCGCTGCTCCGCCCTGAGATCATTCGCGAACTCGACCTACCACGCCACGGCCTGGAGATCCTTCCGCTGGATGGCACGTTCACGCCGATGCCGAATGGTGACTACCTCTGGCGCGTCAACGACCACGCGAAGACCCGTCGCGAGATCGCCCGCCACTCTAAACTCGACGCCGAAGCGTACGACGAGTACGGCAAGGCGATGGTGGAGATGGGCCGCTTCGTTAAGCCCATTCTCGGGATGACGCCGCCCGATCCCACCTCGCTGAAACTCAAGGACCTGAAGGATCTGCTCTTCCTCGGCCGGCGCTTCCAGCGGCTACCGGCGGAGGATAAGTACAATCAGGTCCAGCTCATGACAATGAGCGCGGTCGACTTCCTGGACCAGTGGTTCGAGACCGACGTGCTCAAGGCCACGATGTCCGCCTCGGGAATCATCGGGACGTTCCTCGGCGTCCGCTCGCCCGGGACGGCGTACGTCCTGCTCCACCATTACATGGGCGAAATCGATGGCGCCTTCCGTTCATGGGGGCTCGCCCGCGGGGGGACCGGCGGCATCTCCAATGCGATCGCCGCGGCGTCGCGCGAGGCGGGGGTCGAGATCCGGACAGAATGCCCGATCGTAAAGATCATCGTTAAGAACGGGCAGGCGAGGGGGGTGGTTCTCGCGAACGGCGATGAGATCTTCGCGGACGTGGTCTCTTCGAGCGTCGACCCGCGGCTAACGTTCATGAAGATGATCGGGGCCGAACACCTGCCAGGCGATTTTGTGGACGATATTAAACGCTACAAGTTCCGCGGCTCTTCGGGCAAGGTCAATCTGGCCCTGGACGGGTTGCCTGACTTCACGGCACTTCCCGGTCCCGGCCCGCACTTGCGCGGCGCGATCTCGATCTCACCCAGCGTGGAGTATATGGAGCGCGCTTACGACGATGCGAAGTACGGCCGGTTCTCAAGGCGCCCGTACATCGACATCGTCATCCCGAGCTTGACGGATCCTTCGGTCGCGCCGCCCGGCAAGCACGTCATGTCATGCTTCGTGCAGTACGCTCCGTACAAATTGAGGGAAGGGGACTGGGACGAGAAGCGTGAGGAGTTCGGCGACACGGTCGTCAACACGATCGCCGAGCATGCCCCCAACATCAATGAGCTGATTCTTCATCGACAAGTCCTGACACCCCTCGATCTGGAGCGGGAGTTCGGCCTCTCGGAGGGAAACATCTTTCAAGGAGAGCTGACGCTCGAACAGCTCTTTTTCCTCCGGCCGGCGCCCGGCTGGGCGCAGTACCGAACCCCGATCCGAAACCTTTATATATGCGGTTCGGCGACGCACCCGGGCGGCGGGATCATGGGCGCGCCCGGGCGGAACGCGGCGATGAAGCTCTTAAGCGACTGGAAGCGCGGAAAGGTCTAGTGGCGAGGGTGCGTGACATTGTCATCATCGGCGCCGGGCATAATGGACTTGTCACCGCCTGTTATCTGGCGAGGGCCGGGTTTGCGCCGCTGGTGCTTGAGCGCCGCGGGCGTGTCGGCGGGGCGGCCGTCACCGAGGAACTGCACCCTGGCTTTCGCTGCCCGACGCTCGCCCACGCGGCCGGACCATTTCTCCCACACATTACGCGTGATTTGCAGTTGGAGCGCCACGGCTTGACGATCCTCAAGCCGGAGGTCCGTGTGTTCGCCCCAGACATGGATGGCCGCGCCCTCTGCATTTATGACGATCCCGCTCGGACGGCCGCGAGCGTGGCCCGGCTTTCGCCGCACGACGCAAAGATCTACCCGGAGTTCCACGCAAGCTTCGCTCGGATCGGCCGCGTCCTCTCCCCGTTGCTGTCGATGACGCCACCGTCGGTTGACAAGCCGACGCTTGGCGATATCTGGAACCTCGGCAGGGTTGGGAAGGGGTTTCGCGGACTGGGCAAAAAGGATGCCTACCGGCTGCTGCGGTGGGGGCCGATGGCGGTTGCGGACCTCGTAGCAGAGTGGTTTGAGACGGACTTGCTGCAGGCGACTATCGCCGCGCGTGGGGTCTTTGGAGCGTTTGCCGGGCCATGGTCGGCCGGCACCAGTACCGCCCTTCTGCTGCAAGCGGCCTTTGACGGGCAGACGACGGGGGCCGCTTCGTTTGTCAAAGGCGGTATGGGCGGGCTGGCGCAGGCCCTCGCTTCGGCGGCTTCGGCGGCGGGGGTGGAAATAAGAACCGGGGTTGAGGTTGCGGGGGTCAGTGTCAAGGAGGGCAAGGCGACCGGAGTGGTGCTCGCGAGTGGGGAGGAGATCCCGGCCCGAGCAATCGTCTCGAACGCCGATCCACGGCATACCTTTCTGAGGCTGGTGGATCCGACCGATCTCGACCCCGATTTCCTCACAAAGATCCGCAACTACCGATCTTTCGGTACTGCCGCGAAGGTCAATCTGGCTCTGGCTGGAATGCCAGCCTTCCCGGCTCTTGAAGGATCGGGCCGGAATGGTATGGCAGAACTGTCTGGCCGCATCCATATTGGACCGGACATCGACTACCTTGAGCGCGCTTTCGACGCGGCAAAATATGGCGACTATTCACCGGAGCCTTACATGGACGTCACAATCCCGTCGATCACCGACCCTTCGCTCGCGCCGGAGGATTCACACGTGATGTCAGTTTACGTCCAGTTCGCCCCGTTCCGGCTGAAAGAGGGTGAGTGGGCGTCTCGCCGTGAGGAGTTCGGGGACACGGTCGTCAAGACTCTTTCCGGATACGCGCCGAACCTGATTGATCTGATCCTCGACCGGCAGGTCATCACGCCGCTCGACCTCGAGGAGAAGTACGGACTCAGCGGCGGCCACATCCTACACGGCGAGCCATCGCTTGACCAGTTTTTCACCTTTCGGCCACTCATCGGGTGGGCGCAGTATCGGAGCCCGATCAAAGGTCTCTACCTGTGCGGCGCGGGGACTCATCCGGGCGGCGGTCTTACGGGCGGACCGGGCGCAAACGCGAGCCGGGAAATATTGAAAGACCTTAAAGGGCGCTCATGATTCATTAATAGCCTCGTCTTCGCCGGCGGCGCCACGGGGATCAGGTGCGTCATGCCGCTCTGACTCTATAGCGGTTCTCGAATGAGTGGGACCAAAAGAGTTACCAGAGAGGGGCAGAGAGAAAACGGTAATACACGATGGCCATCAGCTATAAGCCACAAGGCGCGTCTAATATATCGAGCGGACCGGCATGATGTTAATGTCATGCAGTCGCCAATCAAGAGAGTTGGCGAGATCAGTCGCCTGCTCCAGCCTGACCAGCAAATTGCTCTCATCGCGTGGTACGATGAAGGCTTCGCCCGTGATCACGTCTCCATCCTCACGCAGCCGCACGCGTGCTTTCTCGACCCAGTCGAGCCGTTCAAGCTCCTGCTGTATCTTGTCGGGCACGGGGTCTTTCTGTTTGCTCTCTACGTCCGAAGGCCGCTTGTTCATCAACTGTGCGACGCTGTTTCGCAGGTCGGCGACCCCGTCACCGATGATCTCCAAAGAGATGACGCCGGCGGCCACTGAATCGGCCCACCAGTAGCCGTAGGCGATGCCGAGTATGCCAATCACCCCGGCCAGCCCCAAGAGCCAATCCCCTTTGTTGATCATGGCGTCGGTTTGCAGCGCCTTCTCATGAATCTCGCCCGCCAGCGGCAGCTTCAAGCGGCCGAGCACGAAGGGCGGGATGACGCTGTAAACGAGCGCTGCGATCATCAGCCAGCCGAGCCAAATTCGACGGCTGAGGAATTCGAGGGTCTGGACGGTGGGAGGCTTCGCCTCGACCAGCTTGACCAGCGAATCGATGAGGATGTAGGTGCCGTAGCCTAAGAGCGCCACCGCCGCACACAGAAAAGAGATCATCACGGCGCGCCTGTAGCCGTACGGGAACTGATCGTCGGGGGGCTTACTCATGTAGCGCGTCCCGACGAGGAAGGCAATCGGTGGGACGAGGCTCAGCACGTCCTCAGTCCACATCGCCTTCATGGTTTGCGAAGCGCCCATCGTCAGGCTGATGGCCGCGATGATCGTGATCATGAAAAGAATCGTGACCCACTCGAGTCGCTTCGCACGGCGCAGCTTCTCTTCCTTGTCGGGCGGCAACTTGTAAGGCGCGCCGGGCATTTTCATCTTCCGCGATCCCCCCGTTGCAGCAGACCTTTGACCTCGGGGCGCCGGTGGTAGAGAAAATCATCCACGCGTTTGATGAAGCCGTTCTCGCCAGGCGGGGCCGCCATCACATGATTCTCCCTATGCAACTCAACACCCGTCCGAGTCAAACCCAACTGCTCCAACTGCCATTCGATTCCGTACACTAAGACCTCCTCCCTTCGTCATCTCATGGGGGCTAACCGGGTCGCTTGTACGCTCTCGGGGTCAGGTTTTTCTAATGTGGACGAGCACGGATTTCGTCTTCTCCCCCCTTGACCGCTCGCGGATACGTACTAAAAGTACCCTCACCGGCTGCGGGCCGTTATCGTACTGGCAGACGAAGTTAAAGCTGTCGGCGGGGCTGGGGCCGCGGGTGAATCTGTCAAGGCGGTGGCGCAAATCTTCTACGTTCCCGAACGGGACGACCTCCCTGAAGAAATTGGTCCCAGCGACACTGGGTCCCGTATGGCTTGAACTCCCGTCAGGCTCTATTCTGGAATAGAGAACTGTGCCCGTCGCGTCCAGCTCGAACAGGCCGAAGAGTTTTTGCTGACTTATTAGCGAGGTGCTCATCACATGACTCCTTCCATGTTGTCCAATGTAGCAGACATGACAGCCAGAGGGGGAAGTGTGGCCACAGCGGACTATGACTCGCCGCTCGTCGGGGGATTAAAACCTCGAGAGGTCTGACCGCATGCGGCTCTTGAGAAACCTTACCGCGGCCTGGAACCCTCAACCTGCAACTCGTTCTTCACGTCAAATAGACCAGGCACGCTTCGCGCCCTGATATAAGCGGTGTCGCTGTCGGCCTTATTCGCCACTACACCCTTGAGGGTTGCTCTACCGTTGCTGACGATGATGTGGATGGGTGGAACCGCCTGCGTCCCGTAGTGAAAGAGCGGCGATTCCCAGCCGTAGACCGCCCGGTAGAGTGCGACCCGCAGCCGGTCATCCATCGGGGAGAGCGGTAACACCTCGATCTGGTTAACCACGCGGGTCACTCCCCGAACGCCTTTGACGCTTGCCTCGGCCTCCGACTTCGTGGCGGGGCGCACCACCTGGCCCATCAGCACGACCGTGCCATCAGGCTGTACCTGATACTGGAGCCAGTCGAAAAGGTTGTAGTAGGGAAGCGTGACCAGCTCGTGCCGCACTTCTTTGGTGATGTAGGCGAGCTGGGCGGACGAACCGTCCTCGGTCGCGCCCGGTTTGGAGAGTGTGGATGGCCGTGTGGGGTTCTGTTGCTGCGTAGAAATATCTTTTGCCGCCGCCTCCCCAAACAATACCAGCAGCAAGATGACGACGGTTATGCTTCTCACGGATCTGTTTTTCATGTCTCTTCTCCTTTGGATGATTAGTGGCTCAAGGTCTCAGGCCGGCGACGTTGATCCGGGCATATCACTGGCATGCCGTCTGAACACCTGGCATAAGGTACGCATGCCTGATGCCCGCAAATTTGGGGGACCGGACATTCATTCCTCTCAGCGAAGGCTGCCGTTTGATATTTTCGGGTATCAACAAACTGTAGCATGTGCGGGAGGGGGAGTCTGTGCGCTTGCGTACACTAGCTCTCAAAAGAGGCCCGAGAGACATCTCCATTCCGACGCGACGCTTGTTTATATGTATGTAGACTGCCCGTCGGACCACCGACAGACGTCCTCCCCCTCGGTTGAGATTAAAGGCTCGCCTAACGTAGAGCTGCGCCGCTTCTCCTGACCATGAGGGAAGAGCGAATAAAGCGATCTGATCAGACGTTGCCTCCGCTCAAGTCTGTTCAACCGGATTGGGTGCGAAAACGTACAGACAAACTTTTCGGCGCCGGCTAGATTGTTCCGGTTATGCCGGTTTGATGATGAGCGATGGCCGGGCCGGCGGTACAGGATGGCGAAGCTGATTGCCCTCGGCTGTCAAGGCCTCATCGGGCCGGCATAACAGATCAAGGGGGGAACGAGGGGTGATGTTCATCGAAGCCAAAACTCACCCTTCGTGCTTCACCATTCTAATTGCAGGCTCGACTGACAGATCCGGGCCACGGCTCGCTTAAGGCAAATGGCCGTACTTTCATCTCATGACCTTTAAACTGTATCGTGCCGGAACAGCCCGTTACGCCCCGGAGACTTCATCGCGCCGCCGAATTCGGTTTGGCAGCCCGCTCATACTTGTCGTCGAGGATCATGAGGATTCTCGCCTGATGCTCAAAACCCTGCTCGAGATACGCGGCTTCAAAGTCGTGGTGGCCGAAGACGGCCTGACAGCCATAGAAATCGCCGCCCGCGTCTATCCTGACCTGATCATGATGGACGCCAGCCTACCGCGTCTCGACGGTCTTGAGGCGGTGCGTCGTCTACGCCAAAATGAGTCAATACGAGGGGTGCCGATTGTCGCGCTCTCCGGCCACACCACGCCCGAGTTTCAAGCCGCGGCACTTGCCGCCGGGTGTAACGATTTCCTCACCAAGCCGATCGATTTTGATCATCTGGATGATCTCATTAATCGATTATTGCCCGCGGATCCGCACTCCGCTTGAAGATCAGAGTCGTGTGAAAGCTTGGCCGGGCGGCTTATCGGAGGATAGTTGAGTCCTTAATTCGCCTATGTGGTAGTCTGTTCCTGCTCTGCGGCGGGCTGGAATCTTTATTCGAATGGCGGCTGAGATTCTTTTCTGCTTCCTCGGTAGGCTGGCCCGTTCTCTCGTCCACTTCTGCCTGAGCAACAGTTCCTGCATCCTGATCGATGTCCCTGCTACCTGACATATTCCCCCTCTATCAAGCCTATCATGTGTGTTGCGGCCTTAATTTATCGGTGTGGCTACACGACCGAAGACGCTCGACGTGAGCCAATACGACTAAGCGTGAGCCAGCGCGACGATTAAAATTTTGATAGTAAAAGGAGGTGTCTGTCTGTACGGAGCAGTACAGACAGACGGCCCTCCCCATGCCATAGTTTGGGTGAAATAATTCATCTACAGGTTTCCGTAGTCTGACGGTTGAAACCGGAGGGCCGGATAAACATAGGGATTGGTCTAAGGGGGCAGCCTACTGGCGATCAAACCAGAGAGGACCGCCGGAGACCTTAAACAAGGCACCCTTCGGGGTGAGGGAGGATACTCGATGCGAAGAACTTTAGCTCTTTTTGTCCTGGGCAGCGTGGCCGCTTGCTGGATGGGCTGCGATGCCGGCACGAATAGCAACGGCAACACCAACAACATGAATGGCACGTCGAACTCGACGACCGGGACGGGCACAACCACGTCAGGAGGGGCCGGCACTACAGGAACCGGCACCGGGACCGACACGACCGGGAGCTCCGGCACCGGGTCGACGGGAACTGGGACGGGCACCGGTACCGGCGGTACGGGCACAGGCGCGGGAGGAACAGGCACAGGAACTGGCAGTGCAGGCGGCAGTGGAACAGGCGCCAGCGGGGCGGGAAGTCGGGGTACGGGCACGACTGGAACGGGAGGGTCAGGTAGGGGGACCGGAACCGGCACCGGCGGCACCGGGACCGGGACGGGCGGCGGCAGTGGGAGGCCGTAGCCCATAATCGGGTCGAAGGTGGATGGCGCGTCTGGATCGCAAGCGCGCCTTCCATCCCCTGTGCAAGTAACGGATAACAGATCGTACAGGTTGCCTCAGCATACTTGATGGTGGTCAACAAGATGAAAATGCTTCGGCCGGTGCTACTATCTACGCCGGCAGCGTTGTGGCCATGCTTCCGATTAACGATGACTCTCCAGACATACTATTGCGAACTGCTCTAAGGGCGTCGGAAATCAAGTTTTCAGGTGTTGCGCATTATCTGCAAGTCAATGCAGATAATGTTTTTTACCCCGAAGTATAATGCGACGGTTGCTAGCCTCGAGGGATTGCTCGGTGACAATCGGCTCCCCGTTAACGACCATCATCCGGCCCCCGGCAATGACCCTGTCAATCTCCAACGAGCCTCGGTTGAGCACAAGCACGTCAGCATCTTTGCCTTCCTGCAGCCTCCCTTTGCCCTCAAGCTTGAGCAAACGGGCGGTGTTAGATGTGACGATCGCGAGCACCTGCTCGATGGGAAACCCGTGTTCAACGACGCA
>CAYLJO010000093.1:0-22879 GCA_964383905.1 uncultured Blastocatellaceae bacterium
ATGCCTTCGGGAAGAACACACGACGTGATTACGATCGTTCTGGCCGCGCCGACTTTCGCGGTCGCGTGGGGGTTGGCGGGTAATTTTGCGCTCGCAACGCTGGCGACGTGCGGGATGCTGTTCGGTGGTCTGATGTTCGGGCCTGACCTCGATATACAATCGCGGCAATACACGCGCTGGGGGGTCTTTCGTTTCCTCTGGCTGCCGTATCGCATGCTCTTCCGTCACCGCTCGAGGTGGTCGCACGGTATTATCTTCGGCACATTGATTCGCGTGATCTATTTCGTGGCGGTTCTAGCGATCATTACGTTAGCTGCTGTTTACTTGCGGGCGATGCTGGTGGGAGGAGCGCCGCCGAGCTTCGATGAGATCGTGCAGGTGTGGCAGGCGATTGAATCAAACGTCAGGCATAGCGTCGGGCGGCACGCCGTGTGGGCCGTATTCGCCGGATTGTGGTGGGGTGCGACCAGTCACACGCTGACCGATGTGGCATGGTCAGTGATGCGCAAAGGCTCACAAATTTTCTAAACCCCTCTACGGAAATATTGCCGTAAATAGCCGGCAGCGATTGTGCGCTTTCATGCGCGTCGTCCGGCAATCAGGTGATACACCGCCAGGATAATAACCGCGCCAATAACAGCAAACGTCAACTGAAGAAAGAAGCCCCGGCTGCCGAGCGGTTCCGCGGGATTGGCCACCCCAATTAGGCGCGCGATGACGCCGCCCACGACCGCGCCCGCGATGCCGATGAGCATCGTGATGATACAACCGCCCGGGTCACGTCCGGGCGTCAGAAGTTTGGCGATCGCTCCTGCGACCAGCCCAAAGACGATCCATGAAATAATATGCATCCTGTGATCCTCTCTTCATGAGGGCGTGCGCGCTCGGCCTTTCTGCGTGCGGCGGCCGCCACAAACGCTCCGCTCGTTCTCTCTAAGCTAAGAGAAGAGTGAAGCCGGTGCAGAATGTCGAAAAGGTGTTCGACATCTTCATGAAATCGCAGGGGGCTTACGAAATAGGCCGCGCGAATTTTACGAGCGGCGTGTGGCCCTGTCAAATAGTCTTAGTGGCCGGCACGCGTTTTCACAAGGCGGAAGGCTTGGCGGCGCACGGCTTCCGGGACGTTTCGATTCTGAGTAAGGGCCTGAAGGTCTTTGGCGTGTATACGCGGCAGTATGCCGAGGGCGGTGGGGATCGGCGTGCGGGGGTTGCGTGCAAGGTTGTGGATAATAGTGTATGAACGCGCCCACGCGCGGTTCAAAGCGATGAGGCGTAGAACCTCGTCGGAGACGGTGCGCATCGCCGCAATACCTTCTACTTCCTTATCTGTAATACGCGGGTTGTGAATGACCGCTGAAGCGACAACTTTGTTTGCATCGCGGATGAGAATGCTACGCGCCTCGCGATCACCTTTCATGCCCAGCTTAACGCGATCCTTAACGGTCATAAACATAATGCGCCTGATCAGAGAGATGCGTTCGGCGGAGGTGTCATCGCCTTCCAGGCGCGCGTTGGTAATCAGTCGTTGCGCGTTGGCGGCGCGTTCCTCGAAAGTCTCTTCGATCAGTTCTTCGAGGTGTTCGAGCGCGAGCCAGGAATCATCTATATCCTCATCGGAAACTTCGATGTGTTGGGCGAGGATCCAGGCGTCGTCGGCCGAGAAAGTTCCCGACTCGCCGATGGACTCCGCCGTTTCGAAAAACTCCGCGGCGGCAGTTTGACCGCGCGCCCGCATTTCGTCGGCGACCTGCTGCGCGCCGCGCTCCTTTTCGAAAAACTCGCGCCGGGTCTCCTTCGCGCGCCGTTCAGCTTCAGGGGTGCGCGCGGGATTGTTAATGACCGCTTCGATGATGGCGGGGGCGCGGATCAAGCGCTGCTGGTTGACCGTAATCAATTCCAGAATTGCGCCATCGGCCGAGACGGCCGCGAGAGTGGCGATGGCCTCGTCGGGCGTGCCCGCGTTGAGCGTCACGGCTTCATGTACGGCGTGCCCCGCGTCTGCGCGTGTGGCGAGATAGCCGAGTACGGCCGGCGGCGTCTCGGCCGTGGTCGCGACGCTCAGCAGCGACTCCGGCTCCTGCGCTTGAAGGGTGGCCTCAGCCGCACTCGCGATGGCCGCGTCGTCACTCGCACGCAACGCGACCAGGGCTTCGAGAAGGTCGGCCTGCGGAAGCGGCAACAGCCCGCGCGCCGCGGCCATCCGGGCCGGCTGCGGCGCGGTGCCCGCGATGATGGCCTGCACGATCGGGTTTGTGGATGTGACGTTCGCGCTCATTGAAAAGGGAGCAGCCAGTTAAAAGTTCAGTGCAAGCGGCCAACCAAAAGACAGAAGATCACGCGCGGGCGTGAAAGGAGACAATGATGTGAAGTGCAAAACGGTAAAAGGTGTCGTTTGATCTTCGCGCCCCTCACGCGCCGCAGCATTTCTTGTACTTCTTACCGGAACCGCAGGGGCAAGGTTCGTTGCGACCAACCTTGGGATGGTCACGCGTGACGGTCTTGACCTTGCCGGCTTCTTCGCCCGCGGCAGTCGCGCCCTGATTCGGCCCCGTAAAGGTGAACGATGACGGGCGGCGGGGCGGGCGGCGCTGCTGAAGCCGCTCGGGCGCTTGATCCGTGACGACCTGCAGATTAAAGAGTGAGCGGATCGTAGTAGTATCAATGCGGTCGAGCATCGCCTGGAACAGATCAAAGCTCTCTTTCTTATACTCGACGAGCGGGTCTTTCTGCCCGTAGCCGACGAGCCCGATGCCCTGCTTTAAGTGGTCAATGGCGAGGAGGTGGTCCTTCCATTGCGCGTCAATGATGTTGAGCATGATGATGCGCTCGTAAGTGCGCATCGCTTCAACGCCGATCTGCTGCTCCTTCTCGGCATACTTGGCCTTGAGTCTCTCCCAGATGGCCTGCTCGATCTCTTCGGAGGAGGCTTGCCCGAAATCAATGCCTTCGGCATCGGCATCGAAATCGTAGATCGCCTGGAGCTGAACTTTGTAGTTTTCTACGTCCCAGTCATCCGGCGAGACCGCAGGATCGACGTACTGCTTGGTGAGGTCCGAGAGAAGGTCGCGCGCAACACCCGTTTCGCCCAGGAGGTATTCACGCTGGTCAGGCTCTTCCATCAACTGGCGGCGCAGGCCGTAGATGGTCTCGCGCTGCTTGTTCATCACGTCGTCGTATTCGAGCAGGTGCTTGCGCGATTCGAAGTTGCGACCTTCGACAGATTTTTGCGCGCCCTCGATGCGCTTGGAGACCATCCTGGATTCGATCGCGACGCCCTTCTCCATGCCCAAACGCTGCATTAACGCTTTGACCTTGTCGCCGGCGAAGATACGCATCAAATCATCTTCCAGCGAGAGGAAGAAGCGTGAAGAGCCGGGGTCGCCCTGGCGGCCGGCGCGACCGCGAAGCTGGTTATCAATGCGGCGCGATTCGTGGCGTTCCGTACCGATGATGTGAAGGCCGCCGAGGTTGACCACCTCCTTGTGCTCTTCCTCGACGATCCGTTTGGCGCGAGCGACAGCCTCTTCCCACTGCTCGTCGCCTACTTCGTCCGGGTCTATCTCATCCCGTTTCAGGAACTCGCGGGCCATGAATTCGGGGTTACCGCCCAGCAGAATGTCGGTGCCGCGCCCGGCCATGTTGGTCGCGATCGTGACGGCCCCCTTGCGCCCTGCCTGTGCCACAATCTCGGCTTCGCGCTCGTGGTACTTAGCGTTCAGGACGTTGTGCGGGATACCGACTTTCTGCAGTCGGCGCGAGATCAGCTCGGAGTTCTCGACTGAGACGGTGCCGACCAGCGCGGGCTGCCCTTTCTCATTGCACTCCTTGATCTCTTCCACCACGGCCTCCCATTTTTCAGGCAGCGTGCGATAGATCACGTCGGGCGCATCCTCCCGGACCATTGGCATGTTGGTCGGGATGACGATGACATCAAGCTTGTACGTGGAATGAAACTCGGCGGCCTCAGTTTCCGCCGTACCGGTCATGCCCGCCAGTTTCTCATAGAGGCGAAAGTAGTTTTGCAGCGTGATGGTGGCGAGTGTCTGGTTCTCTTTCTCGATCCGGACGCCTTCCTTGGCCTCGACCGCCTGGTGCAGCCCGTCCGACCAGCGGCGGCCCTTCATCAAACGGCCCGTGAAGTCGTCGACGATGATTACCTCGCCGTCCTGCACCACGTACTGGTGATCACGCTTGTAGAGCGTGTGGGCTTTCAACGCCTGCTCGACGCAGTGGAGCAGTTCCATGTTCGACGGGTCGTAAAGATTGCCCACGCCGAGCAGCCGTTCGGCCTTATCAACGCCCTCCTCCGTCAGCACGGCGGTGTGCTGCTTTTCGTCAACCACGTAGTCGCCTGTCTTGACGCCGCCTTCCTGCTCTTCGCCTTTGCGGAGCTGCGGGATAATGGCGTCGGCTTTGTAGTACTTATCGGTCGCCTCATCGGACGCGCCGGAGATGATCAAGGGCGTGCGCGCTTCGTCGATGAGAATCGAGTCGACCTCGTCAACGATGGCGAAGTAGTGGCCGCGCTGAACGCACGTCGCCAGGTCGAACTTCATGTTGTCGCGCAGGTAATCGAAGCCGAATTCGTTGTTGGTGCCGTAGGTAATGTCGGCGGCGTAGGCCGCCTGCCGCTCGAAGTCGTCCATGTCGTTCTGAATGCAACCGACTTCGAGGCCGAGAAAGCGGTGGATCTGGCCCATCCATTCGGCGTCGCGGGAGGCCAGATAATCGTTGACCGTGACGACGTGGACGCCCCGCCCCGTTAAAGCGTTGAGGTAGGAGGGAAGCGTGGCGACGAGCGTTTTACCTTCGCCTGTGCGCATCTCCGCGATCTTGCCCTGGTGCAGGACGAGGCCGCCGATCAACTGCACGTCGAAATGGCGCATCCCGGTGGTGCGCACGCTTGCTTCTCTGACGGTCGCGAAAGCCTCGGGTAGCAATTCATCGAGCGCTTCACGCTCACGCCGCTTCCTGTCCTCGGGATCGCGTGCGTCCTCGACGGCGCGGGCGACGCGCTCTTTGAACTCGACGGTGCGCGCCCGAAGCTCCTCATCCGAGAGTCTCTTGACGGACGGATCGAGGTCATTGATCTGCTGGATGATCGGTCGAATACTCTTAAGATAGCGCTGGTTGCTGCTGCCAAAAACTTTGGTCAAAAATTTGTCGATCATAATCTTCTAAACCCTACCAAGGAGCCTAAAGCCCACAGTAAAACAGATGACTCCGGCGCACGTTACGCGCAACACATGATTGTAAAGGAGTGAAGAGGTGTAGGCAAGCAAGCCTAACGAAAGGACGAAGGCAATAATGGTAGGGATAAATTATGTATTCTCACCCTTCGACCTCCGTCCTATCTCTAACCCGTCGGAAGTTGTTTCTTGAGCATATTGCCGGCGGCTTCGCGCGCCATCCTGAAGCTCACAATGACCTCTTTGCCCCTGGGGGCAACGGTCGTGTTGTTCCAGATCACACCCTCGTCTTTGCCACTCTTTCTGAGGCGCTCGATCGTGAGCAAGCCACTATACCCGTTGGCGACTTCCTTAGCCCGATCCGCCGACTCCATCTCGGTACTGACGCTGGCGGAGACGGTTTTGTCGTCAAGACTAAGCGTCATGCTGAGATGGTTTGCGCCCTTGAGAAAAGAGAGCGCACGACTTGCGCCCAGCGCCTGCATGAACTCGGTGGCCAACTCCTTCACCTTTGGGTCGGCCGGCTCTTTAATAAAGTAAATTTTGCTGAACGTGCCGTCCGGGTTAAGATCCGCTTCGACGGTCATTCCTATCACACCGCTCAGATCAAGCTCCTTCTTATCCTTCATCTGCTTCGCTTTTGCGAGCAAGTCGACAAAGGGCTTCTTATTAATCTGGGGCGGACGTTCAATCCCGGCCTCCCTCGCCGTTTTATTAAGCACTTCTTCAGTCTCCTTGTCAGAGGGGGTCTGAGTGGGACTCGGGCTCAGACCAGCCTGCGCAATCGCTGTCGCAGGCGAAGTGGTCGGTGGCGGCGACGGGCTCGGCGTTGGTAGCGGTGGCGAGTTTGGCGCCCTCGCTACATTTGGTTTGGGCCTCGACTCCTGCTCCCAAAGCGAGATGATTTTCGGGTCGTCCGGATTGGGTGTTGGTTTTGGCGTCGGCGTTGGTGCCGGCAGGGCACTGCCGGTTGCCCAATAGCCCGGCGGATAATGAAATTTCTCGCGCGGTGACTCCCTTCCGGCAAGGTCTATAACCTTGGCCACGGAATACCCCTCATTAACGTATCCGGCGCCGGAGAACATGACCGCGATGTTGAGAGCATCACGGACGGCAGGCACGTAGACTACGCACGCGACACAGACCGCATGAAACAATATCGACCCGCCGACCAGCCGCAATAGAATCGGCCATCGCGGCGCACGATTGACTTCAAAATTCGAGAAAAGTTCCGCCATTTTCAGACCCGCGGCGCGTTGATAAACTTCAGACCCCTACCGTTATTAGACGCACACGATGCCTCAATCGTTGCGGGACGCGCCAGCATAAATTAGCACTACAGCGGGCCATTTCTCAAAGGTTCGGAGGCTTTCGCCCGGCGTCTGGGTTAAAATGGCCTTATGGGACGCCCGGATAACCGAAGCGGCCGTCGAAGGCGCGGCCGCGATGAAGCCCGCCCGAATCGCCGAGCACGGCGCCAAGGAGAGAGTGAGGCTCGCTCCCCTTCCAGGCGCGAAGACGAGCCCCGCCACGCGCCCGCGCGCGGCGGCGCGTACACTCGCGAGTTGCGGCGCTTGCTCGAAGGCATCGGGGTTCCTGCGCCTGCTCCCTTTAAACCCGACCCATTTCAGCTGGAGGCGCTCGCGGCTCTCGAGCACGAAGACGTGTTGGTGACGGCGCCGACCGGCAGCGGCAAGACATGGATCGCGCGCGAGGAGATTCGCCGTCTTCTTGCGGCGGGGCGTCGCACGTGGTATACCAGCCCGCTCAAAGCCCTGACTAACTCCAAGTATCAAGAGTTCATCGACGAATTCGGCGCGGGACAGGTGGGCATATTAACGGGCGACCGGAAGGAGAACGCTGACGCGCCGCTCATCGTCGGCACGACGGAGATTTATCGCAACCATTTATTCGATGCCCTGCGCAGTGGAAGCGGGATTCGCGCCGACCTCGTCGTGCTCGACGAAGCTCATTACCTGGCCGACGAAGAGCGCGGGCACGTCTGGGAGGAAGCAATTATTTTGTCGCCACCACGCGTGCGGCTTCTGCTGCTTTCGGCGACTATCGGTAATGCCGAGGAGTTCGCTTCGTGGATTACGGAAGTGCGCGGCGTGCGGTGCGGTGTGGTGAAGCGACCGGGAGCGCGCCCCGTTCCTCTGCGCGCAGCATTTCTGCTACCTAACCAGCAATTACTGCCACTGCTGACCGAGGCGGGAAATTTGAACCCGGAGATTGCGCATCTACAAGAAAGGCAAAAGTCAGGCGGGAACCACTTTTAAATTTTGTCTGTGATCCTTATTTTGCCTTATTTGGGGGTTTGAGCGTTGAAACTGAGCATGCCGGAGATGCCACCGGCGACGCTGCTGGCAGCCCTTGGCTCATATGACCTATTGCCTGCAATCGTATTTTTACCGACGCGCCGCCGGTGTGACGAGGCGGCTGCGGAGGCAGTGCTCGCCAAGCGAAATGAGACTGCCGGGCGCCGGGAAGAGCGGCGCGATATCCTGCAGAGCTTTGTCGAACAATACCCGGAGGTGCGCGGCCATCGCCACTGGAATATGATCATCAAGGGGGGCGTCGCCTCGCATCATGCCGGGCATATTCCGGCGTGGAAGCTCGTTATCGAACGCCTGATGAGCGCCGGGTTGCTCGACGCGATTTTTGCGACGACGACGGTCGCCGCCGGCGTTGATTTCCCGGCGCGCACGGTTGTCCTCACCGGCGTTGACGCGCGAACAGGCAACGGCTGGCGACAGCTCACGGCTTCAGAGATCCAGCAAATGACCGGGCGCGCCGGACGACGCGGACGCGACCGCGTCGGCTTCGTCGTCGCCGCGCCAGGCCTGCATCAAGACCCCCACCGCATCGCTGCGCTCCTTAAGGCCCCGCCCGACATGCTTCAGAGCCAGTTCCGTGCGACATACTCGACACTGCTTAACCTGCTCGATGCTTATGAAAGCTTCGCGCAGGTGCGCGAGATCGCCGAACGAAGTTTCGCACACCGTGAATCTGCAGGTCGTATTACGCGATTAGAGCGGCAACGCGATGAGAGCGAACGGCGCATCAGAGAGAAACTGGACGAGGCCGGGTGCGGCTTGCCGATTTCGGTTGCGCGGGGGCTTGAGCGCTTGGCGAGCGCGCGTGCGCGCCTGCTCGAAACGCTGCCACAAACGCGCGCCGAAGTCCTGCTGCGCTGGCTTGATGAGGTGGTCGTGCCGGGCCGCGTCGTCGGCATCGGCCGCAGTGGGCGGCGCCTCGTGCTGGTAATGAGGCGCCGCGGCCCGAACCTGGTCGGAATGCGTGAGGACGGGCGTGGCGCGAAGATCCCGCTCGAACGCGTCGGAAGAGTTTACGAAACTGTCTACCCGCTGAAGGAAGATGCGATCGAGACTGCTTTTGCCGAAACGCGCGCCGGAGGTCACCTGCTTCCCGAGCCTCGTTTGCGTGAAGCGCGCGCGTACGAAGATGATGCGGTAAATATCATCAACGAGATGATAGATACCATCGCTCCAACGCATCTGAGTGAGGCTGAGCGGACCGCCTGCGCTGAAGCCCTATGGTCTGTGATTGAAGATGCCGAGGCGGTCGAGCGAGCGGAGCAGCGCGTTGAGACGCTGCGCGCAGAAGTCTGGCAGCCGTTCGAGCGGCGCGCGCGCGTCCTTGATCATTTCGGATACTTGGATTTCGCCGGCGAGCGCGTGACAGAGCGTGGAAGGTGGCTTGCGGATCTGCACGTAGACCGAACTCTACTGGTCGGCGAGGCCCTACAAAACGGCCTTTTCACCTCGCTCGACACGACGCGCGCCGCCGGACTGATGGCTGCGCTGGCGGCGGATGCGGAGCGTGATTACGGTGAGCTTGAGTTGGACGATGCGCTCGTCAATGCGCTGGCCCGATTCGAAGAGGTCGCCTATAAAGTTGCGACCGAAGAGTGGAAGCGGGGGCTGGAACCGGTGCCGGAGATAAACTTTTCTGCCGCGGCGACGGCCGCCCGCTGGGCCGGCGGCGTAGAGTGGGACAAACTGGTGCGCGAAACGCGCGCCGAAGAGGGTGATCTGGTGCGCATGCTGTCGCGCACGGGCGAGTCGCTGTTGCAGATCGCGGGGTTAAAAAGGGCCCAGCCAGCCGCCGCGCGCACAGCCTCGCGTGCCGCCGAAGCGGTGTTGCGCGAGCCTGTGCGATGAGAGGTACCGCCGGGAGAAATGGCTACCGGTTTCATGTTTTGCGTCGCCCTGTGGCGACATTTATTTATCCCTTGGAGTTACATTAATTTGAATGGGGAAACGATCTGGGGGCACGGGTTGCATAGAATTCTTTGGCAGAGAGCGCATTTTGACGCTCTTGTTCGTTTTCGTTATCCTCACAGGAGCGGCATGCGGACTTCACGGCTCTTCTCAAAAGATGCAGGGGGCTGCCGTGTCAAAAAATGAGAGGGCCGGCCCGGTCGTTTACGCCGCCCTCGGCGACTCGACAGGTGTTGGAGTTGGGGCACAGAACGGAGGCTATGTCGCTCGCCTGTTTACGCGGATCGAACAGGTGCGGCCCGGCTCGTGGTTGATCAATCTATGTGTGAGTGGCGCGACAACCGATGACCTATTACGTGGGCAGGTTGCGCCTGCCGTTGCTGCGCATCCGACACTGGTTACGCTCGGCATTGGCATCAATGACATCGGTCATGGCGTGAGCGTGCAAAGATTTGCCGGTAACTACGAAGAGATCGTGAGCCGGATCAGGGAGAAGACAGATGCGCCAATCGTGATCACAAATATTCCGGATATCTCACTTGCCCCCGTTGTTCCAGTCTATATGCGCGACGAAGCTCACAGCCGCGTGGTACTTTTCAACGAGCGCATTAATGATATAGCTAAACGCCATAAGTTGTTGGTGGTCGATGCTTATACGGCAACGCGAGACCTGATTCCATCGGACCCGGCCTTTTTCTCTTCCGATAATTTTCACCCGAGCGATCTTGGTTATGAGCGGTGGGCGGAGACCATGTGGCCGACTGTTAAGAGCGCCATTGGTGGATAGGGCGAAGGTATATCTCATACAGGGCAGCCGGGTTACAAAGGATAAAGCCTGGCATCCTGGTTGGGTCACATTTCAGCGTGCCGTTATGAAGCGTTGATATGCTAAAATGAGTCGGGGCGTAAAGATCGCGCGCCGATTGGGCGCGTATGATCGTAAGGCGTGGAGATTTGATTGACCATGGAAGAAGCAAGAGGATCGGACCATTGCAGCATCGAGACCGTGTGCGGCGCGTTGCGCTTTCTTGGCGACGCCTCGTATGCCGTATTGCCGCGCGACCTGGCACATCAACTCGGCGAACTCAAGAAGAATTTCTGGAGCGGCCTCCGGTAGCTCGTTGATAAAGAGATTGAGTGGATAGATGCGCGTGTCGCCGGCGGCGACCGGTTGCGTGAAGAATGGCGAAGCGGTATGCGACGCGAGAAAGACGCGGAGACTGGCAGCGGTATCTGAGCTTCGGGAATATTTAACGAACGGATTTTCACCGGCGAAAGAGATCATGGAAGTTTTATTAGCTGAAGAGTACGGTTTCTGTTTCGGGGTTGAGCGAGCCGTCGAGATGGTCGAAGATGCGCTTAAGGAAGGCGGCACGATTCGTTCTCTCGGCCCGCTCATCCACAACGCTCAGGAGATGGGGCGTCTCGGAGCCATAGGCGTATCAACGATCGAATCACCGATGGAAGCCGATTCAGAGACCGTGGCAGTGATCCGCGCACACGGCGTTACCCCTCAGGTGCAAAGCGAGCTTGAAGAGCGCGCGGCAAAGGTTGTTGACGCCACGTGCCCCTTCGTCACGAGAGTTCAACGCCTGGCGGAGCGTGCGGCGAAAGAGGGTCGCGATGTGGTCGTCGTCGGCAACCCGGATCATCCGGAGATGATCGGCGTCGTCGGCTATGCGCCCAACAATACCCACGTCGTGCGCGATGCCAGCGAGGTCGCCGCGCTGCCGCCGCTTCATGCGCCGCTCGTCGTTTCACAGACCACGATCAAACTCCGGACCTTTCTTGAGACGGCCGAAGCCGTGCGCGCCAAAGCCGACTTCGAACCGCAGGTCGTTAACACGATCTGCTCGGCCACACGTGATCGGCAGGATGCGGCCCGCGCGCTTGCCGGACAGGTTGATGCCTTCTACGTCATCGGAGGCCGCCATTCATCCAACAGCGTCAAGCTGCTCGCCGTCTGCAAGGAGCAATGTGAAAAGAGCTTTCTGGTAGAGACGGCAGAGGAGATTAATCCGCAGGATCTCAATGGCGTCGAACGCGTCGGCGTCACCGCCGGGGCCTCGACCCCCAACTGGTTGATCGACCGAGTGGTGGAAAAACTACGCGCGATTGGTGAACGGGTTACCCCGGCAACGATCTGAAGGGATAAAGAACGCGGGGTTTCAACCGCTTCTGGATCAAAGCAGCCTTGATTTGGTAAGAACCGGCGGAACGATTCGCCGGTTCTTATTGTTGGAACGAAGCTTGTCTTACTCATCACCCTCGACCAGATCGGCCCGGTCGAGCGCATTGACGATTTCGCGCGCCTGCTCAGAGCCGTATTCGGCCGCCTGACGTTCGAGCGCATCGCGCGCGACTTCCGCATCAACGGTATCGCCCAAGAGCCCGACGAGGGTGGAAGTGGGTGCCTGCGCGAGTGCCTCTTGGGCAAGGGCCCGCACGACGGGATTCGGGTAGCGCGCAAGCTCGCAGACTTCGCTCGGCGCAAAGCGGGCGGCGAGGATGTCGGCCAAGGCGTCGATACGCGCGAAGTCACATCGGGCGTGCGCCCGCGTGACGAGTTGCGCGAAGACTTCGGCCGATTGTGTCTGATTTTGCAGAACGGAGACGGTCGTCTCTGCCATGCGGCGCAGTGCCTGCGCCTGCGCATCGTTCAATAGTGCGCCGGCTTCTCTCCGGCGTTCGTCAAGGGCCACCAGCAGTTGGCTCAACTCCCAATCGGCGCGCGCGTCATAAAGCTCTCCCGCCCGCGCTGGAGACTGTGTCTCACCGCCGCCGCTGGATTGCAACGCCCGTTCGACAAGGTTGCGCGTTGTCGAGCGCAAGCCTTCCCATACACTCGTGACCCGCGCCCCAAAATCCTCGATCATCACTCGCAACTTTTCACTCCTGCGCTCGCACTCCTGCCAGAAGTTTTTATCCTCCCGGCCATTTATACTATAACGCGGATGAGGGACGAAAGGCGAACTAAATGAAGGGGAAAGGACGACCGGGGAGGCGCCAGGAAAGGGCGATACAATGAAAATGAAAGAATCGTGGCGTTCCTTCTGCCGGCAACTCTTCAGCTCTCTTCCTACATCCATCACTTATGCCGAATGCAAAAATGAAGAGGGAAGAGATCGATCGCGAAGCCGTGATCGCCGCCGTCGAGACGGAGATGCCTCATATTGAGCACTTCCTGGACCTGGACACCGGCGAGATCCTGACGACCGTCGGACCCGTCTGGGATGAAGAAGCCGACGCCGACGCTCTTGATGAGATAGCGCGCGATAACAGGTTGCTCGCGCGCCGCGTGCGTGCCGAGCCGTCTCGCTACGAACGTGTGCCGTCTATTGCGCCGGAGGCCGCGTTTGGCTGGATGCAGGAATGGGCTTCAACCGTCGCCAATAGGCGTTTGCGCGCAAACCTACAAAAGGCTCTGCGAGAATGCAAGGACGACTGCTTTCAAGCTTTCCGCCAAGTGCTGGTGGGAGCGCCCGAGCAAGAGCGAGAACGCTGGTTTGCTTTTCGCAACGAGAAGATCGAAGAGTTTATTGACGCATGGCTCGGAGGGAGGAAGAAGGACGCGGAGACACGGTGACGCGCAGACGCGGAGATAAACCCTGTCTCCGTGGACGCCCAACGCCAGCGCCCCTTCTCTTATCCTTCATCCTTTAATTCTATGCCGCCGTGCGCGGCGGCGAACAGAATGCAGTCTTCAGTGCCGTCGAGTGCGATGGGATGGTGTATTGATCCGCCTTCATAGACGAGATATTCGCCCGCGTGGTGCTCACCCGTGCGGTCACGATAGCCGCCCTGCAGGATGAGCACTTCTTCCGCCCCAACATGGCGATGCGCCGGGTAGCCGCAGCCGTGCTGCATGCGTATAAAAACTGTTCCGTCGCCGGTCTGCTCATCACGGCGCAAGATGTGTAGAAGTCATCCCAAAACCTCGAAAAGCCCATAGAATCTGGGCCAGCAAGTAGGTTTTGGGATAGGTTCTAGATAAATACCTTTGTGCCGCGTCGCACGCCATTCAATTGAAGAGAGATCGAACATGACTCAACTGGGAAGGGCCGAGACAATAGTATGTTGGAAAGGCGAATAAAAGCGCCCTACTCCTTCATCTTCTGCCCTCAAACGCCCATTTTGCTTGAGTTTCAGAGAGGCCGGTTTCAGCCTTTACATTCTCTGAGATGAGAAATTTTTAGCTTGATTTAGCCGCAATAGCCACCGGATTATGGTCGATGACTTCGATAATTTCGGCGAAGGCTATCTTAACGATCTCACCGTCGGCGCGTTCCATCTTAACACTGGGCTTGGTCAGGGCTTGAGTCATCTTCATGCTACGGACGATGCCGCGGACGCGGGTTCCATCTTCCGTGATAATCTCGATGTTGTCTTTGCCGTAAAGCGGCTGGAGAGCCGCGAGAGCTTTGGTGACTTCCACTGTTTGTTCCGTACTTTCTTGGTTATTCGGCCAGGTAGTGTAAAAGCCGCAACGAAATGGCTTCTTAAGCATGCTTTGCGCGCTCGCCTGACTCGCCATGAACACCGGGCGCTCAGGCTGCACGACTTGCGCACCTAATTAAAGTTACGTCCGGCGCGACCGGAGCGGATTCTTAAGGGTGCGATCTGCACCCCCTGTTGCGCATTTGCGATACACATGCTAATGCACGTGCTATGCCACTCCTGAACCCTTAGTTGTCCTGCTTCAATTCTGCAGAAAATCCGGTCGTAGACGCCGTATTGTATCTCAAGTGAACGATCTATATTTAACGCAGGGCAGGGACAATATGCAACCATTGTGCGCCACTTGACGTATAACAGCATGGAATCCTTTACAGGGCAAACGTATGTTCTGATCCTCCGGCTAAACTTGTATGCAATCCGAACTGCGGAGCGCGGGCGCGCCGGAAGGCGCTGTCACCGAAGATAACATTGGTTGCCCAAATTGCCGTGCCCTGATGCCACGGCAGATGCGCTTTTGCCGTTCGTGCGGCTTCCGCCTCGGGGAAGGCGTTGCGGAGTACGCGGCGACGGCGCGCTTTGACAACGCCGCGACGGCTGCGCACTTCAATAAGCAGGTGACCGCGGCGAAGTCATTTCAAGCCACCGGAGAGCAGGTCTCCCGCAATACAGGCGAGCAGGCTCTTAATCGGAATGATCTCGACCGGTTGAGCTGGTGGATGAAGGTACGGTGCCGCAAGCACCCGCACCGGATCATCTGGCTGCTCGTGGGCCTCGTGATGGCCCCGGTTATCGGCGGCGGCTTTCTCGCGCCGTTCGGCCTGAATTTCGGGAACCACCACAAGGGAGGCAATGGGTCGCCATCAATGCCCGGTTCATTTGTAAAAACGGGCGATTTCAAGGACGCAAAAGGCGGCGCGTATATCGAATCATCCGAGCCGCCAAACTCACCATTAGATAAAGCGGGCCTGCTCGGCGGAGATATTATCATCGGCTTTGATGGCCATCCGCTGAGGAACGCAAGCGATCTCAAAAGGCAGCTCGCCTCGACGCCCACCGGCAAAACGGTGGAGGTCCTCTTTATCCGTGATGGCGAAACTAAACGGGCGATGCTGACGACCACCTCGGAAGAGGAGTTAGAGAGACTCAGCGACCTGGCCGATGACCTGCCGGATGAGAGTCGCGGTTTCATCGGCGAAGGCCGTAGCCTGGATCGCGTTACCGTACCTGGCTCGAATATCTGCGGGGTGCGGCTGGGAAGCATTAGGCGCAACAGCCCCGCCGAAATTGCGGGCCTGCGCAACGGCGACATTGTGATTGAGTTCAACGGCGTGCCGGTGCGAACCCGCCAGGAATTCGAATCGCGCATTGTTCGCTCCACTCCGGGCAGCACCGTCAACGTTGTGGCCATACGCGGTAACGAGCGGCTCGTGATTCCTGTAAAGATCACCGGTCAGGACTATTGATCGTGCTCCCCGGCGTGTTCGCGCAAGCGGGCCAGCATCTCGCTTCGCACTTCTTCGCGGTCCTCTTCCGCTTCATCCGCTTCAAATGTCTCAAAAAGGGCGTACGGCGTGTCGGCAACGAGACGCAATTCCCAGGCTTCACGCCCACCGGATGAAGGGCGCGTGAACCATAAAGCATCCACAGATGATTCTTCCACAGCTATGTCTCCGAAGAGCGCATCTGCCGGGCCGGAGATTTCGGCGCGGGTTTCCTGACGCATCAACACGCGCGCCAAACGCCAGCCGTGTTTGCGGTAGGTCGCGATGATTTCACTGAATCGTTCGAATTGGGTCATGTGTCTCCCTTAGAACATCATCAGTTATCATACGTCAATCGGAGACGCCTCGCGAAATAGCTCGCCCGGCGCGGGCGCGTCATTATCGGGCATGCCACACCGGCCATTTCATTTCACGCCTGTACGATTAGAAATAACTAAACCATTGTCCGCAAAACTGACTGGAGAAAGTAAACGATTAAACCGTTCGCGACAAACGTGGCATACCATCTTGATTGGCCGCACTTCTTTCCTACCAGCACACTATGACCACATTACCGAAGTAGGAGGCGTGTTGACCGGGCGGGCGTCGCCCATTATGATTCGTCGTATCGCTGGAGGGAAAGCGGCCGACGCGTATCCGAAGCAATAACGTAACACGGCACTGCAGTAACTTGGCCGCTTTTCTTCGTCACTACGGCTCTGATCTCTTCATGCTGCGACAAAAGAGCTCGTTAGCCGAGCCGGGCGTTTCGCGCTTTGCGTGCACGCAGGCGGCTGCGATGTGGCTCGTCTGCTTTGTAAGGACGGTGGACCCGGGCGGCGCATTGATCATTAAGATTCGCGCGTAACCAAGCAAAACAACAGCCAATCAGAAGCAGCAGACACGCGCGCCGTAGCACAATGGAAATCAACAATTCTACGGCGGGTGAGATGAATATCAACGGACAGACCAGCCAGACCAGCATACCCGGCGCGTACGCAAAAATTTTGAGTGGCCCGGCGCCCGCGCCCTTTTATGATGCTCTGGAAAAAGCGTTGCGCAAGCGCAAGATGAGGGTTGAACAAGTTTGCGCAAAGAACGATGCGGTCGCGCGTCGTGTGCTGGAAGATTACGGGGCGATGTATGTCGCGAGCCGCAAGGTGTTGCCGCCGCCCGTGTGTATCTTTACGAGCGAGGAGGAAGTGAAGAAGTTTCAAGACAAAGCAGGTTTTACCGCCGCCGTTATCGCCGAATCTGAGGTCGAACTTCAGCCGGCGGCAATGAAGTCCCTGCTCAGAGCGCGTGAGGAGGCCAACAAGGAGAATCTAGACATCACGCCACGCGGCGGCACGGAGGCCGCCCGGCGCAGCTACGAAGACACGCTTCGCTTGTGGAACACGCGCTTTCTGCCCGCGCTCGATTACTGGACAGGGCGCGGGCGACTCTCACCTACGCAGGCTGCGCAACTGTGCAGCCTTCCGCTGCGCGACCAGATCGCGGAGGTGCTCGAACTGGAAAAGAGCGGCATCTTTTTCAGTAAAGATTTCTCTAAATCAATTCTTTACTCGATCGCCGCTCCCGGCGCGTCACAGCACATTGCGATGCTTGCCTTCGACGTAACAGAGTTTAAGAATTTGCGCGTGCGGAAGATACTCGCGCAACACGGCTGGTTTCAGACGGTCTTAGGCGATCTGCCACACTTCACCTTTCTTGGCCTGGAAGAGAAAGAGCTGCCCGCGCACGGCCTCCGCCCCATTTTGTTAGGAGACCAACTGTTCTGGATTCCAAACGTCGGCGACAATAACGAAAGGATGAAGGATGAAGGATGAAGAGAATACAGGTTCCACTTTCATCCTTCCGTCTTTATCAATTGATCTATCAGCTAACCGCTTAAGGAGAGCTCACAGATGATTTTCTGCAGCAATTGCGGTCAACCAAACAGCGAGGGGGTCGCCGTTTGCTCAAGCTGCGGTACAGCACTCCCGCAGACCGGTTCAGGCGCTTATGTCCCCCCGAGAACATCTGACGCAGAGGCGCAACAGCAGGCCGGCACTCCGTCATGGGCCACGCCGCCTTATCAAGGGACGCCACAGAGTATGCAGCCGGATTATAGTGGCGGCCAGATGTCCATTGGCCAGAAACGCGATCCCATTATGATCATCGTTTTCTCGCTTCTGACCTGCGGCATCTACGGCATCTATTGGTTCTACATGGTAATCACGGAGATCAAAGATGCGCTCGGGCGGCAGGACATCAATCCCGCATTGGAGATCGTGCTCGGGATAGTCACCTGTGGCCTTTACTTCATTTACTTGGTATACAAATATCCGCAACTCATGCTTGAAATGCAGAGCAGGGTCGGGTTGCCGCGCAACGATGTTTCGTTGATTTCGCTGCTTGTGACAATTTTCGGCCTCTTCCCGGTCGCCATGTTCATAATCCAGTCCGAGCTGAATAAAATTTGGGATGCTGCGAGCGGGCGTAGATGAGCGCGACTGTGAAAAACGAAACGCAACATCGGGGAGTCACAGAGGGGAATAACCAGGCCGTTCTCTCGGCCCTCTACTCCCGGTCTTATGACTGGTATCTTTCGGCGCGACGGCGTGCCTCGATCATGCTGCTGGGTCTATCGGCGATGTTCGTCACCAGCGTGTTGTGGCACGCGCCAGACAATCCCAAGATCGATCTGTGCCTGTTTCACGCGCTGACGGGCTATCCATGTCCGGGGTGCGGCATGACGCGAGCGTTTTGCGCCCTCGGGCATGGCGAGTTGCGGCGGGCCATTGGCTTCAATGCGCTCAGCCCAATTCTGTTTCTCTGTGCAATCCTCATCTGGATGAGCGCACTGGCAACGGTACTGAACCTGCGTGGCGCGCGCTCATTCTTTGCGCGGCTGCGTCCCGGCGAATCTCTCAGCAAAATGGTGTTCCTACTGGTCCTGGTGTGGTGGGTCGCGCGCGTGGCGGGAGGATTTTGATTTAGCAAGAGTCCATACTCGCCGTTGTGTGCGGCGGTCCCGATCATTACTTAGACCGAAGACAGGCGATGAAAAGTTGTCCGATCTGCAATCGTACCTATGCGGATGACTCGTTAAGCTTCTGCCTGGAAGATGGCGCGCGTCTCTCGCAGGCGAGCACTGCGGCCGGACCGTCTGATCCGGGCGCGACGCTACGCGGCGAGAGTGAAACTACTCTGGAACACCGCAGTGACTCAACGCCAACGGAAATCCTTAATCTACAAACAGCGCCGGCCATCGCCTCGACTGTGCCCACCCCGACCGCGCCGCCGCAGCCACGCCCCACCATGTATGATGTGGGTGATGCCGTCCGCGCGCCGAAGCAGCGTAATACTGCGTTCATCATTGGTTGCACGGTGGTTGCGACCATCCTCCTAATAAGTTTGGGGGGCGTAGGCGTGTGGATACTGTTCAGAGATGCGAAGAGCAACACGACGAATACGGCGCGCGCCAACGTGGATCAGAATAAAAGCCAAACGCCCGATAGCAATAATCTGCCGGGCGGTAACAGCCGTGTCGCTTCAAACGCCGGCGCCGCTTCTAACACCAACGGCAATAACCGAGTTGTACCGACACCGTCGCCGCTGCCTTCGGTTGATGCGGCGGCCGTCCGCGAACAAGTGACATCCACCTTGAACGGCTGGGTGGCTTCGACGAGAGCCCGAGATATCAACGCGCAGATGAGCTATTACGCGGACACGCTCGACACTTATTACAATAGCAAAAACGTCGGCGTGAGCCGCGTGCGGGCCGATCGCGAGCGAGCGTACGCGATCTTTGATACGCTCGACGTGCAGTTGAGTAACATCAAAGTCACGCCCGGCCCGACGGGCGAACAGGCCACCGCGACGTTTGATAAGACATGGACGTTCACGGGCGAGAAGTATTCGTCCGGTTCTGTACAGCAGCGGATGTGGCTAGCGAAAATAGGCGGGCGCTGGCGCATTACAGGTGAAAAAGAGTTGCAGGTTTATTACGTGAATAAGTAGTCCAAACCTTCATCCGAATTAACGCAAAACACAAGATGACATCCTGAGAAGCGCTTAAATAGCGCTCCGTGCCACCTTATTGGTCGGCAAATCGAATCCGACGCCAGGGCGAACGCACGTAAAAATTTATCTTACTGATGACGTAGGAATTAAACCAATCCACAAACATCATTTGAAACTTTGAATTGCAAGTCACTTAACTACTTACAAATTTAGATGCGTTTGCCCTGATCCGACGCTGAAAGGTATTTGCCTCGCCGGGCAAAGGTGCTAAAATACAGAGTTGTCCGGTCCTAGATGTTGCGCCGCCTGCGCGCTACTCTCCCTTTTTACGGACAAACGAATCTCCTCAAAACTGCGCCGCCCGACACGCGCTCACGTCCTCGCTTCGCCGCAAGCGCCCGGTCGAGCGACCCTTTCAGTATCGGAGGGTCAGAAATGAGTGTCCCCCAAATCATCGCCGGGCGATTCCGCCTTGAGTGTGAAATCGGCACGGGCGGCATGGGCACCGTCTATCGGGCCAAGCACCTCGGCCTCGAGCGCCCCGTCGCGGTCAAAATTATCAAACCTGAGTATGCCACTGATCCGGACGTGACGGACCGCTTTATGCGCGAGGCGCGGACGATGGCAAAACTGCGCCATCCACACGCCGCGATGATCTTCGACGCTGGCAATTTGCCGGACGGGCGGTACTTCATAGTAATGGAGTTCGTCGAAGGCATAACCCTTTCGGAAGCGCTGGCACGGGATGGCCGCTTCACGCCCGAGCGCGCCGTTCGCATCGCTTCGGATATCTGCGACGTGCTGGCCGAAGCGCACCAACTGGGAATCATCCACCGCGACCTCAAACCGTCTAACATTATGCTGAACGAGCGCGGCGTGTGCGTACTCGATTTCGGGGTCGCGAAGGTGTTGGCGACATCCGCGGATGCGACCGCGACGCACGCCACGACCGGGTCGGGGGTGATCATCGGGACACCACGCTATATGTCGCCCGAACAATGTCTGGGTCAGGAGGTCGAGGCGCGCAGCGATCTTTACAGCCTCGGCGTGTTGCTTTACGAAATGCTGGCGGGGCGACCGCCCTTCATTGACCTCTTGCCGACGGCGGTAATCATTAAGCAGGCGACCGCGCCGCCACCGCCGTTGCCTCAATTACGCGGGGACGTGCCGCGCCCGCTTGCGCTCGTTATTCACACCTTACTTGCCAAGCGACCGTCGGATCGCCCGAAGACTGCTACTGCGGCGCGGGCGCTCCTCGAAAGAAGCCTCACCCGGCCGGCGCGCGTAGTACCGGAAGTGCAGCCCTTTTCTTCGACCGTCGCCGCACTCAATAGCGGAAGCCACGTCGTCTTTCGCACGATCACTCCGCTCGCGGCGATCGGCGTTCTCGGCATGCTGCTCTTCGTCCGGGGGCACAATGAACGAAACTTACCGGCAGCATCGGCGGGCGAGGCGGTCGGCGCACATCCCGCCCGACCCGCCGTCGTGTCGCGCGACCTGGCTCTGTTGCCTGCCAATTCGCCGGTGTCTGTTTCGCCTGCGCCAGCGCTTGACAATGCGCGCCGTATTGTTAATTCGGCTTCGCGTGATCAGATTGGCGACGTGCGCGTGGTGCGGACGCCGCGTGACGCTGCAATAGTTGCGATTCACGATGAGCGTCGCGAGGGCACGTCCCACCTGTTCGTGATGGAGCGGCACGGCCCAAAGTATCACGTCGTGTCGCGCGCTCCGCTTGACGTGCCGGATTTTCGCGGGGCGAATTGGACGGCAGAGAGCCTGGATGTGGACGGCGATGGATACGAAGAAGTGCTCTGCACGGGCAAGAATGCGAGGGGCTCGGCGACCGGTTCCCGCCTGGTGCTCTATGTTCCGCGCACGCGCCAGACCTATGCCCTGCGCATCCAAGGAGCCACTCGCCGCGGCGAGCCGGTGCGCGCCGTCTGGTCGGCTAACGCCCTGAAACCTGCGGCAGCGCCGTACCGCGCCGCTCTGCAGAAACGCGCCCGCTCGATTATCGCCGCCCGCTAAAGCGGTGGTCTCTTCTACCCGTCATTTTGAGTACCGAAGAGACCACGTATTCGTTACAGGCGGCGATACTAAGATGCTGTAATCTGTGTGCCTATTTCCTCTCGACGATCCCATTGTCGACAAGCCCGGTGTAAGTATCCGGTGAGACCAGCCCCAGCCAAGGGTCCGACCGAGGGGTCTGGAATAACTGCGCATAGACCTGCTCGTTCAAGCTTTCAACGCTGCCATTTATCCATCCGTTAATGAACCAGCTATGCAGCTTGTTGTGGATCAGGTACTCGTTCCGAACGGTGTCGATCGCAAGGTTCCTCTCCAGATTCTGCACGATACGCGAGACTGCGGCGCCCGCGGCAGGCTTGATATGCGGGTAATGCGAGCGGATGAGCGCAACGCTGGCATCGTCGAGTCTCGCGTCGGCGGCATGGAAAGCCGCAATCTTACCCCATGCGGTTAGATCAGCTTCCGGCGGGAGTGCCGGTCGTAATCCGGAAATGCCACCGATGGACCGGAGTATTCCGATCTCGACTGCCATCTTAGTGATAGCGACCGGCGCCACCTGAATCGCAGCCGGTGTATCGCGGCCCGTAGCAGGCGCGGTAGAGAGGCGTTCTGTACTCATCCTAAGACCCGCTCGCGCGGCATCGGCTCGCCACTCCAGGGCGGTAGACCTCATGCGTGACTCATGATAGCGCCGCAATGAAGCTTCACGTTCCGCCGCCCCCTTCTGCGCGGCGGATAGCCGGAAAGCGGTCTCGGCTTGGATTAACTCCTTCAAAAAAGCGCCGGGCCCGTAGAGGCCGGGAAGCGCTTCGACCGGTCGCCCCTCGGTATCAAGGACGTAATGGATACTGTTACCGGTAATCGTGCTTTCGATCTTGCGGCCATCGCCGAAGTCTATTGTCACACGCGGAGCGGGGCGGACCGATTTCCAGTGCAGGATGAAGCGCTCCCGCAGAACGTTCGAGACCTCTTGATTCGTATAAAGTACCGTACGGAAAAAGCGGCTGTTGGCGCAACTGAATTCCTCATTAAGGTTGCCGAGCAAACGCAATGAGAGAATCGGCTTACCGGCCTCCCTCGCCGCTGCCTTCGCTTGTTCAATATCTGTGTACCAGTAGAGATGCGATGCAAAGCTGTCTCGCTGCTGGCTCACGGCATCAAGCGCGGTTGTCAGGCGCTGCCATTGCGGGTTGGAGGTTCGTGGAGAATCCGCCTCACTCAAGCTGAGTATGATTTCTGGCCCGAAGACCTCAAACAACGCGTCGAGCCCTCTTGGTCCCATTGCGCGTATCTCGGCCCTACAAAGATGAGCGCGATCACAAAAAACGAAAGAAACGTCAGAAAAGGTCTCAAGCACATAGTAACCTCCTGATCGAAAAAGAGGCCAAGCGCTCCGCACGCTTCCCCTCGGATTTCTTTTAAGGCGTCTTTCACTCGCGTGCTAACGAGTAGCCGCAGTGTTTGAACCAGC
>CAYLJO010000094.1:0-22724 GCA_964383905.1 uncultured Blastocatellaceae bacterium
CTAGCATGAATCAATCGCGACCATTAGTGAAACTGAAGCGAGATGGCATTAGTGATGAAAAACAGTTGCGAACGCTGCCAAGCTGAACTCAGGCATGACTGCGAAGCCTACATCTGTAGTTACGAGTGCACCTACTGTTCGGCCTGCGCCGTTGAGATGAGATTGATCTGTCCGAACTGCGTGGGAGAATTGTCGCCCCGCCCGAAGCGAAGAGTTTTGGAACGCGGCAAAGGCGACCGGCAGTTGCTTGATCTACGTTCCTGAAGCCAGGAACCGGAACCGTTGTCGCGAATTTCGCGGCATTCCCGTTCATAATTAACTCCACGGGAGTGGACTCGAAACTTACAACCCTTCGGTTAACAGAAGCCAGGCTCTTTATCCTCGCCCGACCTGATCAGTAGAGTGCTTGCTGATGAACACAAACGATAAGCGATTACCAATGTATATCTCGAAGCTATTGTGGTTGGTATTCCCAGTGCCATGGTTCGTAGTAGTAAGGGACGAATCCGAATTTGCCGGCATTCTTGACGAGCCATTTATAAACGAGCGTCCGGGTCTGAACCGCGCGGTTATAATCGCTGGTATCCACGGGCTCACCTCCGACGTAAATGTCAAGGGCGCGCCCGGTGAAATGCGGGCTGTTAATGGCCAGACCGGCGCGGCCCGTGTTGGGCGCCTTCCTGCGTAACTGCTCCTGATATTCTTTCGAGCGGAATGCGGAAATGATCTTCAGATACTTTTCAGACGGCGCAAGCTCACCCTTCTTGATGACGATCAGCCCGAGCGACCGGTCGGCCGCGGCGGCGGCGACCATCCGTTTATAAGCGGCGTAGGTTTGCAACTCGACTTGGCGAAGCTCACCGGGCCTCGTCGGGAAGTAAAAATCGTCCGGCGGAGCGGTGAGCAATTGATCGGGTCGTGGGTAAGTATGATCTTTCGACCGGCGCTCCTGCCATATTTGAACCATTTTGTACCACGTCTCCTCGTCGAGGATACCGCTCGGAGTAAGCCCGGCGCTTCGTTGCCAGCGTGAAAGCGCGCGGGCAAAGTCGATCGTATCGGCGTCTTTCTCGGTGCCAATCGTCTGGTCGATGAGAAGAATGTATAGATTCCACCCGCGTTGATTCTTGCCCCCAAAAAGCCAGCCCAGACCGGTCTTCAACGATCGGTTCTGAATCGCTGCCGCGGCCAGAGCCGCATC
The DNA here is from genome assembly GCA_964383905.1 of uncultured Blastocatellaceae bacterium. Lineage (GTDB taxonomy): Bacteria > Acidobacteriota > Blastocatellia > Pyrinomonadales > Pyrinomonadaceae > CAYLJO01. The sequence goes on from CAYLJO010000094.1 coordinate 1,202, forward strand.
CGCCGTCATGGCAACCGGCGCAATTGTCTGAACCGTGCTTTTGACTACCGGCTCGGGACGAGCTTCGGCCTGTTTGGTGCTAACTTTTTCTCGACCGGCGGGTGTTGGCCCGCCCTGGCCGTAGACGGGCCACGCCGCAATTGAGAGCCCAAGCAGCACCGCTAAAGATATGAGCACCGTTCCTTTCTCGCTTGTCATAGCTCCTCATCGTTTTTAGGAGAGAGAATCTCGCACGGCAAGTCAAAGTATCGGATGCATGCCGGCAGGTAATGGTTTGATCATCAATTACCTTTGGGCCTCCTCGCATCTCTCTCTCGGTGCTGCTAAACTATAGCGGGAGGGGGTTTATCTACATGGCACTTGTTATCTATACAAAACCGGGCTGCCCGTATTGCCAGCAGGCCCGCGACTACTACACTTCCCAGGGCATCGCTTTTACAGAATACGACGCGCAGAATGATCGAAAGCGGCGCGCAGAGATGTTTGCCTACTCTGATAATGATCCGACCGTGCCTTGCATCGTCGAGGACGGCGTCTATGTCGGCTCCGGTTGGGGCACGCCGCCGCGCGGTTGAACGGTTCACGATTGAACAGGCCGTGCGCTTGTAGTAAATTTACCGGCGAATACGCGAACTGTACGTAAGGAGCGCAAGACCGAGCGCGCGCTCACGAGGCAAAAGTGTCCCGCCTCGTTGGTGCAGTTGCCATCAATACTTTCCACACATCCCAAATGAAGGTGACAAATATGAGAACCCCTTTACGCATCTTAATCCCACAACTCTTAGTGCTTTTAACTATGACCATTTCTATCAACAACACCACATTTGCGCAGGCGGATGGGAACGCGCTGAGGCCGCCGGCGGCAAAGAAAGTCCCCAGGAAGGATGTCACCCATGACGATACGCGCATTGATGACTACTTCTGGCTGCGCGAGAAAAAGAGTCCAGAGGTTATTTCTTACCTTGAGTCAGAGAACGCTTACGCCGAAGCGGTAATGAAGCCCACCGAAGGCTTCCAGCAGGCGCTCTATAAGGAGATGTTGAGTCACATCAAGGAGACCGATGTGAACGTGCCCTACCGCCTCGGGGACTATTTCTATTACTCCCGCACGGAACAGGGTAAGCAGTATCCGATCTTCTGCCGCAAGCGCGGCAGCCTGGATGCCAAAGAGGAGATCGCCCTGGACCTGAATGAGCTGGCCAGAGGCCACAAGTTTCTGAGTCTGGGCGCGTACGAGGTGAGCGACGACGGCAACCTGCTGGCCTATTCGACCGACGTCACGGGCTACAGGCAGTTCACGCTCTCCGTCAAAGACCTGCGCACCGGCCAGCTTTTTCCCGAGCGGATCGAAAGAACCCGCCAGGTCATGTGGGCGACCGATAACAAAACTCTTTTCTACGTCACCGAGGATGCCGTCACCAAGCGCTCCGACAAGTTTTATCGCCACGTCCTGGGAAGCGACAGGAGCGACCTGATTTATGATGAAAAGGACGAGCTGTATGATCTCTACGCGTTTCGTTCGCGAGATAAAGCGTTCATCTTCGTCGGTTCCGAAAGTAAATTGACCTCGGAATTCCGCTACCTCCCGAGCGACCGCCCCGAAGAGACCCTTCGCGTAATCCTGCCTCGCGAACCCGATCACAAATATTTCCCCGACCACCACGGCGACCTCTTCTATATCCGCACCAACGAGGGGGCGAAAAACTACCGCATCGTCACCGCGCCCGTCACCGACCCGCAGAAGAAGAACTGGAAGGAGTTCATCCCGCACCGCCGGGAGGTGAAGATAGATGACATTGAGCCTTTTGCCAACCATCTCGTCGTCGCGGAGCGTGAAAAGGGGCTGCAAAACTTTCGGGTCATTGATCTCGGCACTAACAGGTCGCATCGCGTCGAATTCCCCGAGCCGGTCTATGCCGTCTTCCCGGGCGCAAACCACGAATTCAACACACCCGTTTTCCGTTTCAACTACCAGTCGCTGGTGACACCTCCATCCGTCTTCGACTACGACATGAATGGTCGACAGCGCAAATTGCTCAAACAGACGGAAGTGCCCGGCTACGACCCGTCGCGCTATACGTCGGAGCGCGTCTACGCCAAAGCCTCCGACGGCACGCGCATCCCCGTCTCGCTGGTCTACAAAAAGGGTTTACAGAGGGACGGGAAAAACCCGATGCTGCTCTACGGGTACGGGTCTTACGGCATTTCGATTCCGGATAATTTTTCATCCAGCCGCCTGGCCCTGCTCGACCGCGGCGTGATTTATGCCATCGCGCACATTCGCGGCGGCGGCGAGCTCGGCGAAGAGTGGCGCGAGCAGGGCAGGATGATGCTCAAGCGCAACACCTTCACAGACTTTATCGCCTGCGCGGAACACCTCGTTGCGCAGAAATACACGTCGAGTGACAGGCTGGTGATTCAGGGCGGCAGCGCGGGCGGCCTGCTGATGGGCGCGGTAACTAACATGCGCCCAGACCTGTTCAAAGCCGTCGTCGCCCAGGTGCCGTTTGTTGATGTCGTCAACACGATGCTCGACCCGACACTTCCGCTGACGACGAGCGAGTACCTGGAGTGGGGAAACCCGAATGAGAAGAAGGCCTACGAGTACCTCAAGTCCTATTCGCCTTACGACAACATTAAGGCGCAAGCCTACCCCGCGATGCTGATCAAGGTCTCGCTCAACGACAGCCAGGTGCCCTACTGGGAGGGGGCAAAGTTCGCGGCGAAGCTGCGCGCCACGAAGACTGACAACCATCTGCTGCTGCTCAAGACCAACATGGGCGCCGGCCACGGCGGCTCGTCCGGGCGCTACGACGCGCTCAAAGAGCTGGCTTTCGATTACGCGTTCATCCTCACCCAGATGGGGATTACGGGTTAGAATTTTCCGGCATCAATAACGAACCGGGGTGGCTCTATCAGGGCCACCCCTGCGCTTTTCGACTCGCCCTTGTCGAGTCTGAAACTTTCGGGCTCTTTCGGATCGCGAGCAGCAGTCAGTAAAACTTCCAAGAACAAGCTGATAAATAGTTGCAGTTAGTAACTCGTTAGGAGTTAAATATTGCTCTGATGATCGGCGCGACGCTGGACACTTATCGCATTCTCGAAAAACTCGGCGCGGGCGGGCAGGGCACCGTCTACAAGGCCGTCGATACAAAACTGGGCCGCACGGTTGTCGTCAAAGTCCTCCCGCCGGAATTAACCGTCAAGACGGCTAACCTGAAGCGGTTCGAGCGCGAAGCGAGGCTCGCCTCGGCGTTGGACCACCCGAACATCTGCACGATCTTCGACCTCGGTGAAGCCGGCAACGTCCACTTCATCGCGATGCAATACGTCGCCGGCCGCAACGTGCGACAGTTGGTTGACGGTCGCCCTCTGGAGTTGCGCAGCGCGCTGTTAATCGCCATCCAGGTGGCCGACGCGCTCGCGGCGGCGCACGCGCGCGGCATCATTCACCGGGACATCAAAGCCGGCAACGTGATGGTCACGGACACCGGCCAGGTGAAAGTCCTCGACTTCGGTCTCGCCAAGCTTTTGGACGAGGATGTGGCGCGCGCCCAGGGCATTCACCAGACGCAACTGACCGAGGTCGGCGTACCTTACGGGACGGCCACTTACGCCGCGCCCGAACAGGCGCGCGGCGACCGCGTCGACAGACGGGCAGATATTTTCTCGACCGGCGTGCTACTCTACGAGATGCTGACGGGGACCTGGCCCTTTCAAGGCAGGACGAGCATTGACGTGCGCCATGCCGTGCTTCACGACACGCCACAGCCTCTTGCGGAAGTAAGGCCCGGCCCGGTCCCGACCCGCCTGCAACAGATTCTTGATCGCGCACTCGCCAAAGAGCCGCGCGATCGCTACCAGAAGATAGAAGAATTTCGGGACGACCTGCGCAGCGTGCTCCGTGAAATCTCCGCCATCGGCGTCGAAGATTCGCATTTCATCGAAGGGCTGACACCCGTCGCGCCGCGCCACCTGCCCGGCAGCGGGCCGGTCGCGCGGGCGCTGCGGTGGTTGCGCAACATCACCAGTACCGAGCCGCCACCGGCTCCCGCGCTCCCCGCCACCACGCCGGCCGGGAAGCAGCCGGAGATTCATGACACGCCCCTGACGAGCCTGGGGGATCGTGAGCGTAAGAGCATCGCCATCTTGCCGTTCAAAAATTTGAACAACGATGCGGAGGCTAGTTTCTACGAATTCTCGCTCGCCGACGCGGTGATCACGGAGCTGGCGCGGGTGAGGTCGCTGGTCGTGCGCCCCTCCTCCGTCATCGTGAAATACAGGGACCAGCAGGTAGACCCGCGCGACGCCGGGCGGCAGTTGAATGTTGATGCGGTACTGGCGGCCGGTTTCCTGCGGGCGGGAAACCGCATCCGCGTCACGGCACAACTGCTTGACGTTGACTCAGGGTCGATCCTCTGGAGTGACCGGATAGATGCCGACGGCGGCGACATCATCGCCGTCCAGGACAATATCGCGCAGCACATCGTCAAGGGCTTACGCCTTGAGCTCAGTCCCGACGAGCAGGTGAATCTGGCACGACATGCGACCGCCAACGCCACGGCCTACGAAGAATATTTACGCGGGCGCGACCGGATGGGGCGCTACATTTACCACACGCTGGCGCGCGAAGATGTGGACGTCGCCATCGGCCATTTCCAACGCGCCGTCGAGCTCGACCCGTCGTTCGCACTCGCCTACGCCGCGCTCGGCGGCTGCTATGCCAACCGCGTGATCAAAGGCTTCGGCGAGCCCGACGATTACGCCCGGGCTGAAAGTGCGTTCAACAGGGCGCTCGCCCTCGATCCCAAACTCCTTGAGGCGCGCCTGCACATGGTCTTCATTTACCTCGCAGAGGGCAAGAAACAGGAGGCGCGCGAGGTGGTCGAAGATTTGCGCGAGGAAGCGCCGAACGACGTCGGCGTGCATTTCGTCAAGGGAGTCATCTCGCGTCTCAACGGGGAATACGACAGGGCTTTGCGTAGTTTTGACCGCATGGTGCGTCTTAACCCGGCCGAGCGCGTCGTGGCGAGCTACAACCGTGCGCGAATATTTATGTACCAGCACCGCTACGATGACGCACTGCTGGAGTTGGACCGGGGCGCGGCGATGGAGCCGGACCACCCGTTGATCAAGACTTTCCGCGCGCGCGTGCTCTACTACCGGGGCGAAGTCGCGACGGCCGCCAACCTGCTCCGCGAAGTCCTCGAGCAACACCCGAAGCTGGACGGGATCCGTCCGATCTACGCCATCTGCTTGATCGCACAGGGTAAGCACGAAGAGGCGCGCGCACAGTTAACCGAGCGGGTCAAAGAGACGGCCGCCGCCGACCACGATATTGCTTACTGGCTCGCTTCCGCCTACGCCCTCCAGGGCGAACGGGACGAGGCGTTCAAGTGGCTCGGTCGCGCAATTAATCTCGGTAATGAAAACAGGATGTGGTTTGAATCAGACCCGAACTGGGCCGCGTTCCGCGACGATCCGCGCTTCCGAGAATTGATGCGCTCGAGCGCCGCGTCACGCGTGAAAGGGACCTCGCAATGAGAACTTTTGTGATCGGAGACGTTCACGGGCGCGCGGCGCAGCTCCGGAGTCTCCTCGCCATGCTCCCGCGCGACGCGTCTTCTGACACGCTGATCTTTCTCGGCGACCTGATTGACCGTGGGCCGGACGCGCCCGGATGCGTTGGTGAAGTTATCGGGTTGCAGCGAGGAGATCCTGGGCGCGTGCTTTGTTTGCGGGGTAATCATGAACAGATGCTGCTCGACTTCATCGATGAAGGCTCGGCGCTCTGGCTGACGCCGGCCACCGGCGGTGAACACACATTCGAACAGTACACCGGACGCGCCCTGCGCGTGCGGACCGAAGATGATTTCGCGGAGGCGCGCCGGGAGATCACGAACAGCGTGCCACCCGAACACCTCGATTTCCTTCGCCGGTTGCCCTATTACTATGAGGATGATTACGCGTTATATGTTCACGCGGGACTCGAACAGGGCAAGCACCCGCGCGACACCGCGCCACATTCCCTCTTGTGGTCACGCAACATGGGGTTCTACAAGCGCTACCGCGGCAAGCCATGCCTGTTCGGTCATACGCCGACGGCCTTTCTCCCCCTGCGCGGGCGACTCGGCCGCCACGGCATCTACATTTTTCACAGCGCCATCGGCCTCGACACGGGCTATAGCCACAATTCACCCCTGAGTTGTCTCCAGTTGCCGGAATTCCATCTTTACCAGAGCTTCGCCGACGGCCATACCGCTACACACCACATCACCAAATTCATCCCGGATACCCTGCGGGCTCTACAAAAAAAGAGGGAGGCGGCAGACGACAGTGCAAGCGCAACTGCGCAGCCCGAGAGTTAAGCTGTCGCAGCCGGCTTAGGCAAGCGCCCAGGATTTCATGCGCGGCGTTTGAGAATGAGGTCGGCGATGGCGCGGAGCAGCGCGGTCGGTCGTTCAACCTGATCCAACGCCGCGCAGGCTTCGCGGTAAACAGCATCCGCGAGCTCACGCGTCGCTTCCAGACCGAACAGGGCCGGGTATGTGGCTTTACGCGCGCGCGCATCTTTGCCCGGCGTTTTGCCGAGGTCTTCCGCCGTCGCCGTCACATCCAGAAGGTCGTCCGTAATCTGAAAGAGCAGTCCGAGTTGTGAGGCGTAGCCAGTGACGGCTTCAAGCTCCGCCCCACCGGCATTCGCGATGATGGCCCCGCAGCGGGCGGAGGCGATGATCAGTGCGCCGGTTTTATGTCGGTGAATGCGTTCAAGCTCACCGCCGGTCACATCGCGTGACTCCGCCGCGAGATCATAAACTTGGCCCGCAACCATGCCTTCCGGCGTACCCGCCGCGCGCGCCACTTCGCCGATGACCCGGACGCGAACATCCGGCGCGAGCCTTTCGTCCAGGGCAATGGCTTGAAAGGCCAGCGCTTGCAGCGCATCGCCCGCGAGGATTGCCGTTGCTTCGCCGAACTTGACGTGGCACGTTGCGCGCCCGCGCCGCAGGTCGTCGTCGTCCATTGACGGTAGATCGTCGTGGATCAGTGAATAGGTGTGAATCAATTCCAGAGCGCAGGCGGTGTCTAACAGAAACTGCGGGCCGCCGCCAAAGGCTTCGCCGGTGGCAAGCAGCAGTGCGGGACGGAAACGCTTGCCGCCCGCAAACAGGCTCCAGCGAATCGCGCCGTGAACCGTGACGGGCTCCGTCGTCTCCGCAGGGACGAGTTGTTCCAGCCGGGCATCGACAAGCGTGCGGTATTGCGTCAGCCGGTGGCGCAGTTCCTCTCCAGGAAGCGCCGGGGACATCTCAGAAGACGCTTTCATCCTGGTCGGCCTCCAGCTCTTTCGACACGCGCAAATCCTCCTCCTGATTAAAAGCGCTCAGGACGGGCCGGCCGTCGCTGTCGCTTAACAAGACTTCGATGCGCCGCTCGGCCTGGCTCAGTCTCTCCTGACATTCGCGTGACAGTTGCACGCCCTGTTCAAACAGCTTGAGGCTCTCTTCGAGCGGCAAATCGCCCCGCTCCAATTCGCGCACGATCTTTTCCAGCGCCGCGAGCGATGCTTCAAAGGTCTTGCTTTGCGCTTCCGTCTTCTTCATCTTGCCCCTCACTTTCAAGCTTCTCTTTGCGAGGTCAGGAATTTCACGCAAAGGCACCGTCGCATAAGAGTCCAGAGTCCAAGGTCGAAAGTCCAAAGTCATAAGAGAGCGTCTTGACTTTGGACCTTGGACTTTGGACATTAGACTAAACATGGACTTTTGACTTTCCTAGTCCTTCAAAATCCCGCGCCGAGATTAATAATGCCGCGCCCCACAATGTTATCCATCATGCGCTTGGCAAGCGCGTCGTCTTTGACGGCGACAACTTTCCAGCGCGTGCCGTTGCGCTGCATGGTCAGCTCCGCCGGATGGTCCTTGAGATTAACAGTGACTTTAGCCGTGTCACCCTCTTCCGCGATCCTCGTGAAGTAGGGCATCACGAGAGCGACGAGAAAAAGCGGCTTTCCTACAGCGCGCGCGGCCAATTCTTTAACCTGTCTCACGACCTCCTCGTGCACGTTCTGTTTGACGCGCGGTAATACCTTCGGCACGAGCGGCTCTAACTGCCTGCGCCGCGCCGGAGTCAACATCACCCCGAACTGTTCGGACGCCTTGCCGGTCAATTGCGGCACAAAATTGTCAACGATCCTGTTCGTATCGGCGATCTCGTCGAAGGCCGCCATATCGTTTCGCCGGGCGGCGTCGAGGAGCAGAGCGAGCGAATAGGCCGGCCCTATTTTGTAATGCTGCCACCAGAAGTAGCCGCCCGCCCCGAGGCCCGCTAGAAGCACAGCGCACACGATTGCGATGATGGCCAATATTTTTGGGCCGCGCCTGTCGGGTCGGATTATGCGCGCCCCTTTTTGCGGCTGGTCAATATTGATGACGATGCGTTCGCGCTTCGGTCGCGCATCCCTGGCGTTCGGGGAAGACATTAAATGTTCTCGATTTTCTCTACCCGGCAGCGCAAAAGGCCCTCAGCTAAACGCACGCTCAAGTCGTCGCCGGCCGAGACGCTTCGCACGTCTCGCAGGAGTTGTCCCCGTTCGTCCTGGGCCAGCGCATAACCCCGCTTGAGAACTGCGAGCGGCGACAGGGCATCGAGCGAGGCGGCGGCGACGGCGAGGCGCGCTCGCGCATTGTCGAGCCGCGAAGCGACGGCCGCATCACGCGCCGCACACGCCACGGCAAATCGCGTCCGCGCCGCCGAGACACGCGCGCTGAGTCTGCCCGGCGATAGGCGACAAGCAATCGCATCCCGGCGACGGTGTGCCCTCTGCACGGCCCGGGCAATCAGGATTTGCAATTTATGCGCGGCCTCATCGTTCGCCAGCACAGCATCGTGTAATCTTGAGCGCACCTCGTCAAAGCCGTGAGACATCGCCGCTTCCTGCACGCGCGCGCGCGCATTCATGATCCGAAAGCGCGCGGCGCGCAAAAGGTCGCGCGTGAGGTTTTGGATGTACGCCTCGATCTCATCTTCGCGGGCCGCGACCATCTCGGCGGCCGCCGACGGGGTTGGGGCACGCACATCTGCCGCAAAGTCGGCGATGGTGAAATCTGTTTCATGACCCACCGCAGAGATCACCGGAATAGCTGATGCGCGGATGGCGCGCGCCACCGCTTCGTCATTGAACGACCACAGATCTTCGGCCGAGCCGCCGCCGCGCCCCACGATGATCGTATCCACCGCGTGGTCCATGCGCCCGTTGCGCAGCGCGTCATCGTGATACCGGTTTAAGAGTTCGATGGCCCGCACGATCTCGCCGCCCGCCCCTTCACCCTGAACGCGCGCGGGCGCGAAGAGAATGTGCACGGTGCGTGTGCGCCGCGCGATGATGCTCAGGATGTCGCGTATCGCCGCCCCCGCCGGCGAGGTGACAATCCCGATGCGGCGGGGGAAAAGCGGGAGCGAGCGCTTAAGCTCTTCGCTAAACAGACCCTCAGCCGCCAGGCGGTCTCGCATCTGCTCGAAGGCTACACGCAACGCGCCCGCGCCGACCGGGTCGAGTGATTCGATGGCCAGCTCATATTCACCGCGCGGCCCATACACGGTGAGGCTCCCACGTGCCCTGACCTGCAAGCCATCTGAGGGGCGAAAGCGTATCCGGCCGTTGACGCCGCGAAAGCAGGTGGCGCGCAACTGCGCGGTCTCATCTTTAATGGTGAAATACCAGTGGCCCGACGTATGAGCTTTAAAGTTTGAGATCTCCCCTTCGACCCAGACAGAGGCGAAGCGGCTCTCCAGGGCGCTTCGCACCTGCGTCGTCAGTTCCGATACCGAAAGCGGGCGTCGCTCCGTATCATCAAACAAGGACATGAGCAAAGGGTTCTTCATTTATTATTGGCCGGTTGGCCCAGCCGGTTGATCTGGAAAGTAAGGTGAAACAGGTCTTAACGGTTAGCGCGGCCGGCCGCCTCTCGGCCCGTTTATGGCAATCTGGAAGAAGCGGAGTTCACGGCCGGACTCAGGCGGACGGACGCGCCGTCGCGCTTGACACGCACCCTCAGGCGATGATCGCGCGCGCCGCTTTCATTCGAAGCGTAGGTGATCGAATAGGACGTACGCAGCTGCGCGATCACGTCATCATAGGCCCGCTGCAAATCCTCCAGCCGCCGGATGGGGTAATGGATGCCGCCCGACACGCTCGCGAGCTTGCCCGCCTCTTCTTCGGCGCGCGTGGTGATCGTTAAATACCTCGTGCGTAAGGGGTCGAGCGTGGTTGCGCTGGCGGGCACGCTGTTCTCCGGGATCAACCCGGAGGGAACATAGAGCGGGTAGATCAGCGCGCCGGATTCAATCGTCGCTTCGAGCACGGCCGGGAAAGGAACGAAGGATCTATTGTCATCGCCGTCAGACAAGATCACGACCGCCGTCCGGTCGCCGCGCAGAGGTTTGATCAGGTCCACCAACACGTAAGAGAGTGCGTCGTAGAGCGCCGTCGCGCCGCCCGCATCGATCTGGTCGAGCCGCTCGGAAAGCAAGCGGCGGTCGGTGGTGAAATCGGAGATCACTTGAATGTCGTCGCGAAAGCTGACGATCGCAATGCGATCCTGTGGCCCCACCGTGTTGAGAAAATTGCGCGCCGCCTTTCTGATAAAATCCATGCGCTCTTCGACGCTGCCCGACACGTCCAGCAGGAGCACGATATTGAAGGGCGCACTCGTCGGCTCGACATTCATAATCTTGCGCTCCTCACCGTTTTCAATAACGGTGAAGTCCGAGGCCTTCAAATTGCTGATCGCGCGGCCTTGCCTATCCGTGACGCTCGCGTTAAGGCGCATCAACTGCGGCGCGATCGCGGTCGCCACTTCGCCGGGCGCGTGGCGCTCAACCAGCTTCGGCTTACGGTCACGCGGCGGCAGGGTTTTCGCATAGTCACCGAAAAGTCGCGGGCTCACTTTACGTATCGCGTCAATCAGATCAACGTTGCCGCTCCTGACGATGGCGCGCGCCGCCTCCGTTAAAGGTCGCTCGCGCAGGTCGCCCGGCACCATGCTCGGATCGACATTGAGGAGCACGATGCCGCGCCGCGTCGTGAAATCGAGCCGCACCGTCTCCCCCCTCTTGGCCCTTTTGTCGCCCAGCCTGCCGGAGATCGTAAATGTGCCGCCCGCCCGCTCCTTAACCTTTGGCAGCTCCACATCGCTCAGGAACCGTGGGCGGCTCGCTTCCCAGAGGAAATGGAAGCTCAGCGCGTCCAGTGGCACGTCGGCGTGGATCGTGCCTGTGTTCGTCTTGACTTCGGCGGCGGCGATATTGCCGATAATATCGACCGCCCCGGCTTCGCCCTCCACCCTCACCTTCGCGCGCGACGGGACGTGCACGTCCAGGTCTATGCGATCTTGTTCCCGACGCGCGGGCACCTCGATGTCCAGAGTTCCGGCGTTATTAGTGGAACGCACGTCCTCTTCGGTGACGGGTGCGCCGGGCGACTTGGCCCTGATCGAGATCTTTTTCTGCTCATCGGAAGCGGTGATGGTGACGCGACCGCTGGCATTCCTGATCGCGACCGAGGCTTTCTCAGGGGCATCGAACTCGCGTTCGAGATCCTGCGCATAGTTCACCCGCGCCGTCGCCCAGAGGGAAAACAACAGGCACAGCATAATAATGGCTTTACGATGCAGGGGTGCGCTACGCGCAGGCAGTTGCGCAACGGGGCTTTGGCACAACATAAAGCATAATCTTGCCTGTACAAAGCACCGCCGGTCAAGCGGAAATCAAGGCAAAAGGAAAAAGTAAAAAGGGCGGATCACTTATTGAAAGTGGTTTCCGCCCTGTTTTTGCCTTTTACCCTTTTACTTTTTTCTTATTCGGACGGGTTCCGGATGCGTTGCGCTGCTTGCGCGAGTTCGCGCGCGCGGGGAAGCAGAGCAATTGAGCGTCCGATTTGCGGGTCATCACTATTGAAAACTTGCAACGCCGTGATCGTGCCGTAGGCTGCGGTGGCGAGCTCATAGCGCAGTTGACGCTCGACGAAGGCGCGCTCGCGGTCGAGTTGCGCTCCTGAAACCTTATACGTAGCTTTGCTGGTGGCAAAATCTCTGAAAGCTTTGTACAGGGCGTCGGTGACGGGAAAGTCCGCGCCCGTCAGATCATGACCGAACTCGATCGGGCGCTCTACTTTGTACGCATCAAAGCCCGCGACGCGCCCGCACACGAGTTCCCTGGCAAAGGCGAAGACCGGATCAACCAGTTGTTGCTGCGCCGGGGTGATCAGGCGCGGCTTAACGGTCTCATCAGGCGAGATACCGCCGCCGCCATAAACCGTGCGGCCCGTGTCGGTGCGGCTTTCGGGACCGGTCGGTGGCGCCTGCCCGTTCTGTTTCTCTGTCCGGTATGAACCGCCGTGCGTGTAATAGTCGTAGAAGCCGCCGTTCGTGTAGTCACGCTGGATCAGGCGGCCCGAAGGTGTGTAGTACTTAGCAATCGTGAGCAGTAATGCGGAGTCCTCTTCCAGTACAAAAGGAAGCTGCACGAGGCCCTTTCCGAAGCTCGTTTCGCCGACGATCAATGCGCGGTCATGATCCTGCAGCGCCCCGGCGAGGATCTCGGAGGCCGACGCCGTGCTGCGGTTGACGAGGACGACCAGCGGCATCGTTTCGGGCGCGTCGTTGTCGGCCATATAGGTCTCAGTGCTCCCTCTCACGCGACCTTTTTGCGTGACGATCAACTGGCCGCGCCGGAGGAAGGTGTTGGCGACGCGAACGGCTTGATTGAGCAGCCCACCCCCATTGTTACGCAGGTCGAGGATCAGTGTGGTCATGCCCTTAGCATGTAAGTCTTCAAGCGCAGCGCGAAACTCATCGGCCGTCGTAATATTGAATCCGCCGGTCATCGCCACATAGCCGACGCCTGGCCTGATCATGTATGCCTCAGGGATCGAGGGTTGCGGCACCGCGTCGCGCGTGATCTCGACGGTTTCGGCGCGCCCCGTGGCCGCGCGTTCGACCGTGACCTTGACCACCGAGCCGCGCGGCCCGCGCAGGTGATCGCGCACCTCGTAAAAAGGCTTGCCACGCATGGATTTCCCGTCCACTTCGACGATGTGGTCGCCATAGCGCAGGCCCGCCCGCTCCGCCGGGGCGTTCTGAAAGGTAGCGCGGATGTAAGTCTCGACCTTACCGTTATCCCGCAGGTCGCCAATGATTGCGCCGATCCCTAAATATTCTGAACGCTGCTCGGTCCGGAATTCGGCAAATTCTGCCGTGTCGAAGAAGTTCGAATGCGGGTCGAGGACGCGCAGCATGCCAATGATCGACGACTTGAAGACGGCGTTGTAATCGAGCTTATCGCCGCCGACATAATTATCCTGAATGATTGTTAAAGCTTCAGCGAGAGATTGCTCGACGCCCGCGGTATTACCGGGTGCCTTGCGCGTCGTACGGCTTGTGGCCGTGAGATTGAGTGGACTGGGCGGCGTCACCTTAGGCGCGCTGCTTTGCTGAGCATTAATAAGGGCGGTCAGTGAAAGCGTACTGGCGAGCAACAAGCTAACTATCAATGGCAATCTGTTCTTCACGCTGCAATACTCCTTAAAACCAGCCATTTCCAGCGAATTTAGGACACCTCATGCTGCTGGTTATGCAGCAGCATGAGGTGTCCGTAACCAGCATACCATGAATGGCAGTTGCAGATAAACAAACGGGAAATGGTCGCCACCAGCGATTCGGCGGTGCGATTTAACGGCGAGATTACCAGGACGGTAAATATGCCTATGACTCGGCTGATGGGATGAGCGAGAAGCCAGGGTTACTCTTGCGCCGCCAGATAAAGCCGTCGAGCACATAATGAGTTAGCTGGGGCAGCGCGAGCAGCGGCACAATCAGGATTTTGAGTGATTGTAGATCCCAACTGCCGCCGAAAAGATAGCCGCGTGAGTGCCACACGCCGCGGTCCCACAGCATCTCCTCGACATAAGCGAGCAGCCAGAGCGTTGCCAGAAACATTACCGGCCCACGCGTGAGTAGGCGGTAAGGCGCATCCGCCTGGGGCCGTCGTGTCCGGGCATACCAGTAGACCAGCGCGAGATACGGCACGCCGTGAATTATCACGTTGGTCACCGTGAATGCGTAATCCGAATTGTATGCGATGATCCCGACATACCAGCACACTGCGGTCGTCGCCACGACGATCTCTTTCCCCGGATTGACCTCGCCCTTAAGGAGCCAGCGATACAAAGAGCGCAGGGCATAGATGCCGAGCACCAGCCAGTAGACCGGCCCGATGACTTGCGCGGCCGACAGGGGGAGCGCGGCGAAATCATTCTTGAGAAACCACCAGAAATGGCGTGGCAGGTGCGAGTGCCAGTAGACGAGCGGATAGATCGTCGCGATGTAAACGGCCGCCGTGTCTATCCAGCGGCCCATCTTGTCGCGCTCGCCCACCCGCGCGCGGTATAGCATCACCCAGCCATACTGTTGCCGTATGAAATGAAACACCGCGAGGTACGCGAGCACGCGCCAGAAGACAATCTCCCCTTCGGAATAGAGCGCCACGCCGCCTATCAAGCCGAGCAGCGGCACGAGCGTGTACAGCCAGGGCCGGCGCATCAGTTCATTCGTATCAAAGTAAACGCGAAACCCCGTCGCCCAGACGTGCGCGACATCTATCAGCAGCACGGCGGGGACCCATGTCCACTCCGGCGTGCCGCTCTCGAGCACGCCCATGCGCGCACCAACCCACAGTGCGGCGAGCGACACCAGTGCGCTGCCGAGAAAGACGCCCAGATCGACACGCGGAGAGAAGAGCCACCACTTGCTTACGCGTGGCGACGCCGCGGTCTGCTCATTACTCCAGGTTGTATCAAGCGATGCGTTCATTGAGATACAGGCGAGATAGGATTGCCACCTTCATTTTTGGCCTCTGATTATGCATGATTCGGCCAGCGAGAGCCACCTACATTTGCCTCAACAGTCCGCGCGCAGTCAGCACCTCTTCCGCGGCGCGGATCCCGTGATAAAAGGCTTCTTCGAAGAGCGCGACGCCGCTCAGGTCTGTATGCGCGAAATGGATCCCACGGTGCGGCCGCGACGCCGCCGCCCGCGCGCCACCCCAGATGAAACCCGTCCGCGGGCGGATCATCGCGTGCCCCCAACGCATCACATCAAGCCGCTCGACCAACGAACGTATTTCGCTGTGAGCGCGCGTCAGATCCGTCAGCGCGACATCGGCGCAGCTACGCCAGTCCATGCCCAATAGCTTCGACCGCGCGGCGCGCGGGTCCGATTCGCAGAGCGGGTAGTAGTACGTCCACACCGTCGGCCCACGATCAAGGCCACGCTGGTGCGTCGCGACCACGTAACCGAGCGCCGGGCTTTCATAAATCACGTTGTCCCACGCGAGCGGGAACCCGCGACTGGCGGGCCGGTCTTTGAGAAAGAGATTCGCCACCATCCATGTGCCGTACTGAAACTCCGCGACGTGCGGCGGCGGATTCTCGCGGTAAGAGCGGATCAGGTAGCGCGTGAGAAAATGCGGGGCGGCAAACACCACCTGGTCCGCGTGAAACCCGGTGGCCGTTTGGCCCCGTTGATCAATCGTGACTACATCAACGCCGCTTTTACCCCCCTCATTCGTCGGGTTGATCTCGGCGGCGGCAAGACCCAGCCGCACTTTTGATTTTGCTCTGCCGTAGAGATGAGCGATGAGGCGGCCGTTACCCTCGGGCCATGTGATGAGCGGCTGTGCCTGTGCGCCGGGCTTCGGGATGCGCGCGGCAAAATAGAAGAGCCCGGCCCATGCGCTCGTCTGGTACACCGTCAAGCCATAATCATCACGACACGCATAATCGGCCAGCCAGCGCAGGCGCGGCGAAGTCATGCCGCGCGCCTTTAGCCATTCTGCCATTGTGATTTTATCGAGCGCCGTCACCTCCGCGTCATCTGAGCCGCTCGCCGCCGGGATGGCAAAAGCGCGGCGACCCTGCTCGTCCCGCCACTCAACCCAGCGATTGACCTCTCTGTTAAACGCGCCAAGCTGGGCCAGGTCGTCCTCGCTCGCGCCCGCGTGAAGATAGAGTCCTTCGTACCAGCGCCCCCGGTAAAAGATGCGCTCCTCCGGGTCGCGACAGAGGAACTGCTCGGCAACTAGGGGTTCGCCCTCGTCATTATG
The DNA here is from genome assembly GCA_964383905.1 of uncultured Blastocatellaceae bacterium. Lineage (GTDB taxonomy): Bacteria > Acidobacteriota > Blastocatellia > Pyrinomonadales > Pyrinomonadaceae > CAYLJO01. The sequence continues at coordinate 17,360 of CAYLJO010000094.1, forward strand.
CCCTTCGAGTACACCCATCTCGTCGAGGAGCGAGACCAGGGCGCGGTTCTCCTTCGTCGGGGCGGGAACGTAATGCGCGCCCCACGGGTATGAGACCAGCGTTGAAGAGCCGCTGCGCGCCGTGCCGCCTGGAACACTCTCCAGTTCGATTAAAACGAAATCTTCAAAGCCTGCTTGCAGAAAGCGCCGTGCCGCCGCTAACCCCGCGACGCCGCCGCCGACGATCACCGCCCCGACACGTTCCCAGCCGTCAGACGCCGGAATGACCCTCAGACCATCCCGCAGCCTGTGGCCGATGCCGTCCGACGGCCCGACAATTTCGCCGGTGGGAAGGCGCGGCGTATCGCCAGAGCGACACGCGGCGAGCGCCACCGGAATCCCAAGAAATGCGGCGAGCACCTCGCGTCTTGTCAAGCCGTCTTTGATCATGGATCAACATTCAAATGTGCAGCTCAGTAAACAATGAACACCGCAGTGCTGAACGATGAAGAGAGACGCCGTCGCTTCTGTTCTTTCATCGTTCATTGCTCATCGTTTCTCTATTATTCGTACCGCCTCCATTCTGACTCGTAATAACGGACAAGCACCTGATTATCCAGACGATTGATTTCCACAGGGACGGGCCCGAGGTCTGCCGAGAGCAGGAACATCGAGGCCAGCGCACTGTCATCAAGAAAGCGCAGGCCGCCGGGCGCGTGCTGTGGCGGGTCAAAAGGGGTCACGCGTGCGAGCGCGAAGCCCCAGACGCCGAACGACGGCACGGCCGTATAGTAAGGCTTGACGGAAAAGCCCGCCGCTTCAATCGTCTTCATGATGCACCAGTAGGATGTCCGCGCAAAAAGCGGCGAGGTTGACTGGACGGCCACGGCCGCACCGGGCGCCAGACGCGCTTTGAGTAGGCGGTAGAAGCGCGTCGTGTAGAGCTTGCCGAGCGCGTATGAGTTTGGGTCGGGGAAATCAACGATCGCGGCGTCATAGGTCGGCCCCTGCTCTTCGAGCCAGATCATCGCGTCCTGGTTGATCACATGCACGCGGCGGTCGTCGTAGGAATGCTTGTTCAATTCGGCGAGCGGCGGAAATCGCCGCGAGAGTTGAGTCATATCAGGGTCGAGGTCCACGAGCGTGACGTGGTCGACCGACGGGTATTTCAGTATCTCACGCAGCGCGAGACCGTCACCGCCGCCGAGCACCAGAACGCGCTTCGGCGAGCCGCCCGCGAGCGCCATCGCCGGGTGGACCAGCGCTTCGTGATAGCGGTACTCATCCGCCGAGCTGAACTGCAGGTTGCCGTTGAGGAAGAGCTGGAACCCGGCCCTGCCGCGTGTAATAACGATGCGCTGGTAGGGGGTGGTGCGCGTATAAATGATGTCGTCGGCGAATAAGCCGTCCTCCGCCAGCGTCGTCAGCGCATCGGCTTTCATGATGCCGATTGCCAGCAACGCGATGACGATGGCGGCGCGGGCGCGTAACGCCTGCAGGCCCCCTTTGATGAGCGGCTGCAGCAGCCACGTGCCCCAGAGCCCCACGCCCGCGTTCAAAATACCGAACAACAGCGACGTCCGCACCAGCCCGAGGCGCGGCACGAGAAAGAGCGGGAACAACAGCGAGGCCACGAGTGCCCCGATATAATCTACGGCGAGCACCCGCGACACCAGTTCCTTGAAATCCAGGCTTTCCCTGATGATCCGCATCAGCAGGGGCAGTTCGAGTCCGACCAGCACGCCGATCGCAAAAACCATCAGGTAGAGCACCAGGTGAAAGTAGCTGAGGTTGGCGAAGCTCAGAAAGAGGAGCGGGGCCGAGGCCCCGCCGAGGATGGCGACGCCCAACTCGACCTCGATGAAGTAGCGCGCGAGATTCTCTTCGATGAACCGCGACAGCCAGGCGCCAACCCCGAGCGCGAACAGGTAGATGCCGATGATGAGTGAGAACTGTGTGACCGAGTCGCCCAGCACGTAGCTCGCCAGCGTCCCGGCGAGCAGCTCATAAATCAGCCCGCACATGGCGATGATCAGCACATGAAGAAAAAGGATCGGGGTGCGGGGCATATCTACTTCTACCCGTGGATCGCGGCGGAAACGATCAGCGCGATGCCGATAATCACCGAACCGATGAGGATCGCGAGCGAAACGTTCTGGTCATCCTCGATCTCCTTCCGCAGTGAGTAGGGCGAAATTTTGGCGATGATCCAGAACGCGAGGCCGAACAGCAGGATCCCCATGATCGCGAAAATGAGCGTCACCACGACCGTGTTGGCCAGTTGTTCGAAGGGAATCACAAGCCCGGCGAAGGTCGGAACGGTCGTTGAGCTAACCTTGTTTGCTAAAGCTTCAATGAGCATCACTTTCCTCCATGAAAGCCGGAGTGCCAGAAATGAAACGACCGATAGCCACCCGGCGAGTTGCGTACATCCGGCGGCACCACCTGCCGCCCGGGGTGCCCGAACTCCCAGCCCCGGTAGGCAGCCGCGCCGTAAAGCAAAATCACACCCAGCCCGAATAAGATGTAGAATTTCTTGAACACTGACCTTTCCCCTTACCGGCCACGGTCGAGGCTGGCGCCCCTTTATTCCTTAATTTCGCCTCAACCCCGGGTTGATACCCGTGATCGACATCCTACCTTTCATCCCGGCCGGCGCTTTCAACCCGATCTTGAAGTCGGACGGTACATGCTATCCTGCCAGCGTTTGGTTTCGAACCTGATTCGCCTGAAGCCGTGGATGAGCGGGAAGATAGAGACGGCCGTCAGCGCCAGAAGCAGGTGGCTCATGCGCGGGACTCCCTGCTCGATCTTCACCGAGAGTGAGGCGGGCTGTTGCCACTTTTCCCATTGGCTTTCCAGCCGCAGCGTGTAGGTCCCGGCGGGCAACGCCGAGAGATAGACGGTCTGCGTCCGGCTCCCCTCGCTCCATGACTCGCCGCCTTCGACACCTGCGTAATATTCAATCGGCAATGCGAACGGTTGGACCAGCCCTGTGTCTTGATTGATCAGGTCGCCGTCGGCGTAGACCCACGTGTTGTAGACGTTCGAATAACCCGTGATCTTGATGTTCCGGCTCCCCTCGAGCTGAAAAGGCTCGCTGAAGAATGTCTGCGTCGCCTCGGGATTCATCACGGGGCTCAGTTGGAGGCCCTGCTCGTAGACCTTCCGGTTCGAGCCGGTGACGAGAAACGCCAGTCCGAGGAGCAGTAGCGCTGTGGTAAATATGACCCAGTATTTAGCTATCCCGGCGGAAGGGAACGGCTGGTTTGGCGCGACACCCTTCGGACGTGGTAAACCACTGATGCCGAATGCCTTCTCGACCATTGACGGCGTCAGGTAAGTCCCGAGCGAACAGTTTATCTCGCCGCTGCCGGCCTTGTTATGGCCGCCTCCGTAATCCCAGTTGATCGCATCCTTACCGGCGGTCAGGTAGGCTTTATGTGGAAGGATGGTCGAGATCTCGATCGATAGCATCTCTGGCGGGCGGATATAATCCAGGGCGCGCACCTGCTCACCGACCGTGACCTTCCAGTAGAACTCGCCCGTGACATACTGGACGGTCGCCGTGGCGTCTTGAAAGAGCTTGTAATCCTTTCCGTGATAGCGGGCTTTCCTGAAGTCTTCCGTCACTTCGCCGGGGGAGACCGGCTGGACTATGTTCCAGTGATCGTCGCTCCGGACGAGCCAGCGAAAACCGACCTGCGGGTTGTAGAGCAGATACTCTTCCCAGTAGTACGTCTCGCCTTCGAGGACGACGCTGCGCACCACAAAACCGAGCACCGTGAGCTTGACGCCTTGAAGCTCGCCGGTCGCGCCAGCCGGGATGACGGGTCTGTACTTGCCCGGCTCCAACGCGCTGAGGAACCGGAGTTGGCCGTAGTTAACGTCGAGCAGTGAGCTACAGTTGGGACAGGTGACGCGCTCGGTCTTATCGGGCGCGCGCAGCTCGAGCGGCCCGCCACACTTGGGGCACGACAACTGGGCGGCCGCCGTGCACCGCTGCTCGCGCTCCGGGGCATGAGCGGTCGTGATGCCAAGTTGCGCGAGCGTGACCTCTTGACCGATAAAGACGAGCGGCGTCGCCTCGCTGTAATCAAGCGTCGCAAAGACGTGCCCCTGCCCTGAGAGGTCGGCGTACGGGTAGGTCGCGCCCGGCACGACCCGCCACGGTATCTCGCCCTTGGCGCCAACGGTCCGCGCGACACCTTTTTCTGCGACGACGAGCGGAGAGGAAACAGGGATCGCGGCGACCGGATGGCCCAGTTCGAGCGCGTCGAATGACGGAACGTTGTTCAGAGGCGATTGCTCAAAGGTCAGGTAGAATCGTCCCTGCGCCTCCGCGAGCCAGCCCCACCGGCCGTCCCCAAAGGCGGCGTACCACTCATCCCACATCCCGCCCGCTTCATGGCCCAATTGGGTACGGCCCGTTAGCTCAAACGGCACGCCGTGATAGACGCCCTTCAGTCCGATGTCGAGCGGCGAGCCTGTTTCGGCGATCTCGGCGACCTTGCCGAGGTCTTCGAGCGCGCGGTCGGTGCGCGCCACCACCGAGCGGCAGAATTCACACACGACCACAATTGACGAGCCAACCTTAAATGAAATCGGCGCTCCGCAAGCGGGGCAGTTCGCCTGAATGACACTCATAGCTCGCTTTCGATAACGGGCGGCGCGTGATGCCGGGGCGTTAAGTTGTATGCCGCCGGGAGGCTTCGTTCGATCGTCCGTACGACCACACGGGTGGCGCCGAGCATCTCACCGAGACGCTCGGCCCACGGCCATCCGGGACGCGCGCGGCAGCAGTAGAGGTTAATGGTGGCAACGCCGTATTCGGGATAAGTGTGACACGCCAGATGAGACTCCGTGAGCAAGGCCATTCCGGTCACGCCACCCGGGTGCGGGAATTTATGCCACATCATTTCACCGGCGACTTGCAAGCCCAATTCCGCAATGACCCGGCCGAACACCTCCCGCAGCAACTCGACATCGCGGAGCGCGTCATCTCGACAGCCCCCGGCGTCTACCACCCATTCCGTCCCAACGATCATACCCGAGCAACTATTCAGCAAGATTGACTCTGACGGACTCCTCACAAAGAGATGTCAAAGACAGAAGCCGTCTTAAATTCTACGAGGATCAGAGTTCCGTAACCCGTTCGGAATGACGATTCGAGCTATTAGCTCATATCTCTTGCGTGGTGGGTCGAACAACTCAGAACGCGAACATGAAGAGCAGATTTGGCCTGAAGAGCTGCTCGACCCGGTAGGGACCAGGCCCATGTCATGCTCTCCGGCATTCACACGGGCCTCGTTTTTACCAACAGCGGTGAGAATAGGATAAAGGTTTCCAATTTGCAATACTATATTTTGAGCCGCCGCAGGCTACT
>CAYLJO010000095.1:0-22543 GCA_964383905.1 uncultured Blastocatellaceae bacterium
TCTAGACGGCTCGACTCCGATCTGGACGATCATCTCAGGGGTCGTAAAATCTTCTTCCGTAAGCTTGGAAATAGGGGCGCCGAATTTAACAAGAGCACGCATTGTTTTGTGGCTGTTATCCGGTGTGTTTCTCACCCAGATGTCGATGTCGCCAGTGGCCCGAGGAAAACCATGAGCAGCAAGTGCATAAGCTCCCACAATGATGAACTCAACGCTCTCTTCTTTTAAGCACGACAATATGTCTTTGAAGTCTGGGTTCAGCATCGAGGTTTACCTTAAAAGACCAAGCGTCAAGAGCTAATCGCCACATCATGCCAATCAACTGTTGCGGGGATTTATCCCTTAAGTCATTAGTGCGATCCGATTCGTGGATGGAAACTTTTCTGATTAACATATTTTGGATGAGGCCTCTATGTCCCGTGAAACATTATACAGCTAAATCTGATGTCAGGACAGGAGCTTTGAGTCATGACAAACCCAATGCTCTCACGAGCAGCTAACTCGTGCCCACTCGCTCACTTACCAAATATGTCCCGACATCAGCAGCTAAATCCTATTTTTAGGCCCAAGTCAGAGACATAACTCTCCGTATCACCCGCCGCCCGCCAGCAGCATCCAATCCTCAACGCAAGGCGACTTGATGAAGCCATTATTTTTTTCAGCTTACGGTGGCGGTGAAATAAGGCCGGAAAGTTCATCCGCAAGGTCGGGATTAAGCGTTCTGAGGATATTATACTGCTCTACTGCCCCGTCACGATTGCCGAGAGATGCATAGACCTTGCCGAGATTAAAGTAGGCCCGCGCGAAGTCCGGTTTTAAACGGATGGCCTGTCTAAAAGCCTCGGCCCCTTTCTCCGCTTGGCCCATTTTCAGGTACGTCTCGCCAAGGTTGAAGTACGCCCTGGCATCGCCGGGTTTAAGTTGAATAAGCTTGTTGAAAGCCTCGACCGCTTCCGTATACCCCTTCAATCGAACATAGCCAAGACCCAATCTCTCGTAGGCGTTTGTATAATCGGGCTTGATGCGGATCGCCTGTTTGTAAGCGAGAACTTCCTGCTCGGTCTGGCCCAGCTTGTTATACGCCAAACCCAACGTGTACTGCGCGTCAGCATTCTCAGGATCGAGGCGAATTGCCTGCCGGTAGGCCTTGACTGCTTCATCGTACTTCTGCAAGTAGAAGTTCGCATAGCCGATGTTGATATAAGATTCGGCCGAATCAGGCTTGAGCTTGATCGCCTGCGTCGACGCTTTGATCGCCTCCTCGTAGCGGCCCAGCATCACATTGCAATAGCCGATCTGGTACCAGGCGTCGGCGTAAGCAGGGTCGGCGTCAGTCGCCTTCTTAAAATAGGGAAGCGCTTTGTCGCGCTCGTCCCGCGAGAGAAAGCCGAGACCCTGCATGTAAAACCGCTGAGCCATCGCCCGCTTGTTATTGCTCGTTTCGGTGACCAGATCGCCGAGCGTTCTCAGCGACCCGGATTGGAGTTGCGCCACGCGTTCCGAGGGGACGGCGAAGTTAAGGCTCTGTCCTTCGGTTAACTGCAGGGTGGCGACGCCGACGACTTGCCCCTGCATGTTCACGACCGGACTGCCGCTCGAACCCGCCGAGATGGGCGCTTGAATTTGAATGATGTGCCCGAAGTTCGGAATATCTCGGACGGCAGAGACGATGCCGTAAGAGACGCTGCCCTCAAGTCCGAGCGGGTTGCCGATGACGACAATGCTCTCGCCTTCCTGTGGCGAGGTGCGAACCACCGCCAGCGGCTTCGCCATGCTCGGCGGGATCTCGACCTGTAGCAGCGCCACATCGCCCTCGCCGTCTGTCGCCAGCACGCCTTTGACGCTGTACGTGTTGCCGTTGAACATATGGATCTCCGCGCGCTGCGCCCCTTCGATCACATGGCGGTTGGTCACAACCCGGTCAGGCCCTACGAAAAAACCGCTGCCCCGCGCGAGGCTCTCGCCCTTACTGTTGTAAGTCACCACGGCGACCACGGATGGCTTGATGCGTTTGACCAGTTCGGGAAGCGACTCCTGGGCCGGCATAAAGCGCGGGGTGATCATGAGAAGAACGAGCGCCGGCGAAAGAGATTCCCACCTCAGTACTGCTCTAATATTTATCAGGTCTATTGCCACCGGTATTCTTCGTTGCCGTCGACACATCATAAACCTGCGAGCGCAAGCTTTTGCACGCGCTCGACCACCTCGTTAAGGCTCACATCCTCAGATCTTCTGGTGCGCCTCTCAAAGAGTTCGACGAGCCCGTCACCGACCCTTTTGCCGACGGTGATGCGGTACGGGATGCCGATCAAGTCTGCGTCTTTGAACTTCACGCCGGCGCGCTCGTCGCGGTCGTCGAGCAGCACGTCGAGTCCTCCGAGTTGTAATGCCTCATAAAGCTTCTCGCCCGCTTCACACAGATCATCCTGTTTCATGTTCGTGATGGTCACAATCACATCGAAGGGCGCAATCGCTTTGGGCCAGATGATGCCGTCTTCGTCGTGATGCAATTCGACGGCGGAGGCGAGAATACGCTCGACGCCGATGCCGTAGCTGCCCATCACAATCGACACCTCCTTCCCGTCCTGCGTGAGAACCGTTGCGCCCATGGATTCGGAATATTTTGTGCCGAGCTTGAAAATATGTCCGATCTCAAGCGCCTTCATGACTTCGAGACGGCCGGTCTCGCATTGCGGGCAGCCTTCGCCCGAAGTAACCGTGCGCAGGTCAACCCACCGGTCGACGGGGATGTCACGCGCGATGTTGACGCCGCGCAAATGGTAATCATCCTTGTTTGCTCCGGTCGTCATGTTGCGGCGGCCCTTCAAAGCCAGGTCGGCGAGGATGCGAATCTCGCGCCCGGACTCGCGCGCTATTTTCTTTGCGCCGACGCCGCCCAAGCTCCCCGGACTCGCACCAAGAAGGTCTCTGATCTCCTCCGGGTGCGCGGGGCGCGCTTCGGCCCCGGCGAGCGCGTCCGCCAGTTTCGTCTCCTGCAACTGGTGATCGCCGCGCAAAAGCGCCAGCACGAACTGCGTTTCGTCGCCCCTCTTCGTGATGAAGACGAGCGTTTTGATCTGCTGGTCGGCCGCCGCGCCGCCCGGAAACGCCATCAGGTCTTCAATCGTGCGTACCCCCGGCGTCGGAAACTCGACCGGCGCGTCCAACCCGATACCGTCCTTGATTTCAGGTAAACGCGCGGTCGCCTTTTCGAGATTCGCGGCATATCCGCACACCCCGCAGGTCGCGATCAAGTCTTCGCCCGCATCCGTCCGTACCATGAACTCATTCGATTGCGAGCCGCCCATCGAGCCTGAAGACGCTTCGACAATCACATATCTCAGTCCGCAGCGGTCGAAGATGCGTTTGTAAGCCTCACGCTGGTTTTCGAACGAACGGTCAAGGCCCGCCTGGTCGACGTCGAAAGAGTAAGCATCTTTCATGATGAACTGGCGCACGCGCAGCAGGCCGGACTTAGGGCGCGGCTCGTCGCGAAACTTCACTTGAATCTGATACCAGACCTGTGGCAGTTGCTTGTACGAGCGAATCTCGCCCCGCGCGATAGATGTAAAAACCTCTTCATGTGTCATCCCAAGGCATAAGTCTGCGCCCTTGCGATCACGCAGGCGAAACATGTTGTCGCCCATCACAGTCCAGCGCCCAGACTCTTCCCAGATCTCACGCGGGTTCAACGCGGGCAGAAAAAATTCCTGCCCGCCGATGCGATTCATCTCTTCGCGCAAAATCTGCATGATCTTCAGCGAGACGCGCTGAGCCAGCGGCAGGTACGAATAGATTCCGGCGGCGAGCTGGCGCACCAGCCCTGCACGCAGCAAAAGGCGGTGCGACACGACCTCGGCGTCGGCCGGATCTTCACGAAGTGTCGGGATGAAGTATTGTGACCAGCGCATAATAGTATCGGTAAAGGTCTCCCTCGAGAGCGGTCTGTTAACAATTGTTCATTCTCGCGCAGCAGCGGCGCGTAAAGCAACTACCCGTTGCGATTCTTTAGGTTGCGGGCACCGAGAAGCGTGATGTACCATCCGACAGTCCGCGCCGCACGTTAACCTGGAGGCCGCTGAAGAATGAAAATCAGGGCGCCAGCGGCCACCGGCAACTGCGGCGGCGTAAGAAGGCCTGAAGCCGTCAGGTAGCAGAATCTAAATTCCCAGAAGAGGGAAGAGAATGAACGATAAATTTAATGCCCCGCTCGCCGAAGTTGACCCGTTGATTAGCGACGCGATAGACAACGAGGTGGCGCGCCAGGCCGGCGGCCTCGAACTGATCGCGTCGGAGAATTTCGTCAGCGAAGCCGTCCTCGAAGCGATGGGCTCCGTCTTCACGAATAAATACGCTGAAGGCTACCCGAAGAAGCGTTATTACGGGGGGTGCGAGTGGACAGATGTGGTCGAGCAGGCCGCGATCGATCGTGCGAAAGAGCTTTTCGGGGCCGATCACGCCAACGTTCAACCGCACAGCGGCGCACAGGCGAACATGGCCGTTTACCTCGCGGCCGTTCAATACGGTGACCAGATCCTCGGCATGAACCTCTCGCACGGCGGCCACCTGACGCATGGCCACCCGATGAATTTCTCCGGCCTCAGCTATAAAGTGGCCGACTACGGCGTCTCGCGCGAAACAGAGCAGATAGACTACGACGAACTGCAGCGCATCGCCGAAGAGCACAAACCGAAACTGATCATCTGCGGCGCATCCGCCTACCCGCGCATTATTAAGTTCGAGCGCATCGGCGAAATCGCACGAAGCGTCGGCGCGCGCATGTTCGCCGACATCGCGCACATCGCCGGGCCGATCGTCGCCGGGCTTCATCCCTCGCCCGTGCCGCACGCCGATTATGTGACCACGACGACGCATAAGACCTTACGCGGCCCGCGCGGCGGACTCATCCTCTGCCGCGAAGAACATGCCAAGGAGATTGACAAGAAACTTTTCCCGGGCGTACAGGGCGGCCCGCTCGTCCATATCATCGCCGCCAAAGCCGTCGCGTTTGGCGAGGCGCTGCGCGACGACTTCAAAGAGTATCAACGAAAGATTTTGGAGAACGCGAAAGCCTTGGCGAAAGCGTTGCAGGACGAAGGGCTGCGTTTAGTTTCTGGAGGCACGGACAATCATCTAATGCTCGTCGATGTTTTCAACGGGGGCAAAGGGATCACCGGCAAAGTCGCGGAGAAGGCGCTCGAAGCCGCGCACATCACCGTCAACAAGAATACGATTCCGTTTGATACCAACTCGCCCTTCACCGCCTCCGGCATCCGCATCGGCACGCCCGCGCTGACCACGCGCGGCATGGGCGAGAGCGAAATGCAAGAGATCGCGCGCCTGATCGCCGCCGTCATTAACGAACCGGAATCCGCGGAGGGGCGCCGCAAAGTCCGGCAGTCGGTCGCTGAGCTTACGGCGCGCTTCCCGCTTTATTCGAAGCGATTGAAAAGGGCGCCGCAGCCGGAAGCGATGGGGGCAGATTAAAGGCCTGAAAAGTTACCATGCCTCGAATAGCAGGGGTGATATATGAGCACAAAAAACGAAGCGACAATTGAAGACCTCTATCATGTTCCGGAAAACGGAAAGGCTGAGATTGTTGATGGAGAACTGATCCTGATGGCCCCAACAGGGTTCCTTCCAAGCCGCGCAAGCAGCAAGATTTGGCTGAGTTTGTATCAACACGAACAAAACAGAGGCGGCGGATATGCGATCGGCGATAATACCGGGTTTATTGTAAATCTCCCTCGCCGCCGCTCCTTCAGTCCTGACGCGGCCTTTCACACAGGAAAACCGACGGGCGGAAAGTTTCTTGATGGTGCGCCGGTCTTTGCGGTGGAAGTCAGAAGCGAAGGGGATTATGGCCCGTCCGCCGAGACGGCGATGGCGGCTAAACGCGCCGATTACTTTGCTGCCGGTACGCTCGTCGTCTGGGACGTCGATGTGCTCAGAGACGAAGTTATCAAAGTATACCGCGCTGACAATCCTGATCGTCCCCGGGTCTATCGTCGTGGCGAAATAGCCGAGGCGGAGCCGGCCGTGCCGGGATGGTCAATGCCGGTTGACGACCTCTTTTAGGTCGCCTGTTTTTACATGGAAGAAATCTTCGGGCGCGGTGGACTGATCGCGCGTGCGCATCCCGAATACGAATACCGCCCCGGCCAGATCGAGATGGCCGAGGCGGTGCTGCGCGCGTTCGAGGGGAAGCGCCACCTGATCGTCGAGGCGGGCACGGGGACGGGTAAGACGCTCGCGTACCTCGTCCCGGCGGTCGCGGCGGCTGTGAGCCGGGGCGGGCGCGTCATCATCTCGACCGGCACGAAGAATCTGCAAGAGCAGTTGATGGAGAAAGACGTCCCGTTTTTGCAGCGCGTCCTACCGCGAAAGTTCACGGCCGCCTACATGAAGGGGCGCAGCAATTACGCCTGTCTACAGCGCATCAAGCGGGCGGAGAACTCGCCCGTGCTCGATGGCCTCGACGAGATGGATTACTTCGACGAGGTGCGCCGCTGGGTCAGGGAGTCGCAGACGGGCGACCGCGCCGAACTGGTCGGGCTTCCCGAAAATCTCTCATTCTGGCGTCACATAGATGCGCGCTCGGAAATCTGCATGGGCCAGAAATGCCCGGATTACGATCCGTGTTTCATCACGCGCATGCGGCAGCGCGCCATGGACGCAGACATCGTGATCGTCAACCATCATCTCTTCTTCGCCGATCTGGCTTTGCGCGGAAATGAGTACGGTCAGGTCCTTCCCGACTACTCGGCGGTTGTTTTCGACGAAGCGCACTTGATCGAAGACGTCGCGGCGGAATACTTCGGGGCGCAGGTCTCAAGCTACCAATTGGAAGACCTCGTGCGCGACCTGTCGCAGCTTCCGATTACAAACGTGGATTCCAATCGCGAATTGACACGCATCGCAGGCCGTATCGTTCGCTTTGCCGATAACTTCTGGATGGGCTTTCGCGACGGGCGCGGCGAAGAAGGGGGAAGATTCCCGATCCTGCCGGGTACATTCGCGCGCAAGAAAACAGATGGCGAGATCGAAGCGACGCCGCTCGGCGATGCTTACCTGGGTCTGGACGGCGCCCTTGAAAGAATGGAGACGACGCTGGACGCGCTCCCCGATCAACCGCCCGAAGTTGAGAACCTCGTGCGGCGCGTCCGGCAGTTACGTTTCGATCTGCAGTTCATCGTGGCGGGCGACGACAAGCATTTCGTTTATTGGATGGAGCGGCGCGGGCGCGGGCTGTTCCTGCGCGCTTCGCCGATAGACGTATCGAGTCTCTTACAGGACAAGCTTTTCGAGCGTGTCGAAACGGTCGTTTTGACTTCGGCGACGCTCGCCAGCGCAGGCAGTTTTTCCTTCATCCGCGACCGGCTCGGCCTCGTCGAAGCCGATGACCTCATTGCGTCATCAAGCTATGACTATAAGAACCAGGCCGTGCTATATTTGCCGCCGCGCATGCCCGACCCGCGCGCCCCGCAATGGGCGGAACAGGCCGCCGCCGAAGTCATCAAAATCCTGAATGTCACAGAGGGACGCGCTTTTGTGCTTTCGACGAGCTTTGCGGGCATGAACGCGCTCTATGAACGAGTCGCAAGGGAAGTTGACTATCCGTGCCTCCTGCAGGGTAGCACGTCAAAGGCCGGATTACTGGAAAAATTCCGTGAGACGCCGAACGCCGTGCTCTTCGCAACATCAAGTTTCTGGCAGGGTGTTGACGTGCGCGGCGAGCAGTTGTCGTGTGTCATTATCGAAAAGCTGCCGTTCGCCGTGCCGACTGACCCGTTGGTCGCCGCGCGCCAGCGCTACATAGACGATCAGGGCGGCTCCAGTTTCTACGAATACAGCGTACCGCAGGCGATCATAAGTCTGAAACAGGGACTGGGACGACTGATCCGCAGCACAACCGATCGCGGAGTACTCGCCGTGCTCGATCCGCGCTTGCGGACGAAGGCGTACGGGCGGTTGTTTCTAGAGAGCCTGCCGCCGTGCCCCGTGACATCTGAAATTTCAGACGTCTCACCCGTATTTGATACGAGTGGCGCTGTAGTTGGATAATCCCGACAGTGCGATTTTAAGACCCACAGCTCTCAGAGTAGAGAATGAAGACCATGGAAATAACGGAAGTTATTAACCCTAAAATTGGGTAGTTATGACGGGACAATTTGAAGTGATGATTGAACGAAACTTCTCCAGCGCGCATCAACTGCGTGGCTACAAAGGGAAGTGCGAGAACCTGCACGGGCACAACTATAAAATCGAGATCTACGCGCGCGGCAGTGAACTGGACAATATCGGGCTCCTCGTTGATTTCGGTGTGCTGAAGGAGGCCGCCGATGAGGTCGTACTGTATCTGGACCACCGCAACATTAACGAGCTTCCCCCGTTTGATGTGGAGCTAAATCCGTCGGCGGAGAACCTCGCGCGCTACATTCTGGAGCGCGTCGCCGCGCGCGTTGGCGACGAGCGCGTTAAGGTTTACAAGGTTCGCTGCTTTGAGACGCCGACCAGCGTTGCCACCTACCAGGTAGATTAAGCTCCTCATTTAAGAGTAAAGAGATGTGATCAAGGGGCACAAGCCTCACATCAGGGAATATTATTTCTCGGCCAGGGATGCGCGGGCGGCGGCGAGCGCTTCCGCCACACGCTCAGGGGATGTGCCGCCTATTTGTGATTTCGTCGCGAGCGTATTCTCCAGAGACAGGGCTTCATACACATCCTCCGCGACGAGCGGCGAGATCGAGCGCATCTCTTCCAACGCAAGCTCGTGAAGCTCAACGCCGCGCTCGATGGCGCGCAGAACGATGCGACCGACCGCCTCGTGAGCCTCGCGAAAGGGCACGCCTTTGCGCGCCAGATAGTCCGCCAGTTCCGTCGCGTTCATGTGGCCCTGTGACGCCGCTTCGCGTGTCTTCCCTTCACGCACACGCGTGTTGCGCAAGACCGTCGCCGTCACTTCCAGCGACGCGCTGACCGTATCAACCGCATCAAAGACCGCTTCTTTGTCTTCCTGCATATCCTTGTTGTAAGCCAGCGGCAGGCCTTTTAGAGTTGCGAGCAGTGCCGCCAGACGGCCAAAGACGCGGCCCGCTTTGCCGCGCACGAGCTCCATCGAGTCCGGATTCTTCTTCTGCGGCATCAGGCTCGAACCGGTCGCCACCGCATCGCTTAACTCCAGAAAACCGAATTCGGTCGTTGCATAAATAATGACGTCTTCGGCGAGACGCGACAGGTGCAGCATGATGAGAGCGCTCGCGCTCGTGAACTCGACGCAGAAATCACGGTCACTCACGGCGTCCAGACTGTTGCGCGAGAGACTTTCAAAGCCGAGCTCGCGGGCGACCATCTCGCGGTCAATTTTGTAAGCCGTGCCCGCCAGCGCCGCCGAGCCAAGCGGCATGACGTTGACGCGCCGCCGGACTTCAGCGAGCCGTTCGCGGTCACGCGCGAGCATCTCGAAATACGCTAAACACCAGTGCGCCCAGAGCACGGGCTGCGCCCGTTGAAGATGCGTGTAGCCGGGAAGAACCGCCGCCGGGTGCGCGTTTGCCAGATCGAGCAAAGCTTCCTGCGCCGACCGAACGCGCGCCGCGATGCAGTCGATCTCATCGCGCAGCCAGAGGCGAACATCCGTCGCCACCTGATCGTTGCGGCTCCGCCCTGTATGCAGCTTGCGGCCCGTATCGCCGATGAGTTGGACGAGCCGCGCCTCGACAAAAGAGTGCACATCTTCGGACGGCATCTCGTCGAAATAGCCGGCGTCCGTCGCGGCGCGCTTGAGAATCGTCTGCAGACCACTCCTGATACGGCCCGCTTCGCCTTTGCTCAGAACGCCCGCCCCGAGCAGTCCTTCGCAGTGGGCGAGACTGGCGCGCACATCCGCCCCAAACAATCTCCGGTCAAACCCGAACGACCGATTGAACTCAACAAACCTTTCATCGGCTTTGCCGGTAAATCGCCCGCCCCATAAATTCTTCGACTCGCCCATCCCCACCCCCGTCTAATTACTGCGCCCATTGTACGGCGAGCACACCACCGCCGCGCAGAAACATTTGACTAGATGCATCTTCGATGCTATTTTATGCATCTATGCAGCAGTTATGCAACAATTATGCATAACACACGATGAAGAAGGAATTGCGGCAAAAGAAAATACTGAGCTTGATTCAGGCCAGGCGCATCGGCACGCAGGAGGAATTGACGGCTCATCTCGAGCGCGCCGGTGTGGCGGCGACGCAATCGAGCGTGTCGCGCGACCTTGAGGAACTCGGCATCGTCAAGCATAACGGGCATTACACACTGCCCAGAAGATTAAACGGCGCAGCGGAGCGGGGGTTGTTGAGCCTGGACGCGGCGGGTGATGCGCTGATTGTGGCGAAATGCGAGCCGGGGCTCGCCTCGGCGGTCGCGGTCGAGATTGATCGCGCCGCCCCGCCCGAGGTGGTCGGAACGCTGGCCGGCGAGGATACAGTCTTTATCGCGGTCAGCGAACGCAAGGCGCAGCGCGCGGCGATGAAAAAGATCTGGGAAATTTTCGATTGAAGGGAACAGAAGTGGCGGAGAAAAAGATAAAAAAGATCGTGCTAGCATATTCGGGCGGGCTCGATACATCGGTCATGCTGCGCTGGATAAAGGAGCGTTACGATTGCGAGGTTGTCTGCTACTGCGCCAACGTCGGGCAGGGGGAAGAACTGAACGGCCTCGACGCGAAGGCCCGCGAGACGGGCGCGTCCAGGCTTTACATCGAAGATTTGTGTGAAGAGTTTGTGCGCGATTACGTCTGGACGGCTGTCAAAGCTAACGCTGTTTACGAAGGCGTATACCTGCTCGGTACGTCGCTTGCGCGCCCTGTGATTGCGAAGGGGCAGATCGGGGTTGCGCGCCAGGAGGGCGCGGATGCCGTGGCGCATGGCGCGACCGGAAAGGGTAATGATCAGGTACGCTTCGAGCTCACCTATTATGCGCTGGAGCCGGACATCAAGGTTGTCGCCCCGTGGCGCGAGTGGGAGTTCAAAGGGCGCAGCGACCTGATCGCTTACGCGGAGAAGCACAGCATCCCCGTCGTCGCAACACACGCTAAGCCGTATTCCACCGATCGCAATCTGATGCACATCTCCTACGAGGGCGGCATTCTGGAAGACCCCTGGGCCGAGCCTCCGGCGGACATTTTTCAATTGACGAGAGCTCCGGAAGAGGCCAGGGCCGAGCCGGAATATTTAGAGATCGGATTCGAGCGCGGCGAGCCTGTCGCCGTCAACGGGCAGCGACTCGGCGCGGTCGCGCTGCTCGAATCATTAAATGAGATCGGCGGCGCACACGGCATCGGTCGCGTTGACCTGGTCGAAAACCGCTTCGTCGGCATGAAGTCGCGTGGTGTGTATGAAACACCGGGCGTGACAATTTTGCAGGCCGCTCATCGCGCGCTGGAATCCATCACGCTCGACCGCGAAGTCGTACGCCTGCGTGATTCGCTCGGCGTCAAGTTTGCCGAAAGCGTGTACTACGGATTCTGGTTTGCGCCGGAGTTCGAGCTGATGCGCAAGATAATTGACGAGACACAGACAAACGTTACAGGCGATGTGCGATTGAAGCTCTATCGCGGGAGCGTAACCGTTGCGGGACGCCGCGCGCCACACTCGCTCTATAACGAAAAGCTTGCGACCTTCGAAGCCGAAGATATTTACAACCAGCGCGATGCGGAAGGGTTTATCAAGCTCAACGCACTTCGCCTGCGACTAAAAAGGAAAAAGTAAAAAGGTAAAAGGATGGGTAAGCAAAATTTAATTGAATGCGGCCTCCGCCTTACTTTTGCATTTTTACTTTTTCCTTCTTGAGAGGTGATGGCGATGAAAAGCTCGGGTGCGACTTCTACGGTGGCGGTAGCTGTGGTTGAGGCTGACAAGATCGGCTCCGCCGTATCGCCGCTCGGTTTGCAGAAAACAGTGGCTGTGGTCGGCGAACGCACGGAGGCGCGCGCGGGGGATGTGGTAGTAGTGCGCACTTTAACTGACAGCGCGACCTACAACATGCTCGAGTTACCCTCCGGAAGGCTCGCGAAGATCAATCCTGGTGACGTGCTCGTTGGCGTCTTGGGCCGCCGGCGCGCGTTAAAGGGCTTTGTCGGCGATGTGCCGGAGAGCGTCCACGCCAACGATCGATTGCACCTGCTGAACATGGGCGGTGTGATCGGTCGCTGCACCGGTCACCATTCGAGCTTGAGCGAGGCGATCAGCGTGGAAGTAATCGGCTTGGCGTGTGATGAGCAAGGTCGCGTGCTGAATATCGCCGATGCGGCGCTGCCGCTCCGCGATGAGCTGGACGTCACCACCGCGCCGCTCGTAATCGTAGCCGGGACTTGCATGAACAGCGGCAAGACCTATGCGGCGACAGAGATCATCAAGCAGGCGACGCGGGCCGGATTGAGGGTCGCGGCGGCCAAGCTGTCGGGCGTCGCGTGTCTGCGCGACACGCTTAACATGGCGGATCACGGGGCGGTGGCGACCGCGAGCTTTCTCGATTGCGGCTTGCCTTCGACCGTCGGCGCGGGCGATCTTGCCCCCGTGGCGAAAACCATCATCGCGCGCTTGAATGAGAGCGCCCCCGACATGATCGTGATTGAGTTGGGGGATGGCATCCTTGGCGGCTACTCTGTTGACTCCGTTTTTGACGACAAGGAATTGCGCGAAGCGACGGCGGCGATCATCTTCTGCGCCTCGGATTACGTCGGCGCTTGGGGTGGCATCGAGCTCTTCCGGCGGCGCGGGATCGGGGTCGACGTGATCGCCGGTTCTGTGACCGATTCACAGATGGGCCAGGACTACATCGAAGGTGAGTTCGGCGTCCCGGCGGGCAACGCGCGCAGGGGTGGCGCGCGCCTCTTCCGCCTCGTGCAGGCGAAAATACCCGAATGGGAAAGGCGGCGACGCGGCGCCACTGTGACACGGTGACGCGGGGACGGGAATCTACGGGGGTGAATTATGGTAAGACAGAACATGCCGGCCAATGCAGCGCATTCAAAAGATCGCCGCGTCTCCGCGTCTCCCCGTCTCCGCGTCGGAATCTTCGGCGGTTCGGGTTACGGCGGCGCAGAGCTTTTGCGTCTCCTGTTGTTGCACCCGGCGGTCGAGATCGCGCTCGTGACGGCCAACGAGCATGCCGGTAAGCCTGTCGGCGAAGTGCACCGCAACCTGTACGGGCTAACGGACCTCTCTTTCACGCGGGCGCCGGAAAACCCGGAGAGCTTGAAGGACCTTGATTCTGTCTTTCTCGCGTTGCCGCATGGGCAGGCGATGGAGATTGCGCCGCGTTTGCCGGGGAGCGTGAAGGTGATCGACCTGTCGGGCGATTTCCGTTTGCGCGATCCTCTGGAGTTCGAAGAGCATTACGGGCGCAAACACACGGCAATGGAAGCGCAACGCGAGTTCGTTTACGGGTTGACCGAGACGAATCGTGACTCCATCAGGAAGGCGCGCCTGATCAGCAATCCCGGCTGCTTCGCCACGGCCGCCTTGCTTGGACTCGCGCCACTTGTTGCCCATAATCTCTTACGCGGGCGCGTGGTCGTCGATGCTAAGACCGGTTCATCCGGTTCGGGCGCAAAGCCCGCCGCGAACACCCACCACCCGCAGCGCATGAACTCCTTTTATGCCTACAAGCCTTTCACACACCAGCATGTGCCCGAGATCGAGCAAGAGTTGCGCCGCACCGGCGACTGGGCCGGCGGGCTTGTTTTTATGACGCATTCGTTGCCGGTTGCGCGCGGCATCTTCGCTTCCATTTACGCCGAGACGAAAAATGCGATGAAGGCTGAGGAGGTCCATGCCCTCTTCGCCGATTTCTACCGCGATTCGTTCTTTGTGCGCCTGGTCGCGTGCTCGCCCGACATTAACTGGGTGAAGACGACCAACTTCTGCGATATAGGCTTCGCCACGCGCGGCCATCATCTCGTCATCTTTTCCGCGCTCGATAATCTGGTGAAGGGCGCGGCGGGCCAAGCCGTGCAGAACATGAATCTGATGTTCGGTCTCGACGAAAAGATGGGACTACTCTTAACCGGTAGCAATCCATAGCAAGTCTGGAGTCTGAAGTCTGAGGTCAAGAGTCACGAAAACAGGTGTCGAGCATTGGACTCCAGACTCTCTAGACTTCAGGCTCCAGACTTAATTCATCCGATGACAACAAAAACTATCTCATCATTCGAAGAGACGGCGCAGAGCGAAGACCGCTTTCAGTTAGCCACTTACAAGAAGATGCCGATTGCGGCCGAACGAGGCTCCGGCGTGTGGCTCTACACGAGCGATGGCGAGCGTTACCTGGATCTCTACGGCGGTCATGCTGTCGCCGCGACGGGCCATTCGCACCCGCATGTCGTCGCGGCACTGCGCGAACAGGCCGAACGTCTGCTCTTCTACTCGAATCTGGTCTATTCGGGCACCCGCGCGCGCGCAGCCGAGAAACTGGTCTCGCTAGCTCCGCCCCCACTCACCAAAACCTTTTTCTGTAATTCCGGGACGGAGGCCAATGAAAACGCTATGCGCATGGCTCGCATGGCGACTGGCAGGGAGAAGATCATCACCTTCACGGGCGGCTTTCACGGTCGCACGGCGGATGCGATCAGTGCCACGGCCCTGGGTAAGTATCGCGAGCTCGGACGACCGAACGTGCCCGGCCACCTCTTCGCAGAGTTCGGCGACATTGAATCAGTCCGTAAAGTCGCCGACGAGTCGGTCGCGGGCATCATGCTTGAGCCGATTCAATCGATGGCGGGCGTGCGAATGGCTGGGCCGGAGTTTTACTGTGCGTTGCGCAAGCTGGCAGACGAGCACGGCATCGTGCTGATCTACGACGAGGTGCAAACGGGCATCGGGCGCACCGGCGAGTGGTTCTTTGCGGGGAGCGCGGCGGGCACTGGCGCCGTACCTGACATCATCACACTGGCGAAAGCGCTGGGCAGCGGCGTGCCTGTCGGCGCCTGCCTTGTCAATGATCGTGTCGCAGGAAACATCAAAGAGAATGATCTCGGCACGACGTTTGGCGGCGGGATGCTGGCGATGGCCGCCGTAAACGCCACACTCGAGGCGATTGAGGCCGACCGGATGCGCGAGAATGTTAAAGCGGTCGAGAGCCACCTGCGCCGGCAGCTCGCGCTTCTTCCGCAGGTCACGCGCGTGCGCGGCCTCGGCTTCCTGCTCGGCATCGAGTTCAAAGAGAAGGCCGCGCCCGTTCATCAGGCTCTGCTCAAACGACGCATCATCACCGGCACGTCGAGCGACGCGAACGTGCTCAGGCTGCTGCCGCCGCTCTGTTTGAAACAGGAAGAGGTTGATCTGTTCATTGAAGCATTAACAGCAGTCACAGGTGATAGGTGACGGGCCAAAACGACTCTTTGTCACCGTTTTTAAGATGCCCAAAGATTTTCTGACGACAGCCGACCGGACGCGCGAAGAGCTTGAGCAGTTGATCGAGTCCGCGTCGCGATTCAAACAGGGCGACGAGCGTCCGCAGACGCTCGCCGGTCGGTCCGTCGCGCTCGTCTTCTTCAATCCGAGTTTACGCACGCGCGCTTCCATGCAGGTCGGAATTTATGAGCTTGGCGGCAACCCGGTGGTGCTGGAGCCGGGCGGGACGAGTTGGACGCTGGAGCATCGCGACGGCGTGGTGATGGACGGAGATAAGACGGAGCATGTTGCGGAGTTTGTGCGCGTGCTCGGAAGATACTGTGCCGCCATCGGCGTGCGAACGTTCGCGGCACTGAAGAATTGGGAAGAAGAGCGCCGCGACCCCATCCTTCATGCCTTCGCCAGGTATTCGGACGTCCCGGTGATCAACCTCGAATCGGCCATGCATCACCCCTGTCAGGCAATAGCCGATATGATGACCGTGCGCGAAAAGTTGGGCGCGGGCCGCAAGCGCGTCGTGCTGACGTGGGCCTGGCATCCCAAGCCTTTGCCGATGGCCGTGCCGAACAGCTTCGCGCTCGCCGCAGCGCAGATGGGCCACGATCTCACGCTCGCGCACCCGCCCGGATACGAATTGGATGAAGAGTTGATCCGTAGTGTCGAAAACCAAGCGAGGAGCGCGGGCGGAAGCCTTCAGGTGACGAACGACATCAATAAGGCTTTTGATGGCGCGGAGGTCGTGTACGCGAAGAGCTGGGGCAGCCGGCGTTTTTACAGCGCGGCCGAGAGGGACTTGGAAGAGCGCGCGGCGTACCGCGGCGAATGGATCGTTGACGGACGGAAGATGGCGCGTACGAGCCATGCGATCTTCATGCACTGTTTGCCTGTGCGCCGCAACGTGATCGTCACCGATGAGGTAATGGACTCGCCGTCCTCAGTCGTCGTTGACGAAGCCGAGAATCGCCTGCATATACAGAAGGCGATTCTGTCTCTGTTGCTGGGAGGTAGCGGTCAATGAGCCAGTCGCAGCCAGACGGAGTGAACCGGCCGCGCCTGGACCTCTTGCGCGAGGCCTTGCCTTATATCCAACGCTTCAAGGGTAAGACATTTGTCGTCAAGCTCTCGGGCAAGGCGACGGATGATCAGGCTAATCTCGCTTCACTGGCTGAGGAGCTGGCGCTGCTGCACCAGGTCGGCATACGCATTTGCGTGGTCCACGGGGGTGGAAAGCAGTTGAGCGAGTTGGCGTCGCGGATGGGTGTCGAGCAGACGATCATCAACGGGCGCCGCGTAACGGATGATGAGACGCTTGAAATGGCGAAGATGATTTTCGCGGGCAAGATCAACACGGATATTCTGGCAGCGCTCCGTCATAGAGGCGTCGAAGCGGTCGGATTGTCCGGCGTTGACGGGAACATTGTGCAGGCTGAGCGTCGCCCACCGAAAGTGATTCTGAATCAAGCGACGGGCGAGCGCGAGCGCGTTGACTTCGGTCACGTCGGCGACGTCGTGGAGATCAACGCCCGCCTGCTGTGCGTGCTGCTCGACCAGGGGTATCTCCCGGTCGTTTCTTCCCTCGGCGCGGATGCGGAAGGGATGGTCTTCAATATCAATGCCGATACGATCGCGTCGGAGATCGCCGTCCGATTAGAGGCGGAGAAGCTGATTCTGTTATCCGATGTTGACGGGATTTACTTGCGCGCCGGGGATCCCGGGTCAAAGTTGTCTCATCTTACAGCAAACGAAGCCGAGGCGCTCGTGCGCGATGGCGTCGCGACCGGCGGAATGATTCCGAAGCTTCAGAACATCGTCGATCTTCTGCGGCGCGGCGTCAAAAGCGCCCACGTCCTCAACGGTTCTTTGCGCAACGCGCTGCTTTCGGAAGTGTTCACCGATGAAGGCACCGGGACGATGATTGTGGCCTAGGTCTTCCAACCGGCGATTACCCTGTACCCCTCCCATTCCGATCTGAAATCGCATCGCCAGGATCCTGACTCAACAAACGCGTTGGGGAATCAGATATATGGTTGACGGCTTCGCACCTTGAGTCTGACAATCATCGTTAATGGATAGCGTGCAAAAAAATGGGGCGCGGAGCGTCAAACGACAGCAAGAGACCGGATATAAAGACCGAAAAATCAGCGCTTTCGCCCGGCGTTTGTTGACGGAGTGGAAACGCCTCGCGTTGCCGCTGGCGGGTGAGGTCGTCGTCGCCGTATCCGGTGGCGCGGATTCGACGGCGCTGTTGCTGGGGCTGGATGAGTTGGTAAAGACAGAACGGCTCGCGCTTGAAGTGACGGTTGCGCATCTGAATCACGGGTTGCGCGGCCAAGCAGGCGAAGAGGACGCGCGATGGGTAAAAGAGATGGCGAGCGGACTCGGATTTAAAGTCACGCTGGGACACGCCGCTGTGAAAGAACGGGCCGCTCGGAGCAGTGATAACCTTGAGCAGGCGGCGCGGCGCGCTCGCTATGAATTCCTGTCTGAGGCGGCGCTCGAATATCGCGTCCGCATAGTCCTGACCGCGCATACGATGGATGATCAGGCGGAGACTGTGCTGTTACGTCTGCTGCGTGGCGGCGGGGCCGAGGGCCTGAGCGGCATCGAGACGGTGCGCCGTTTAGATACGCAACATGACACGCTGCTGGTACGGCCTCTGCTGCGTTGGGCGCGGCGCGTCGAGACGGAAAACTATTGCCGCGAGCGCGGCGTTCGGTTCAGGGTAGATGAGATGAACGCGGACGAAAGGTACGCGCGCGTCCGTGTGCGCAGGCAGTTGATCCCGCTACTGGAAACCTTCAACGGGCGCGCGGTTGAGACTTTGTCGCGCACCGCAGAATTGCTGCGCGATGATGCCGCCACTCTTGGGGAGGAGGCGGCAAAATTGCTGAAAGCGGCGAGCGAGGAGGCAACAGGCCGGAAAAGGGTAATTGGGATCGCTGAAGCTAAAACACTTCACTTGAGCATAGATGTTCTGGCAGGGGCGCCGCCCGCCTTACGCAGGCGGGCTTTGCGCCAGTGGCTTGCGCGTGGTCGCGGCGACCTGCGGCGGTTGGAGTTCGATCATATACTGGCCGTTGAAAGATTGCTGGTGGGAGAGCGTGGAGGGCGCATTGCTTTACTGCCAGGCGGAGCTTTTGTCGAGCGGCGCCGGCGCCGGCTCCATCTGCGTGTTAAAAATGTTGAAAAAGGGGCCGCCGCCGACTAGAATCAATAGGTAGAGTGCCGCCGCCCCCCAGTTAAATGGCGGCTTTGTAATGCTGGCCTCGGAATAAGAGGTGCGGGCGCGAGATGGCCGAGATCGTAGAGATTTACAGCGCAGAAGTAATTGCCGGCAAGGTGCACGCGCTCGCCGAAGAGATCGCGGGTGCTTACGAGGGCCGCGAGCTGACCATTCTTAGCCCGCCGGAAGACAGTTTCGTATTTCTCGCCGATTTACTGCGCTTCATACGCATCCCCTTGCGCACGGCCTTCCTCCGCTATGATCACCAATCGCACGGTGGGCTTCAAGACCTCTCATTCACCACCAGGATGGACGTCACGGGGCGCAATATGCTGCTGGTTGAAGGTGTGTTGGAGACCGGGGTGCCGCAGGAATATCTCATCAGGCAGTTGGGCGCGCAGGGCGCGGCAAACTGTAAGCTCTGCGTACTTGTGGATAAACCGGACCGGCGGCGCGTTGCGCTCAGACCTGACTGGCGCGCGTTCGAAACGCATGAGAACTACGTATTTGGCTACGGGCTGGGCTTTCAGGAGCGGTGGCGCGAGTTGCCATATCTGGCGACGTTCGGCCGCGGGCTACAGGATTCATCGTAATGGGTTGTCCGTTTTGCCGGCTTCGCGCCGTCAGAGAGCGCAACCCCTGACGGCGTAAGGGCATCTAACTCAATACTTTCGCCGGTGGCTAAAGCGATTCGCTCCCTCTCCGGCGAGCACAGGTTTCGGTTTCCGGGAGCGACAAAAGATGCCGAAATGAGGTATGATCGGTATCGGAGGCGAGAAAAATTTTGAGTTCTACGGCGAGACAAATAATTTTCTGGTTGTTCATCGTGATCGGCGCGTTGCTGCTCTACAACCTTTTCGCGAAGACGCAGGGCAAAAGCGCGACGCAAATCACTTATGGCGACGTAGTGCAGAAGCTCGAAAATAATCAGCTCAGCAAGCTGACCATTAAGCAGTCTGAGGTTGTGGCGGTTGATAAGAGCAACAACGAGTTTCGCGCGCCGCTCGACAACCAGGTTGTGAAAGCAAATTTAATGGAGCGGGCCGCCGCCGTTGATAAGGAGACCGGCAAACCGAAGGTTGAAAAGGTCGAGGAGGAAGCTGGCGGCAGCGGCATGATCTGGCAAATGCTGCTTTACTGGTCGCCTCTGCTTTTCATCCTCGGCATCTGGATTTTCATGCTGCGGCAGATGCAGTCCGGCGGCAACAAGGCTTTAAGCTTCGGTAAATCGCGCGCCAAGCTACTTAATAATCAGCAGAAGCGTGTCACGTTCAAAGACGTGGCGGGCGTCGAAGAGGCGAAAGAGGAGCTGCAGGAGATCATCGAATTCCTCAAAGAGCCGCAGAAATTTCAGAAGCTCGGCGGTCGCATCCCGAAAGGTGTGCTCATGATGGGCCCGCCGGGAACTGGCAAGACCCTCTTGGCCCGCGCTATCGCGGGTGAAGCCAACGTCCCATTCTTCTCCATCTCCGGCTCCGACTTTGTCGAAATGTTCGTCGGCGTCGGCGCTTCCCGCGTGCGCGACTTGTTCGAGCAGGGCAAGAAGAACGCCCCGTGCATCATCTTCATTGACGAAATTGACGCGGTGGGCCGTCATCGCGGCGCGGGCCTCGGCGGCGGGCACGACGAGCGCGAGCAGACCCTGAACCAGTTGCTCGTCGAGATGGACGGATTTGAGTCTAATGATGGTGTGATCCTGATCGCCTCAACTAACCGGCCCGACGTGCTCGACCCGGCGCTCCTGCGACCCGGACGTTTCGACCGGCGCGTTGTGGTCTCGCGCCCAGACGTGCGCGGGCGCGAAGGTATCTTGAAAGTTCACACGCGCAAGATCCCGCTCGGCGAAGACGTAGACATCAGCGTCATCGCGCGCGGCACGCCCGGCTTTACGGGCGCGGACCTCGCCAATCTGGTCAACGAGGCGGCGCTGAACGCCGCGCGTTACAATAAAAAGCTGGTTTCGATGCCGGATTTCGAGCTTGCCAAAGACAAAGTTTTGATGGGCGCAGAGCGTAAGAGCATGGTCATCTCGAACGAAGAGAAGCGCATCACCGCCTATCACGAAGCCGGCCACACGCTCGTCGGGCTGAAAGTGCCGAACGCCGACCCGGTGCACAAGGTGACGATCATTCCGCGCGGCATGGCGCTCGGTGTGACACAGCAGCTTCCCGAAGGCGACCGGCACAACTATTCGAAAGAATATTTACTCGGCCAGATCGCGATTTTGATGGGCGGGCGCATTGCCGAAGAGACCTTCCTTAACGGCATCACGACCGGCGCGTCAAACGACATTGAGCGCGCGACGGAGCTTGCGCGCGCGATGGTCTGCGAGTACGGCATGTCGGAGTTAGGGCCGCTCACATTCGGCAAGAAGGAAGAGCAGATCTTCCTGGGCCGCGAGATTGCTCAGCACCGCGATTATTCGGAAGACACCTCGATCAAGATTGATCAGGAAGTAAAGAAGATCGTGACGGAGCAGTATGCCCGCGCCAAGAACATCATCGAAGAGAACCGTGACACGATGATCCGGCTCTCGGAAACGCTGCTTGAGCGCGAATCACTTGACGGCGTGCAGATCCGGCGCATCGTCGCGGGCCTGCCGCTTGATGACGATCAGGCGCCCGCGCCAGATGATAATGAGAAACCGCAACTTAAAGAGCCCGCGGTCAAGCCTCTGAAGCCGATCCTGCCGCCGATCACCGGCAGCAACCCGGCGACCGCATAAGGCGGAAGGTAAAAGTAAAAAGGCAAAAGGCAAAAGTAAAGGAGAAATCCTCACTTTTGCCTTTTTACTTTGCCTTCTTTAATTTGCCTTTTCTCTTTCTACTTATGCTCTATGGATCAACGTGAATGGAAACTCGCCCGCCGCGCGCTCCCCATCGGCGCACGCACGCTCCTGATGGGCGTTCTTAATATCACGCCCGATAGTTTCAGCGACGGCGGTCAATTCTTCTCTGTCAAGCGAGCGTTGGCCCACGCCGAACGGATGATCAGCGAGGGCGCAGACATCATAGACATCGGCGGCGAGTCAACCCGGCCGGGTGCCGCGGCCGTTACGGCCGAAGAGGAGTTGCGGCGAATAGTCCCGGTAATTGAGCACCTGGCAAAAAACTCGACGGTTCCTCTCTCGGTAGACACGACGAAAGCTCAGGTTGCACGCGCCGCGCTGGCCGCCGGGGCGGAGATCGTCAACGACATCTCAGGCTTGCGGTTCGATCCGGCGGTAGCGGATGCTGCAGCGCACGCGCGCGCCGGACTTGTGTTGATGCACTCACGCGGAACTTCTGAGACAATGCATCGTCTTGAGCCGGTCGCAGGCATATGGGTGGAAGTTACCACCAGTTTGCGTAACAGCATCGCGTTAGCCGAGGAGCGCGGTGTGTCACGCGAGGCCATCGCCCTCGACCCAGGCATCGGCTTCGGTAAAAGCCAGGAACAGAATCTGGAGCTTATCGCAAGGCTTGACCGGTTCGCTGGGGAATTCGCGGAATTCCCCATCCTCATCGGCACATCCCGAAAGTCCTTCATCGGACGCCTTCTCGACGGCGCGCCGGTAAGCAAGCGCATTTATGGCACGATGGCGACCGTGACTGCTGCCGTGCTTAATGGCGCGCACATCATCCGCGTACACGACGTGCGCGCCGCTCGTGATACTGTACGCGTGGCAGATGCGATCAGGCGTGCTGAATGAAGGAAGCCAACAATATTCCTGGCTGCTTCTTAGGGGGCGCGACAGGCCGGTGGCCCGCTTGCCGGAACTAAAGGTTTGCGAGAGAATCGCAGGTCAATTTGCAGAGGTTGTGATAAATCCGTGAGCCGGAGAAAAGATAAGTGAGTCTCATCCAGAAAACTTCGCGCGTAGTTCTGCTGTTAACAATGCTTATCTGGGTGTGTGGCTTCGCCGAGTGCTATAAGC
>CAYLJO010000096.1:0-22381 GCA_964383905.1 uncultured Blastocatellaceae bacterium
TCTCAACAGCTTGGGTGGTTAGCTTACCTTGAGGGCTTTGATAGAAAACGACCTAGTCGTCCCTGAAAAAGAATCAAGAGCTAAAGAATGCACAGAAAATAAAGTATTGCAGGCTTACAACATGGTGTAGAATCAACCAGATTTTGCATCTCAACCCTCAAAATCCGGTCTTTTATGCAAGTCAATAATAGCCCGTTGCCCAGTGCCAAAGTGTTACGCGCCGCATGAGATGGGCCCCGAGGTCGCCCCAAGCCTGGCCACCCACCGCCAAAATCGCGGGAGATCCGGGAAACTATACCTTCCTGCTTACACCACCACCAGCCCGCGGCGCCACCTGATTTACTTGCGGCGCCGCCGAACAGCAGTATAATTACACCTTCCCAAGCATACCCGCGCATAGCAGAAGGTGACCGTAACGATGAGATCATGGACGAAGATTTGCTCACTCGCGCGCGCCTCATGGACTCGATCTTCCTGCGCCAGGTCTGGAGCGGAAACCCGGCCCTGCTTGAGAGGCTCGAGAGGGATAAGAGCGAGTCGGGCCGCGAGCGGCTGCACTATTTTAGGATCAACGCCGGCCCGTGGTCGCGCCTGGATAAGAACGAGCCGTTCATTGAGGGCGTCCCGCCCGAGAAACCACCGCAAGGCAGTTTCTACCCGGACGACATGACGAAGGATGAATTCAACGCGTGGGTCCGGGGGCTCACCGAAGAAGAGCGCGAGCGCGCGACAGGCTTCTTTTCCGTGATTCGCCGCGGCCCGAACGGCAAGCTCAAAGCCGTGCCTTACAGCCAGGAGTATCGCGAGTTGCTGGCGCCGGCGGCGAATCTGCTGCGCGAAGCAGCCGCTTTGACCGACAAGCAGAGAGCCAGCTTGAGACAGCGACGACACGCATCGCTGACCTCGAAGAATGGATAATCGAAGCAGCCGACGCCGGAGAACTAGACCACGCGCAGGAAGAAGAACCGATCGCCGCGACAGAAATCGAAGACGCGCCCACGAGAACCCAACCGTGCGAGAGCGAGCCGCCGCCCAATGATTTGCCACCCTTCACCCTCACTGCGCCGCCGCCGCCCAGAGCGGTGACCCAACCTGCGCCACCGTCACGACCAGGGAGAGAGGCGCAGTTGGCTTTCGATTTCGGGCTGGCTACCGCCGCCTGAAGAGCGTCATTAATTGGTCGGGGGGAGGGGCGATTGCGTGCAGACAGCGCCCCTCTACATCATGCGTTTCACGGATGAAACGAAACGCAGCCATCCACACATATCTATCTGAGCGGACAGGATAGCACTCATATAGAACTCCTCGCTTTCATAAATGTTCTTGTGTGAGAAGGAGTTACCGGATAGCTCTGCGGGCCTGCTTCTGTGTGCGCAGATAGGGGAGCGATATGTTCATAAATGTCATCTGTTTTCAGCGGCTTACAGACGTAGAGGGGGCGCGTATTGGCTGTCTCATATATGAAATATATGTCGAATCTAGATGAGCTATAGGATTTTTCGAGCGTAGATAAATCTCCTCTATTTTCAAGGCGTTAGTCATATATGAGGATCGACGGGTAACCGACTGCCTTCCCCCTAAGGTCAAGCGGGTCAGTCATATATCTTCATTTATGAGAGGTCGGCCGGGTGCGGGGGTTGGATTATGACTCTGCTGCGCAGACCAGCTGGATCAGTTAGCGATGCTCGATGTATGAGAGGCGTTGGGTCGGTTGTATGACAGAGGTTTGAACCGGCTCAACATCCGCGTCAAGAGGCGCGCAGTTTAAGCGTCGTGGTCGATGTATTGTCGGCGTATTGAAGTTATAGCGCTCCACGCATCGAGAATTCGTTGCCTGAATGTAATCTCAGAACATATCGGTAAGGTAAGGCCGTCACGACCTCACGCCGGCGTCACGCTGACTCAAGAAGGTGAGACCCCGAGTGAGGTAATTCAACATGAAGACAGTCAGCGCATCACACGCCGGGACTAAACCGACTTCACTCGGCAGCCATTGTATGCGACAGGTCTTGAAGGCCTCAACGTACTACAATTCCTGCCAACCGTTGCCCGCTTCGCAAGCGGACTGGTTCGTCGTGCAGATCTCGAATTTGGTGATCGGGTGCACCTCCCAATTGGTCGCCCTCACCAACGGCCTTCTGATGTGCGCCGTGTCGAGCATCAACCAGCCCGTCACCCTCACGAACTTTCCTTGTAACGGCTTGACGCGGGTGGCGAGATAGTTAGCATGGCCTGCCGCGCGAACCCGGGGGGTCATCTCCATCGTGACCGAGGAGGCCTCGGGGTCGGTAACGCGCGAGACGATCACCAGATGGATATCCGTGTTGACCCCTTCGGGATCGTCCAGCCCGCAATTGCATGACTCCCCGTGCTCCTGTTTCGCGATCTTCAGAAAA
The DNA here is from genome assembly GCA_964383905.1 of uncultured Blastocatellaceae bacterium. Classification (GTDB taxonomy): domain Bacteria; phylum Acidobacteriota; class Blastocatellia; order Pyrinomonadales; family Pyrinomonadaceae; genus CAYLJO01. Next base: position 2,397 of record CAYLJO010000096.1, read on the forward strand.
CCCGTCACGACCACCGGCGTGCCCTCCTTCCCTGCGCCTTCGAGGGGGGTGCGGTCGCTACCCGCAGTCCACCTGCCCGGTTGTGTCAGACTCCGTATCGCGTCCAGAGTCATCGTCCGGAGGCCTGACGGGTCGGGGGCGTCTGTTCGGTTCTTAGCTTTATTAAGCAAGGGGTCGGGGTCGGCGCCGCTGCCGCAGCCTGTGTCCGGACACTCGGCGATGCTGCTCAATCGGGCCGGGCACGACGGGATACGGGCTAACGAGGTTGTTGACGGGCGACGCCTCCTGCTTCTCCGTCTTCTTCGTCTTTGCGCGTCGGCGCCTTCTCCCGCGAAAAGCGTTGTGAGAACGGTGGCGAGGAGCAAAAAAAGAAGGGTCCGTTTCATGGTGAGCCTCCTTGAGGGGAGGGGATGTCATTACATCTCGCTTATACGCCCCCTCGGCTCAGCCGGTCAAGAGAGGGTCGTACCCTCAAGGAGGCGATGGCGCCACGGGCCAACAGTCTATTTGGGGTGGTACGGGATCTCCGACTGGACCGCCCCGTCACGGTCGTGCACGACTACTTTACTGGGCCGGTTGACCGTCGCCATCTCTTTGGCGGCGCTTATGGCCACCCGTTTATCCCACGCCTGGTAGCCCATCTTCTGATCCCCGTAATGAACCTCCCACCGCTCATCCGGCTCAGAGGTGAGCACGACATGGTACTCGTTGACTTCTGGTCCCTCATCTTTCCCGGTCGTCATCATCCTACTCCTGGTTTGTTCATGGTGCCGCGGGCCGTGCGGCAATGTGCCGTCAGTCGTTACGCGGCATCCGCAGAGAATAATAACAGTCTCCTGGAGGAGATGCGTACCCTCGGCCTTTGGTCAGACTCGGTCACGAGGGGACCTCCGGTACCGCAGACACTTATTTAGCCGGCGCATTTCACTTTCCGTCAGGTGACACAGTCAGCATTGCTGTAGTTTACAACCGGACTCAACCGCTCCCGGTATTATCTTAAGGTGATGCAGGGGCAGGTCATCCCTTCGCAGGCTCTCTGGTCCGGTCATTATTCTTAACCGGAAGTTATCCCCTTTCAGTGTCCGGGTCCCTTCGCGACCACCCGTAGTACCGCATCGGTACGAACCCCTGGATGAGCAGATCCGGTGCGACGCGCCTGCTTCGGCTGAGCTACAGTACGTTTCATGAACAGCCAGCCCTGCCATCGCTTGCGGCATTCGCCGTCGCCCCGAGGCGGAAACCGCAGTGGGACGCCGAAGGCCGCAGCTCACGCCCCGAAGTCTTCCGCCAAGACTCTCTCCAGCGCGGCGATGAGGAGGTCGGCGTCCCCGTCCGAGAAGGGCATCGGCGGCCTGATCTTGATCACGTTGTGGGAGGGCCCGTCCGTCCCCAACAGGACGCCGCACTCCCGCATCCGGTCCGAGATGAAGGACGCTTCCTCCGTCGCCGGGACGAGCGTCTCACGGTCGCGGACCAGCTCGACCCCGAGAAAGAGGCCGGAGCCGCGCACGTCGCCGATCACCTCGTAGCGGTCCATTAGCGCGCTGAGTCCCTCGAGCAGTCGGTCGCCGACGCGACGGGCGTGCGCCTGTAACCCCTCTTCGAGGACCGTCTCCAGCACCGATAGGCCTATCGCGCACGACACCGTGTTGCCGCCGAACGTGCTGAAAAACTCCATCCCGTTGTCGAAGGAGGCGGCGACCTCCGGCGTGGTGACGACGGCTCCGACGGGGTGGCCGTTACCGATCGGTTTCCCCAGGACCACGAGGTCCGGCACAACACCTTGGGCCTCAAACCCCCAAAAGTGCGTGCCGACCCGCCCGTACCCGGTCTGCACTTCGTCGGCGATGCAGACGCCGCCCGCCCGGCGCACCGCGTCGTAAACGGCGGCCAGGTAGCCGTCGGGGAGGACGATCTGCCCCGCCACACTGGGGAACGATTCGGCGATGTATCCGGCGAGGCCCGTGCCCGCCCGGCGCAGGCCCTCGATTATCTCCAGCACGTACTGCGCGTATTTCTCCCCCGCCCGCGGGTCGTCCCGCTTGTACGGGCCGCGGTACACGTCGGGAATTGGCGCGGTATGGACCCAGGCGGGCGCGCCCGTCCCGCCCGGCCCGCCGTGCTTGTACGGACTGATGTCGATGAGCGTGGTGGTGTGGCCGTGGTAGGCCGCTTCCAGCACGATCATGTCGCGCCGACCGGTATGGGCGCGGGCCAGGCGCAGCGCCAGCTCGTTGGCTTCGCTCCCCGAGTTGACGAAGAAACAGACGCTCAGCCGAGTGGGCAGCGTGGCGCACAACCCTGCGGCGTACCGGTTGATCAGATCGTGCAGGTAGCGGGTGTTCGTATTGAGCACGGCCATCTGCTCGCAGCCCGCCCTGACCACGCGAGGGTGGCAATGCCCGACGTGCGGCACGTTGTTGTAAGCGTCAAGATACCGGCGACCCTTCTCGTCAAACAGGTACTGCATCCACCCGCGCACGACCTTGACCGGCTCCCGGTAGGCGATGCTCAGGCTTCTCCCAATGCAATTGCGGCGCGCGGCGAGCGTCTCGGCTTTACTGGGCATAACGGGCGGGAAGAGGTCGGCGGGGACGCCGAGAATCATATTCGGGTCTGGGGAGAGACTCAGCCAGACTTCGCGCCGGCTGGCGGGGGCCACGCCGGGGAAGTCGCAGTCAAGGTCGAGCAGGTCGGTGATGAGCTGGAAGTGGAGGTGCGGCGTCCACCCGCCATTCACATCAGGCCCACCCGTCGCCGTCAGCCGCTCCCCTTGGGCGATCGCTCGGCCGAGGCTCAGACCCGCGAGCGATTCCTCACTCAGATGGCCGTACAGCGTGTAGAACGGGTGGCCCAAATCCGTGCGGTGCTTCAGGATGATGACGGGTCCGTAGTCCTGCGGGGCGGTATTATTGGCCAAAGCGTGAATGGTACCCCCCAGCGGCGCGAAGACGGACGTGCCCGCCTCAACGAACAGGTCGATGCCGAGGTGGATAGTGCGGCGCTCGTCCGCGGGGCCCTCGCCGGTCGCAAACGTCGGCGCGGTGTAAAGCAGGCGCGGCTCGTCGTAACGACCGACGCCGACTTGCGCGCCTGAGGTGGCCATCCTATTAAATAGTCGTCTGGTCAATTCAGGCTCAGTATTCTCCCGCGCGTCACAGCTCACGAGCGGGCTACTGACGCCGAGGTCGAAGACGACGCACGGCGCGGTACGCAGGTCAACACCAAGAACGGGCGCAAAGGTGCCGGCGTTCGCCCGCAACCAGTTAAGGACAAGTTCAGCAGACGGCGCAGGCTTTAGCCCGCAGGCGTGGCGGAAGAGCGCCTCGGCAAAGCGCGGATGAACCCGCGCGAGTTTGGGCAGGGTGTGGCGGATGGGCCGCTGGCTGACGGCAAGGTAGTCGTCTGAGGGTCGCTGCCTTTGTTGATGCGCCGCCAGGCACACGCTCATGCACAGCCGCAGGCGCACGAGACCGAAGAGCGCGGCGATCTCATGATCGTCGAGGGCGTACTCCGCGTGATAGCCCCGCACGACGTGCGCCGCGGCGGCGAGCGGGTCCGGCTTGTCGAGGACGGCGTAGGCGACAGCCACCGCCAGATCCGCGACCGTGTAACTGTGGACCATATCGCCGAAATCAATCACGCCGACCACCCTCTGGTTGCGCGTGTAAGGGTCTCGGCCGCCGCCGCCGACTATCACGTTGTAGTCGTTCGCGTCGTTGTGGATGGCGCTCGTGCGTAGCTTCGGCAGCAGCGGTGCGGTGTGGCGCTCGAAATCGGCCGCCACTGCGCCGACCATCTCCCGCAGCCCGCCGTCGGAGATCAACGCCTCGTATTCGCGGTATATGCGCAAGCCGTTGGCCAGGTCCCAGTGGAAGTCGCGATGGATGGCCGGGTGATCAAAGCCAGCCAGCGCCCGATCCAGCCGGCCCACGCTACGGCCGAGGTCATGGAGCAGTTCGGGCGAGTGACGCCGGAGGCTGCCGAACGTGACCCCCGGCAGGTACGTGACCAGTCGCACGATGTGTTTCACGCCCGACGATGATCGGACCTCCGCCGTCCAGTCGCCGGACTTCGTCGGCACGACGCGCGGGCAGAGCGGCGTCTGCCGGGCGACGTGCGCCATGGCCTGCCGCTGCGCGTCCAGCATAGACGGTTCTTCCGTGGCGTTGGCGATCTTGAGGACGAAGCTCTCACCGAAGGGGGCCTCGAGCAGAAAGTTTTGATCCCGCTCGCCGGGCAGCGGTGTGGCCGCTGCGCGGATGGCGTAGATGTTTTGTGCCAACAAACTCGCGTCTTCAACGCTGAAGGATGGGGTGTAATCGAGTAACGACATGGTTTTCGGCCCTGGTGAAGGTGATTGTACATGATATCGAGCGGGGGAAAGATGTGGAGGCGGACGAACAGATTGGCTCGAAGTGAAGGATTTTAAGAGGGAGGTTGTCTCTCAAAGAAGAAGAGCGCCTGGCCTATATCGAGTTGGTATCTTTTGAAGAAGGCACCCAGTTCCCGCCTCACCGCTTCCGTCCGATTCGGGACAGTGGCTCGCGCTAACAATCGGCGGGAGCCGGAAACTTGACACAGAGTGAACGCGCAGAGGATAGACAGCCAGGTGGAGATATTTCTTTTCATGGTCTCATCGCCGGCAGGTAGTCTCACTGCGTCAACGGGATAATTGCCTGGTTCTATAAACCGTCACATCTGATCTGTCTATCCCCGGGAGGTATAGTCCTCACGGCGTAACCAGGCTGACTGACATGAACGTCAACTTCTGATCCCTTTCAAATCGTGTCGCATGAGCGGACGCGTCGGTTCGCGGCGAGCCACGGTCTTGAATCCGAGTCGCTTGAATGCCGAGGCCACGCCGGTGAAAACGTTGCGCGTACTGCCTGGTCGGGCGGTGTCCACCGGATACGCTTCCAGCGCTGGCGCCTTGGCGCGCTTGGCCACTTGCAAAGCTGCGGCGATCAACTCTGACATAACGCCCTGGCGCCGATAGCCGCGCCGGACGAAGAAGCAGGAGATCGACCAAACCGGCAAAGCATCGACGCGCTCGAAAGCTCGCTTGCGATTGAGCCAGCCCAAATCATCTCGTGGCGTAAGCTGACACCAGCCCACAGCCTTCTCGCCATCAAAGGCGAGCAAACCCGGCGGCGGGCCTTGCGTCACGATCTGGCGCAAGGCGCTGCGGTTGTTCTCCCGAGGTCGCTCGAAATACGCAGGGCCGAGCCGCCAATACATGCACCAGCACCCGTTGCAGGCGCCATTCTTGCCGAACAGGTCTTCCAGAGCGGGCCACAGATCAGGCGTGAGTGGGCGGACGGTGAACTTCATGCTGTCCTCGTTAGGGTGCCACCCAACTTTAAATTGTACGGCCGCCAGCCGTAGAAATCTTTTCCACAGGTTGTGCGTTTTCTAAATAACACACTCACGGCTCAAGACTTACCACTTCCGTAGGCTAATCATGGAAACGGCACAGGCCGCCCGCGGCAATATATCACGCCCTGCTTTTCGCGAGAGCTGTAATCCTGCGCGGCTGCTGCTGGGCCCTAACGGCTGCTGTGATAAATAGAAAGACCACCTGAGCCCTCGCAACTCAGGTGGTCTTTCAATCTCGCTCACTCCCTTTGGGGGAACAGGCGGAGATGGCCGAGCAGTCTAGCACCCATCAGTCAGCCGCTCAAGAGCTATTTGAGTGGGCGTGAACGGCAGGCGAACCAAAATATCTTTTAACGCCCGTATCAGTCTGTGAGCGTCCCCGCGACCTATTCGCGACTCTTCTCTAACTCCGCAATCTTATTCTTCAATTCTCTGATCCGCGCCTCACATTCATTCTTAATGCCAGCCTTTTCCGCCTCATATTTAATCACGGCCAGGTCTGCGCGAGCCACCTGAACCCAGCCCATGATTCCTGCCGTGATACTAGCGGTGGTAATGATGATGAGCAGGGCGTATCTGAGAGGGTTCTCCTCCAGGCTCTCTTTCCATGTTCTCGGTAACGCAGCTCCGTTTGAAAATTTAAGCTGTGGTGTGGCGTTTACTATCGGAACCAGCAGGTGGGTTTGGCCCATTGACCTCTCCTTTGTTTAACAAGGCCACCATCGGAGGCAAGAAAAGTATAGCCTAAAGCCTGTCTTATGTGCTATACACTGTTTCATCTCTGATACCTGTCTGTGTGGAAACCTCCGATGGATGGTTCTGTAGCGGGAGCCATTCCGGGGTTACGGGCTGGAGATCAAGCGGAAAGTTTACCAGTGGACGGGACTGCCCTGCTCGCTCGGCCTTTCTCGGACCAAGACGCTCGCCAAAGTCGCGCACCGATTCACGAAGAGGAGGCCGGAGACGCAGGTATTCGACGAAGGAAAAGCGAGAGAATTCTATATAGACTACCTCGGGCCGCAGGTGTTAGCGTCACGGACGTTAGTAAGTAAATGGATAGGGCTATGGTCATTCTCGGCTTACTTTATCACCCGCCGTCTTCGGGTGAGAACGTCCGGGGCGGCGGGTAATCCATCCTTGATCATCTCACTCTTGCGTCCATCTGCGGCCCCAGGTTAAACTCACTGCCATACACAAATGAAGGCGCATCAAGCAGTCACAGGAGGGGTCCACTGCCTGGAGGATGTGGTGCTCGCGCGCGCATCGCGACCCTGCAGCGTGTGTCGATCCCTGATCCCGCTGGGCGCGGTCGCCCTCCTGCACCGCGACGGGCGGCATCGGGTTGTGGAGATCGCGTGCTGCCACCTCTATTGCCGGGCGCAACTGCGCGAGAGGTTCCTCATGGTAGATGGACCGGTTGGAGGGTACCTCAACTAGCGGAGATCCTTTTCACGACCAGCGGCCGCAAAGCCTTGCTCTTATCGGACGCCGGCCGCACCCCTCAGCAAGCGCATACAACCACCTGCGAATTTGATGGCGCTAGTATAAAGTGATTTCAAGCCGCCGCCCGCTGCCTCAGCAGATAGCGCTGAATCTTCCCGCTCGGAGTCTTCGGCAACTCCGTGACGAACTCGACCTCGCGCGGATAGGCGTGCGCCGACAGCCGCTCCCGCACGAGCTGCTGAATTTCGGTCGCCAGATCAGCCGAAGGCTCGTGGCCGGGGCGGAGCACGACGAACGCCTTGACGATCTCGCCGCGCTCGGCGTCGGGCTTCCCGACGACCGCCGACTCCGCCACCGCCGGGTGCTCGAGGAGCGCGCTCTCCACGTCGAAGGGGCCGATCCGGTAGCCCGCGTAGAGGATGATGTCGTCGGCGCGGCCCATGAACGTAAAGCAGCCGTCGTCGCCGACCTCCACTATATCGCCCGTCAGGTGGTAGCGCCCGCGAAAGCAGGGACTGTCCCGGCCCTCCTCCCAGTAACCGGGGAAGGCGTAGAGCGGCGAGGCGGTGATGTCTATGGCGAGTTGACCGTGACCGCCGGGCGCGACCTCGCGCCACTCCGCGTCGAGCGCGACGACACGAAAGCCGGGCACAGGCCGCCCCATCGAGCCGGGGCGCACCGGGTGTTCGAGCGCGTGGAAGTTGCAGACGACCATCCCCAGCTCCGTCTGCCCGTAATGATCGCGCACGGGGCAGCCCGTGTGCTTGGCGAACCAGCGGATGACTTCCGGGTTGAGCGGCTCGCCCGCGCTGCTCGCCGCCCGCAGACGACAGTCGAACTTGCGCGCCGCCCCCGCGCCCATCAGAAGGCGGTAGGCGGTCGGCGCGGCAGCGAGATTCGTGATCTCGTACTTCTCAAGCAGCCTGTAGGCGTTCTCGGCAGTGAACGGCCCCATGTAGAAGAGCGTCGGGTGACCGAGGAGGAGCGGCCCGATCAGGCTGAAGAACAGGCCGTAAGCCCAGCCGGGATCGGCGACGTTCCAGAACTTGTCCTCGGGGCGCAGATCGACGGCGTACTTCATGTAGGCGAGGATGTGGAGGAGCGCCTTCGCGGTGACGGGCACGCCCTTGGCTTGGCCCGTCGTGCCCGAAGTGAAGAGGAGCGCGAAGGGGTCGTCGCTCGCCCGCATCACTGGCGGGAACGAAGTCTCCTCCCGCAGGACTTCTTCCCAGAAGTCCAGATCGCCTTCGAGCGAGCCGCGCCCCTCGCCGCCGGCGACCGTTAAGACTGTCGGTAGGTCCTCGATACCGTCGAGCTTCGGGCGGTTCGCCGCGTCCGTGACGACGAGGCGCGCGCCGCTGCGCCGCAGGCGGTACTCAATCGCCTTGGGTCCGAAAGCCGTAAAGAGCGGCAGATAGACGGCACCGGCGCGCCACGTGCCGAGCGCCGTGACGACCAGTTCCGGCGTTCTCGGCAGGAGGCAGGCGATGCGCTCGCCGGGGCGCACCCCCTGCGCTCGGAGGGAGCGGGCGAACTGCGCGGAAAGGTCGCTGAGTTCGGCGAAGGTGTGAACGGAACTGCGCCCATCAGCGCTCTCGCAGAGGAGCGCGACGCGATCCGGCTCGGCATGGCGGTCGCAGCACTCGTAACAGATGTTCAGACCGCGGCTGAGATCGCCTGAGAGGAGCGCGGCAAGGTTCTCCGATCGGAACCCGGTCGCGCATTCTTCGTAAGCCTGCGGATGCGCTGGCATACAACTTCTTCCGAAATTGCTGATTAAAGCAGAAGGCTCGTCTGAAAGGGCAGCGGTGCCGCACTCGACTTTCGCAAGACTATATTACAAGGCGGCTAAAAGTTAAAGGGTTTGGCCACCCCGTTGATCTTCTACCTGAACCCGGTGGCATCAATAATGCGGATGAACCCGGGTGTTGGACGTTATCGGATAACAAAGGTCAACCCCACCCCACTCAACCTCCAAAACTGTGCCTTTACCGATAACCTTGCACAAGTGCAGCTTTATGGTTCCAAAATCGCCAGTGCAATTTTATGGTGCCACACGCTGGTGGCTACATCTTGTATGAATTTAGTCTCAACAGTGGCCCGGCCACCACATCTACTTTGTACGCTGTGCCGGGTTATGCTTCCCAAGCTGCACGCGCTGCCATTTTATGGGTCTAATGACCCGGCACCGCCAGAGAGAATCTCCTGTATTCGGCCGTTCGCGGTGCAATTTTACGCTTCCTAAAAGTGCCAAGTTATGAGTTAAGGCGCAAAAACGGAAGCAGCAAACAGGGCAGATTCTGCCTGACGTTATCGGACCAAAGAGTGAAAGGTTTAACAATACCACAAAAATCCCCCAAACCCTAAACCAAAATCAGAGATAAATAGCTAGAGCTTCCGTCCGGCCCGCCCGCCTGACCTTCAACCAATTCGCATCACGACCGGGATGGTCGTCTCCGTCTTCTCTTCCGGGTTGAGGATCGTCAGATGCCAGTCCCCGCTCGGCAAATCTCGCGGCAGCTCAACCCTGATCCTACGCGAGTCCTTCTCATCTCGAGAAGTGGTTAAGACGACTTGCCCGTCTGAGCCGTCGAGTCTCACCGTCAACGCCCCGACATCACCGACCGGGTATTGACCGTGCAGAACAAGGCGCACGCCCGCCTTCGTCTCAAAGCTCTCTGGCTTGTCCGGCCCCGGCCACAGGTCGAGACCTCTCTCCCCGCCGACATCGATGGCATCCACAAAAGGAGCGACGCGCTCGTCGCTGATCTGATAAGTCTCGGCCTCCGATCAGTCCGAGGGTATGAACTAACATGCCGCTCTTTTGTCGGCCAATACGGAGTAGTGCCGCTATTCGAGAAAGATTGGTTCTAGGAACTCTTTCTGCTTAACAACATAGCGGCGAGGCGTTGGCGAGAGCCTAGATATTGACTTCTTTCCCGCCGATTTCGAAATACAACTCTGGCCTGTTGAACGGTTGAGAAACTATTACTTAACGCGGCAAGGCCAGGGACTGTCTTCCCGACTGGCTTGCCGATGCACTGCGGCAACGATGCAACGGTCGCGACCGCGAGTTCGACCCATCCGCCACCAGACTCGCCTGGCCCGTGGACGGCGCCGATCGCGACGTGATACCCGTGCCAGTTGAACGCCTCGCCTTGGCGCGCGGTCCATTCTTCCGTCGCCCCACCCTCTTCCAGTCGGATGCTGGCGACAGCGTGCGGTGTGGCGGCGCTGGAATCCACCGTCGTCGCGAGCACGGCGATCTTCAGTTGCATGAATTCGAGCGTTCCGCCGGGCGCGATAGTGCCGCGCGTGCCATCGCCGACGTCCTTGGCGGGTGGCTGAATGCGCTTGAGCACGAGCGGCGCGGATGCCCCGGACTGTTTCCAATTGCCCTCGATGGCCGTCCCCTCAGCATTGAGCTTGCCATCGAACGTACTCGCACCATTGTGTATTTCGAAATGCAAGTCCGTCCCGTTGAGCGCAATCGGATCGATGAAAAGGTCTCTAACGTCTCGGTTGAGGATGTCGGCTGTTCCGACTAAGTGCTTGTCGTCCGGGTACGGCCAAATATGTATAGCCAACTGAAGAGGTCCTTCCTTCGTCATCACCTCGCCCTGCCAGTTGCCCAGCACACCGGTAGAGAACCGATCAGAAGGAAGCGGATCCTTGATGCTTTCAGTCCCATCTCCCGTCCAATCCTGGCTTTTATAATTCATCGCCCGTGCCGCCCGCGCTGCGACGTCGTGGCCGAAATAGAGTTCCACGATGTGGAGCGCCAGGTCTATCCCGGCGCCGGTCGCCCCGGATGTGAAGATCACCGGATCACTCTGCACCCAGCGCCTATTACGTAGGAAGTGCACGTCCGGGTATTTCCTTTGAATGTTTACATAGGCTCCATCATTGGTCGTTGCCTGCTTGCCGGAGAGCACACCCGCTTCAGCCAAATGATAGGCACCCAGACAGACGGACATTACGACGTCACTGCGTTTCGTCATCTTTCGAATCCAATCCAACATCTCCGGAGAAGAGGTGGTTGCAGGGACCACTATCACCTTTGGCTCCGGAGCATCCGCGTAAGTGTAGTCCGGTATGATTCGCATTCCGCCCGTGACACGGACCGGCTCTTTACTGTCAGACACGATATAAAGTTGAAAGAGTTCCATGTCCTCCATGCTCATCGCGCCCGCGGAGGGTCGAAAGGCGAACTGGAAGACCTCCCAAGGGCCGACAAAATCAATCGTCTCAGCCCCTCGCCCTATGATGATGGCGACCGGTATCTTGCCGTGGGCTGGTGGAACCAGCTTGGCGGCAGGTGCCGCAGACGCGCTCGGCGACTGTTGGGCAAATGCCAGCCCCGGGAAAGAGATGAGAATGATGAAAACAATGGACAGTTTTTTTATCATCTGCTCCTCCTTAAAGTGACTTGCCTAGTTCGTGAAAACACGCTAATAAGGTGCCGACACTGAACTAAATGTGACACGACAAAATTCCGACGCTTTCGGACATTCATCTCGGACGGAGATCGAACCGCTTTCGGTAACTGCTCGGCGTAATCCCGTAGCGCCGCTCGAATGCCCTGCGGAAAGCGTCGGCGCTTTTGAAGCCCACGGACGTGGCTACGCTCTCTATGTTTTGGTTGGGCTTAGTCAGGCGCTCGCGGGCTTCGCTCAGGCGCAATTCTTCAACGAAGGCCGCGGGCGTTGTCCCGAATGCTTCTTTGAAGCGCCGGCCGAAGTGGCGCGCCCCGAGGCAAGCCCGCTCGGCTAGGGCTTCGACTGATAAGTCCTGATGCAAGTGGCTAGTCATCCACGTCACCAAATCCGCGAGCGGATCGGTCGAGCGCGTCTGGAACCTGAGCGGCTCGGAGTATTGCTCCTGCCCGCCCGGACGCTTGAGATAGACGACCAGTTCACGCGCGACCGCGAGCGCGACCTGCGAGCCGAAGTCCTCTTCGATCAGGGCGAGCGAGAGGTCAATGCCGGCGGTGAGACCAGCGGAGGTGTAGAACTGGCCGTCCTTCAGATAGAGCGCGTTCGGGTTGACGATTAATTTGGGAAAGCGCGCGGCCAGATCACGTGCGTGTCGCCAGTGAGTCGTCACCATGCGCCCATCGAGCAGACCCGTCGGGGCTAACCCGTAAGTACCGGTGCAGACGGTGCCGATACGGCGGATGCGGCTGGCACAAGTCCCGACCCACGCCGAGACCCTCGCGTTAGTTTCCGGCTGGCGCAGCCCGGGCCCGCCCGGGATGATTAAAGTGTCGAGCGGAGGCGCGGTGTGGATGGTCGTGTGCGGCTTGTAGATGAGGCCTGAGTCGGCGGCGACGAAAGGCTTAGAGGTTAAGCCGACGACCAACACTTCGTAACAGCGCTGCGGCCCGTCGCCCTTCTCCTCGATCACCGCCGCTGAGAATGCTTCCGCAGGCCCCGTCAGGTCTAACGCCTGCACGCCGTCGAAGCCTAATAGACCGATGCGCTTGGGTCGCATGTCACCTCCGTTGGCCGCAATATAGCTCGTGGCTGGCCGGGTCGGCTAAGACTAAGATGCGACGATTTCGGACATCGGCGTGCGGAAGAGAGCGTCACGCCCTTTATCGGACGCGGGGTGAGCCGCCGGGTGCCTCCGGCGGTGATCTTCCCCCTTTAGATCCGCATCGGCATCACGATGGCCGGAAGAACCTGCGAAAAAAACTGGGGCATGCGGTGGCGGGCGCGGAGCGCATCAGGACGGTTCGCGGCGAAGACTTCCCCAGCAAGACGAAGCCCCCTCTTGATTAAACGATTCCGGGCAATTGATAGTTATTAAACTAACTGTGCTATAACACCACAAATGCCGGAGATACTCCGTTCCATCGCCACCCTTCTGCGGAAGCCCGTCGCCGATCGCCGCCAAGCCCCCCGGTTTAAGTCGAAGCGGCAAGCCCGTCTGCTCTTGAACATTTCACTGGCAGACGGCTCGCAGAATGTGCTGCCGCACGACGGCTACACCCGTGACCTCAGCGAGATCGGTCTATCAATTATAGTGCCTTCACTGCGTGTCGGTGACCGCTACATTAACAGCAAAGATTGTGAGCTGCGGATCATCCTACTGGAGCTCCCGACGGGGCCGATCGAGATCTATACCACACCGGTACGCTACGTGGCGCTCGATAAAACTGGGACGGAGACGGGCCACCTGATCAGTGTGCAGATCACGAAGATGAGTGACGTCGACCGGGCGCGATACCTCACCTACCTGCAGTCGATTAATTGAATGGCCAAGACGTAAATTTCTGGTTGAGCGGTGGGGTAAGCAGATCAAATTATCATGCCCGTCATCCACCGCAACGCCGGTTAGGTTGCCGTCAAGCTCAACCAGCGCCTATTAGACTGAGATATCGTCGAGATTGACCGCCGACCTCCGATCTTATCTTCCACGCGGCGATAAATTGCTCGAAACAAAGAACCTTAGGTGCGCAATTAAGCCGCAGGGGTTAACCGCGCGACTTCACGACGGCGACGCATGAGTTTTAAAGAAAAAAGTGGAAGAAAAATTTGAGCCCTTTCGTCTAATAGGTGATGCTCAAGCAGACGGAGGGGACGATGGAGTCATGCGCTGTCATGAGCGATCGCCAAATTGACCGACACGTCATCGAGGCTTGCCAGCAAGGTGATAGGGAGGCGTTTGAGCACCTTTTTGAGGCCTATCAGGACAGGGTCTATTCGATAGCATTCTATTTTTATAGTGGGGATGAAACCTCTGCGAGGGACGCCACACAGCAGGCCTTTCTCAAGCTCTTTACGAAGATCGGGCAATTTCGGTTCGACGCCGAGTTCACAACCTGGCTTTACCGGCTGGTGACAAACGTGTGCGTGGACGAGCGTAGAAAGGGGCGGCGTTTCATTCCGTTGACTGAAGGCTTCGCGGCGGGTTGGGCAGCACAAAAGAGGTCTCAGGAAGAGTATTTCACGCGGCGAGAGATCCAGGCGGCCGTCAAAGCGGCGATCACCGAGCTCAAGCCGAAATTGCGGCTGCCGATCCTGCTCAAATACATCGAGGGACTTTCCTACGAAGAGATCGCGAATATCCTGGGCTGTTCGAAAGGCACAGTCGCCTCACGACTCAACCGCGGCCACAAAGCCTTAGCGCAGCGACTGGCCCATTTGCGCGGCGCTTTCGTCCCAGAGGAGTAAAGATGTTTCGCAAGCATGTGATTAAAGAGTTGTCTGCATACTACCACGGCGAACTCTCGGATGAAGACTCGCGCCGGGTGGGCGAACACCTGCTCAAATGCCCGGTCTGTCGCCGGGAGTTTGATGAGATTAAGCTGGGGGCTTCTTTGGCAGAGTATCTCCCACACGTCTCCGCCCCGGAGTCAATGTGGAGTGGGATCGAGGCTATGTTGGATCGGCCAGCAGCGAAAGGTGTCGAGAAACATTCCCGATCTTCCCCCCCTCTTAATTGGTATCGTCTTGCCGCTATCAACGCCGTTCTGCTTTCGGTCCTAGGAGGGGTGGCCGTATGGTACTTCACGCGGTCCCCGAAGAACTCCTGGGAAGTCGCGCCTCTGGAAGGCGCGCCGACCGTCGGCCCGAATCTTATTAGCGCAGCCGGTCGCCTCAAGGTCGGAGAGTGGCTTGAGACAAACGGTTCTTCGCGGGCCAGGATCAACGTGGGGAACATAGGACAAGTGGAGATCGACCCCAACACGCGCGTCCGCCTGGTCGAGACGCGCGTCACCGAATATCGCCTCGCGCTGGCGCGCGGCCGCATGCAGGCTACGATCTGGGCGCCTCCGCGTCTGTTCTTCGTCGATACGCCGTCGGCAGTCGCCGTGGACTACGGTTGCGCTTACACGCTCGAAGTGGACGATGCGGGTCGAAGCCGATTGCGTGTCACCGCGGGTTGGGTGGCGCTCGTTTTAAACGGTCATGAGTCCATGGTTCCTGCCGGCGCTCTTTGCGAAACGCGACCGGGAATCGGACCCGGCACGCCGTACTTCGAGGACGCTTCTGAGGCGTTTCGCCAAGCCCTGGGGAGGCTCGACTTTGAGAGCGGTGGCGATGAAGCCCTCCATGTTCTTCTCGCCGAGTCACGTACGCGCGATGCGCTGACCCTCTGGCACCTGTTTCGGCGTGTCGGCGGCGCAGGACGAGTATTTATTTACAATCGTCTCGCAACACTCGTCGCTCCACCCGAAGGGGTGACGCGGGATGGGGTGGTGCGCCTGGACCAACAGATGCTCGACCGCTGGAGAGAGAAGATCGATGACGACAGGTTCAGTATCAGCCCCGGCGGAACAGCTACAGGCAGCAAACATTGATGCGAGAAATGATACTCGTGCTAATGCGTTGCCCCCGGAACTTCGACCTGCCCAGTGCCAAAGTGTTACGCGCCGCATGAGATGGGCCCCGAGGTCGCCCCGAGCCTGGCCACCCACCGGCTCGTTCCCTTCGGACGAGGCGGCGCTGAAACTGCTTTAAATCGCTTCGCCATCATCTTCGAGGACAGGATGCCTGCTCTCTAATGACGATCACTTACACAAAACTCTGGACACGCTCGCGAGTGCCGACGCTGGACGGAAACTCGTTTACACAATTTGTCTGACACCCTCCACCTCCGGCGGCTCTTTTGTTATTCAATCCTATCTCCCCTGCCATCCTCACGTCGTTATCTATCCTCGGTAGCCCCTTACCCATCTACTTCGTATTGTGCGCCTTCATGCTACGCTTTACTTCTTTGCCAGAGGGGAGCAATTTACTCCTCGGTATGTAGAGCGGGTCACTCATATTATACGGCTCATTGAGAGCCACCGCCTTGCCGTCCACCATCACCCTCTGATCTCTAAGATTATCCACGAGCCTGAGTTTCCAGCCCTTGACCGTCTTCCTCCATGTCTCCCGCTGAAGGACACTGGTTGCTACAGTGTGAACCTTCCCGTCCCTTAATTTTTGGGTCCGAGAGAAATTCTGTCGGACATCAACGATGGCTTCCTTTCCTTTAACCGTCAAACTCTCGATTGTGAAGGTCACACCGGTGATCTTCACAAACTGCTTCATGCCCCGTCTGAGATAGTCCCTTATCTGCTCATGGTTCAGCGTCTGACCGTTACGCAGCGTGGCGGAATAATCAGGGGCAAAGAATTCCATGAGAGCCTCAAAGTCTCTGTTTTTAAGAACCCGCGCCCGCTTTAGATACAGGTCTTCGAGCTCTCTGCGGGCAGGTCTTGACTTATCGCTGGCTCTGAATACGTCTTCTTCATGCTTTACCTTTAGCAGTTTGTTTGGGGCGAGACGTGGGCTCCTTATTTGTGCTCGAGGACCTTTTTCTTGCTCATCGCGCTTGATCTGCGCCGATGGTGAGTGGCTTGCTGTCGAGGTGGTGGGGGCCACATTCTTAGACCAAGAAGTCTGGATCGTCATGGACGATGGCGGTTCTGATAGGGTAGGGGGATCAGAAGCGCCATGGTCATATCCGGGAGTGGTAGTATTCGTTGCTGGAGGTTGGGCTGAGTGCTCAACGGCAACTGGTAGGCGGGAAGAAGAGGAAGAAGAAGAAAGGGTGTGCCGCGAGATGAGCTGCACACTGACGAGTGTGCCGAAACAGAGAGCAAGGGTGGCGACAGCGAGCCGTGTGAAGACAGGCCGCGACCAGCGAAATTCAGCAGCCGCGAGCTCGGCTAACCCATCTGGCTCAACAAATGCAGCCGCTTGAGGGCTCGTTTTAATCTCTTCGGCACGTAGGCGCGCCGCCTGAGCTTCAGCGCGTTCACTTGCTTCTGCTGCAGCAGCGCGTCTGCATGCGATTTCCTCCTCCTCAGCTCGTCGGCGCGCCTCCTGCTCCTCCGCATACTGACGCGCCTCCTCAACCCGCTTAAGGGCTGCCTCTTCTTCGGCCTTTCGCCGGCCCTCCTCTTCCGCTTGCCGGTGCGCCCTTTCCTCTAACAATTTTCTCCACGCCACCGCCTCTTCTGCCGCCCGTTTGAGTAGGGCCTCGGATTCCGCACGCTGGCGCGCTTTCTCTTCGTGACGTCGACGCTCTTCCTCCTCAAAGCGTTTGAGTGCCGCTGCTTCCTGATCGGCTCTTCTTCGTGATTCGGCTACCATGCATTGAGGTTCTTCTGGCCGATGACGGCGCACTTCCTCTTCCGGTGGATTCTTTTCTCCCTCCACCCGTTCTGCCAAAGGGTCATCCATTAGGTAAGCCATTTTTCTTCTCACCGCCTACAGACAATGGTTACGAGCAGTGCGACTGTAGCACGCAACTCAAAAACTGTAAACATATTTCTTTGCAACGATTCCGGGGCTTAAGTTTAATATTTACTTGAGGTAATTGGCGAGTGCTACTTAGCGTGGGCGAACGAGCGGCGAACATAAATCCGCGAAAGGGGCATCCACTGTTGATGTGCTATAAACACAAGGGATGGTTAGGTGAAAAAAGTAATCACAGGTGTGGAAAAGTAGAGCTTGATCCACTGTCGATTGTTCTCAACTCCAGCCTCGCGTTTGCCTATCCTACAAAGGCGATGTGAGCGGCGCGACCTGCTTGGTCGCCCGACGGAAAGGGGATGAGGATGCGCGAATTGGCAAGGCGAACCGCTTACCTTTCGTCCACGCCATGAGCCGCAATCGCACCCATTCGAAAGATGAACCGAGATGGATACTTACTACTTGTTGCAATCGATGTCCACGTCGAGGATAACCACAGTCACTTTACCATCCGCGTCAGCGGAGATGCGGAATTTAACATGCCCCATCAAGCTGTCGGTTGCCCCCGATTTGTTGAGTGCGAAGTTGAACACATAGGTGAATTGAATTGGTGAGGCCCCCCTGGAATCAAAATGGCCCGTACCATTAGCCTGATATTTGTTGCCGCTCCTGAGGCCCACGCCGGCGACCCCCTCCGCGTTGAAATCACCCTGGATAAACGAGTCGCCACCGGCATCACGTGTCACACTGAACTGCAGTTGAAATTCGCCGGTGAGCCGGATCCTTCTGTCTGCGCAACGGGTCAGCACAATGCGATTGAACGGGATCTTGCGGCCTATTTGAGCAGGGGCGTCCTGCCTGAGAGGTGGGGCCAGTTCCACGGGCCCGGGCAGGATCATCGCTACCAAAAGCAGGAAGAGCATCGAAAGCCCCATCATTCTTCTTTTCACAAAGTTCATCAGAAAACCTCACCCAAGCGAGCGCCTAAGACCCCTGGATTGATCAATGGGGAGGAGCGCCCTCGGTTTGGCATAATTCAATCGTCCATCCTTCATGCGTCGTATCATTCAACCAACATTCCCCGACGCCGCGCCGCAAGCTGAGAAATCAGCGCCCCTCAAGCGATTGCTGGCTCTGACGGGCGGCGCGTGCGTTTGTCGCCTCCACCATCCCGACGACGGATGGATTGCGGTGAGCCGCCCCTGATGTCAACCGACCAAGAGACCTCCGAGATGGCCAGGGACAACTCAGCACAGCATGGTTCGGGTGCTCCGCCTCTGTTGAACTGCTTTCTTTGATGATGCACTTTTATGCCAAATCCGGCGTCGAGTCAATAGCCCCTCCGCACTGCTGAAACCGGTGATCTCCCACAGAATGCTTATTTCGCTGAATGTGATCGGTGATTTCGCGGGAACGGCTGTTCCGCATTTTTGGTGCAAAGATGACGGCTGCTCGCTATAACAGGCGGTATGGACATCTCGACGCTGCTTGCCGACCCTACCGCTATCGTCCTTGAACTCCTCGTCTCCGAACCTTCGCTCTCGGAGGTGAGGCCGGTGCGCGCGCCGCCTGCGGCTTGGGGCTTTCTACGAGCGGCGACACGCTGCTCAGGCGGATTAGGCGGACGCTATTGCTGGAAGCGCCGCCGCCGAAAGCCCTAGGAGTAGACGACTGGGCCAAGCGCAAGGGGCAATCTTACGGCACCATCCTCGTTGACCTAGAACGCCGACGCCCCATTGACCTGTTGCCAGATCGTGAGGCAGACACTCTGGCCGCGTGGCTTGCGGCGCACCCAGGCGTTGAGGTTATCGCCCGTGACCGGGCCGGGGCATACGCCGACGGCGCGCGGCGCGCCCTGTGCAGTGCAGGTGGCCGACCGCTTCCACTTGCTGCAGAACATCAGCGAGGTGCTGGAAAAGCTTCTCCATCGCAACTACAAAGCTGTGAAAGCAGCCTTGCGGCAAAGCAGTCCGCAAGTTGAGGAGTTATCTGCCGTGACTCCCGCGCCACCTGATGAGGACACTGCTGCTGAAGCCAAGTCATCAGCGGCGGATGGCGTACCACCACGCTCGCAGCAATATCATGCGGAAAGGAAGGCCGTCTACGAGTTAGTGCAAGAGATGAAGCGGCAGGGGCTGAACATCAACCAGATTAGGCTGCAGATTAAGCGGCACCACAGCACTGTCACCCGCTTCTTCCACGCTGAGAGCTACCCGGTCACGACGCGCAGGCGCGGCAGCCGGCTGGCAGCCCGGTTCATGGACTACCTGCAGAAGCGATGGGCCGAAGGCTGCCACAACGCCAAGCGATTGTTCAGTGAGATCAGAGAACAAGGCTATCGCGGCAGCGACGTGACTATCCGGCGGATGAGGAAGGCCTTGCCGCGTGGGGAGAGGGGATGCACAAGCGGGAATGTACCGCCAAAGAGGGGATGGGTTGGGTCAGTGATAGTAACCTGAGGAGTCAGCTGATCGAGATGTGGGGCACTCTGCTGCCTTTGAGTCGCCCAGGTACTAGTGCTTCTAAGGGCATTGGAGACAAATTTCTAATCCCCACTGATACCAAAACGATGTACACCTAGGCATAATGGCCTCCGATGGTTAATCTGCAAAGGGGGAGCAGAACGAATGAGGGGGAGGAGAGAGTGTTGAAGATAGAGCCAGGGGCGCAGGACTACGATGCCAGAGGAGAACCTTCGAGGGCGTTATGAGCAGCAGGCTGGTCCTGCCAGGCTCGAGCCTAGGGTGAAGCAGCTCCTCAAGTCGCACAGAAGTCAGGTGGTAAGAAATCCACGCATATCAGCATGATCAATCGTCGGGAGAACGGGTCCGCGCCTCTGGCTGTGTCTTCAAAGCAGAAGTGAGCAAAACCGCGAGGGAGCGGACCGAGCGGTAAAAGGGATGGTCTTGCCGCTTGAGGGTGTCAGACGATCTGTGTAAACGATTGTCCATCAAGAGTCGGCACGCGCCC
>CAYLJO010000097.1:0-22288 GCA_964383905.1 uncultured Blastocatellaceae bacterium
ACAGGAGATTCAGCAATTGACGTTGCTCATTGCCACACAAACAGTATCGCTCCTCCTCTTCTACTTCCAGCCTAATTACGTAGCTCCATTCGGCCACCTTGTTAATGTACATGTTGAATGATATGATGTACATGAGGTGAGCGATATGAACAATACTGCTAGCCAGCGCCGGAATAAACACATGATTCTCAATCAAGCCAAGCTCAAAAAAGCGCAGAAGGTTTTGGGAGCGAAAACTGAAACCGAAACGATTGAGCGCGCGCTTGATCAGGTGATTGATGAGGACGAGCGTAATCGCCGGGCGTGGGCCGCACACGAACGCTTTATCAAGGCCGCCGTGAGTGAAGGTCTGATCTTCCACGACGTTTTTGGCCGCCTGGAGGCCAAATAATTTGGCCGGGATTCTCTTCGACACCTCCGTCTACATCTCCGCCTTACGGCAAGGAGATGTCTCGATATTCTCATCACGGCGCGCCGCGCGAAAAGAGGAGACGGCAGAACACCCCTTGTGGTTGAGCGTCGTTGTCTTGGAGGAACTATATGTAGGCGCGCGAGACAAGAAGTTAAAAAAGCTCTTGGCTCGCTTAGAGAAGGATTTTGAGCGAGCGGGGCGCCTCCTCGTCCCTCTTCAGTCGGACTGGACGGCGAGCGGGCAGGTATTATCCCACATCGGAGAGAAGTACGGCTACGAAGAAGTGGGCTGCGCGCGGATGCCCAACGATGCGCTGATCGCCATGAGTACGGCCCGGCATGGGATTACCGTATTAACAGTTAACGATGACGATTACTCCATGATCGGGGAGTTTCGCGCGTTCAAGTGGGAGCGCTACTCGGTTTAGAATGAGTGCGACCGAGCTGCAAACAAAAATTTGAACCAAAGAGGACGCAGAAGACACAGAGGAAAAACAGGGAAACAAAGAACACACAAGATAGGTCCAGCAGCCCAATCTTAGGAGAAAAAGAAGCAGCCGTGCCTGTGCCGGACAGAAGGGGGCACATAGAGAGAAATACCGTCGCACGCAAATGCATACTGCTATAGCAACAAAGGTTATGATATATAAACAAAAAAGCCCGTAAATTCGGGCTTTTTTAATGGGGAGGGTCGAATCCCCAAAATAGAAATTTTTAAATCCCTTTAAGGTCGTTAGTGTGCCTGCGAAAGTTTCCCGATCAGGGTGAAGAGAGGCAGGTACATGGAGATGACGATCGATCCGATGGTCACGCCGAGGAATCCGATCAGCATGGGCTCCATCAGTGTCAGGAGGTTGGCGATTGCCGCGTCAACTTCCTGCTCATAGAAGTCGGCGATCTTGCCGAGCATGGCATCGAGTGCGCCGGTCTGCTCGCCGATTCCGACCATCTGCGCCACCATGTGCGGGAATACTTCCGTGGCCTTCAACGGCTCGACGAAGCTTTCGCCGCGCTCGACGCCCGCCCGCACCTTCTGAATTGCTTCTTCAATAATGACGTTGCCGGCGGTGCGCGCCGTAATGTCGAGTGACTGAAGGATCGGCACGCCCGAGGAGAGCAGGGTCGAGAGCGTGCGGGAGAAGCGCGCGACGGCGATCTTGCGGAGGATAGCGCCGAAGAGCGGCAGCTTTAACATCAACGAGTCGATATTGTGGCGGCCACCCGGCGTCTTGTAGTAAGTCCGGACGACGATAACCAGCGCGATAATGGTAGCCAGAATCATCAGGCCACCCCACCCGGCCAGGAAATTACTGATGCCGATCACGATGCGCGTCGGCAGCGGCAACGGCTCGCCGGGGCCGAGCAGGCCGAGGAAGATGTTCTCGAACTGCGGGATCACGACGATCATGATGACCGCGATGGCGGCGATCGCCATCACGATGACGGCCGTCGGGTAGATCATGGCCGAGAGCACGTCACGCTTCAGCTTGACGATCTTCTCGATGAAGGTCGAGAGCCGCTGGAGAATGATGTCCAGGATACCGCCCGTCTCGCCCGCCTCCACCATGTTGGCGTAAAGCTGGTCGAAGACCTTCGGGTGCCGGGCCATCGCCGCGGCCAGCGTCGAGCCTTCTTCGACGTCCTGGCGCACCTGCGACAAGATCTGCTGGAAGTACTTGTTCTCCTGCTGCTGGGCCAAAATCTCCAGACACTGCACGAGCGGCAAGCCGGCGTCAATCATGACGGAGAACTGGCGTGTGAAAACAGCAAGCTCTTTGGATTTGACTTTCTTCCCCCCGCCGATCTTGGGGATGCCAATCTCACGCCCCTTCTCTTTGACGGAGGTGAGCGTGACTTGCTCGCGCCGCAGGATCTGCCGCAAAGCTTCGCGGTTATCTGCGACACGTTCACCGACGATGGTCTCGTTCAGTCGGTTACGGCCTTTAAAGACGTAGGTAGGCATGTGTGGTAACTCCAGTTATGATGTTCGCTTGCCGATTTGCGAAGAGAATCTGAACCTCGGAGCATCCGATCCCGGATCACAAATCGAGAGACGTGTTTTACCTTGCGCCCGGTCGCGTGCCGATGGGCCGGGGCTGGGCATAAGGACTTGGGTGCGCGCCGGGCTTGGCGGTGTTCGGCCCCCCCTGGCCATTGTTGATGCCCGAGCCGCGTTCGATGAGCTCTTTCAACTCATCCGTATTGGAGGAGCGCTGCATGGCCACTTCCAGCGTGATCTGGCGCTTGTGATAGGCGCTGGCGAGGGCCTGGTTGAAGGTCTGCATCCCGTATTTATCCTGGCCGGTCTGCATCATCGAGTAAATCTGGTGAACCTTGTCCTCGCGGATCAGGTTTCTGATGGCTGAGTTCGGGATCATGATTTCGAGCGCCATCACGCGCCCCTCGCCGCTCGCGCGCGGGAGCAGCGCCTGGCACAGGATGCCTTCGAGGACGAGCGAGAGCTGCGCCCGGATCTGCGACTGCTGCTCCGAAGGAAACACGTCGATGATACGGTTGATCGTCGAGGCGGCCGAGTTGGTGTGGAGCGTGGCAAAGGTTAAGTGGCCGGTCTCGGCGATGCGCAGCGCCGATTCGATGGTCTCGAGGTCGCGCATTTCGCCGACGAGCACAATGTCCGGGTCCTGGCGCAACGCCGTCCGCAGGGCTTCGGCGAAGCCGCGTGTGTCGGAGTTGACCTCGCGCTGGTTGACGACACAGTTCTTGTGGTTGTGAAGGAACTCGATCGGGTCTTCGATGGTCAGGATATGATCGTGGCGGTCGTTATTGATCTTATCGATCATCGCCGCGAGTGTGGTTGACTTGCCGGAACCGGTCGGCCCAGTGACGAGCACCAGGCCGCGCGGCTTCTCGCACAGCTGCTTGACGACGGCCGGCAGGCCCAGCGCCTCGAAGGGCTTGATCTCGTAGGGGATGGCGCGAAAAACCGCGCCGACCGCGCCACGCTGGTTGAACAGGTTGGCGCGAAAACGTGAGAGCCCTTTGACACCGAATGAGAAATCGAGCTCCAGATTCTCTTCGAAGCGGTGCTTCTGCGCGTCGGTGAGAACCGAATAAGCCAGCTGCTTGGTGTCGGCGGAAGTGAGAAGCCGGTAGCCCTCGAGCGGGCGCAGGTGGCCGTCCACGCGCACCTGCGGCGGCGTTCCCGTCGTGATGTGGAGGTCGGATCCGCCCAGCTCGGAGAGCTTTTTCAGCAGGTCAGAGAGCGAGATTTGCGAGGCGGCTTCATTCATTGTCATAAACTTTCTCTCCTGTGAGTCAAGGGGGGCGAAGGCCGGCTAACCCTTCTTTCAGCTCAAGCCGAAGATGAATTAGCCAGCCCGGCGCGACCAAACTAAGATCCGGTTTTCGCCAGTGCTACGCGGCTGCCCGCGAGGAACGAAGCCAGAAGCTTAGCCGACTCGTCGGCCATCGGTTCGGAGAACTCCATGGGGACGTTGGTGGCGAGGCCGTAAATGGCTCCGTTGGCTTCCGTGAAGTAAAAGACCCAGGATTGCCGCGAGGTGCGGCCATCGCTCGAGCCCGGCGTTTGCGCCAGTACGACGTAAACGCGCTGTCCGCCGATCTCACGCTCCAGATCATTGTTGACCCAGCCGCCCGCCGCAAACATCTTGTTGATGACCGTGCGGCGCAGTTCTGCGAAGGGTACGCCGCCGAGCGAGCGACGCAGCTCCTTGGAGGTTAAGCCAACTTTATTGTGTGTGTTCGCCACGTATGCGAGCGTCGCCTGGCCGGCGGGCCTGCCGTCTGGCGCGTAGGCGCTAAAACGCATGGCGCCATTAACCAGGACGGGCCGGCTTGTCCACCCGCTCGGCAACAAGAGCCTGAATTGTCCACTCGGAGCCATGGCCGCCGGCGCATTAACTGCTCCGGCCGCGTCATTGCTGTTCGGAGCGCCGCTCACCGGATGACCCGCGAGGAGCGCTTTCCTCCGCTCGAGCATGGCGCGACGGCGGCGCATCAGAGCGTGGTGGCGACGCCACCAGGCGCGCGAATGGTGACGGCGCACGCGATGGTGGTGGTGAGCCGCCAGTGAATTTAAGCCCCGATGAGCCGCTGATCTTGTCAGGGGCAGCATGAGAGCAATTGCGACTAGTACTAACAGTGATAAAGCTGCAGCGCGCAACATATCTTTTTACCTCTTTTAAGCCACCGTCTCCCGCACAACTTCTTCGATGGTGGTAATTCCGTTGCGAATTTTATGGAGGCCGGACTCACGCAGGGTGATCATACCGTCGTCAACAGCTTTCTTACGCAGTTCTAAAGCCGAAGCGCCGATCAGGATCAACTCCCGTATTTCGTCCGTCACTTCCATAACTTCATAAAGGCCGACCCGGCCCTTATACCCCGTGTTGTTACATGTCTCACAGCCGCGCCCTTTGAACGTCTTGATCTTGCTTGCTTCATCAGGCGAAAAGCCGACCTCGACCATGGCCTCCTGCGGTGTCGGATGCTCTGTCTTACAGTCTTTGCAAATACGCCGGATGAGTCGCTGTGCCTGGATCAGGTTGACGCTGGTCGCGACCAGAAACGGCTCGATACCCATGTTCATCAGACGCGAAATCGTGGAAGGCGCGTCGTTAGTGTGAAGAGTGGAAAGGACGAGGTGGCCGGTGAGCGCGGCCTTGATGGCGATCTCGGCGGTTTCGAAATCACGAATTTCGCCGACGAGGATAATGTTCGGGTCCTGGCGCAGGAAGGAGCGCAGCGCGGCCGCAAAGTTGAGGCCGATCTGCTCCTTCATCTGAACCTGATTGATGCCCGGCAGGTTAAACTCCACCGGGTCTTCCGCCGTCATGATGTTGGTATCGATCGTGTTGAGGGATTGGAGGGCAGAATAGAGCGTGTTGGTTTTACCGCTACCGGTCGGTCCGGTCACCAGCACCATTCCGTAGGGGCGCGCAATATTGCGCTGGAACTTGACGAGCGATTCGGGCTCGAAACCGAGCTTGGTCATATCGAGCATCAAATTCTCTTTGTCGAGCAGACGGAGCACCACTTTTTCGCCGAACAGGGTGGGCAGCGTGGAAACACGAAAATCAAGCTCACGCGAACGCCCTTCGACTTTCAGCTTGATCTTAATGCGGCCGTCCTGCGGCAGGCGCTTCTCGGAGATGTCCAGCTTGGACATGATCTTGAGACGCGAGACCAGCGCGTCGCGCATCTTCAACGGCGGGTGCATGACGTCGTAAAGGACGCCGTCAATACGAAAGCGTATGCGCATCTCCTTCTCGTAAGGCTCGACGTGGATGTCGGAAGCGCCGCGGCGGAGCGAGTCAACCAGCAGGACGTTGACGAGCCGCACGACGGGCGCGTCCTCGCTCATTCGCGCGAGGCTGGAGAGGTCTATCTCTTCATTGTCTTCGACGACCTCGACGCCCTCGGCGGCTTCCGAATCGAAGTCCAGGGTGTCAAGCGAGACGAGGTCGTCGCTGGTAATTTTGCCGAACCCGTTGCCGTTCCCGCTCTTGCTGCCACTGCTGCCGAAACTTTCGGCAACAATATCGTCCATCGCGACCGCCAGCTCGATTTCGCGCGACGTCGTGTAATACTTCGAGATGGCCTCCTGAACACTCGCTTCCGCGACGACCACAGGCTCGATATTGAGACCTGTCATGAACTTAATATCGTCCATCGCGAAAACATTGGTCGGATCAACCATCGCCAGGGTCAGGGTTGCGCCAACTCTGGACAGAGGCAGCACCGAGTACTTCTGCGCGACTTCCTGCGGAATGAGGCGAATGACGGCATCGTCAATGTTAAATAGCTCCAGGTTAACGGAAGGGATGCCGTACTGGCGTGACAACACGGTGGTGATCATGTCGTCAGAGACCAGACCGAGCTTGACGAGGTTAAACCCGAGCCGCCCGCCATGCTCGCGCTGGTAATCAAGCGCTTCGCGCAATTGCTGGGGGGTAAGTAAATTTTCGCGGACGAGGATTTCGCCTAATTTGGCTGACATCTTTTGAGATTTCCGGCGCTTGCGAAACGCTTAAACAAGGTGGGGCAGAACTTCTTTACAGAGGTGGCCGCAATGTGATGACCGAGCTTAGGTACGCACCTACTATAACAACGGCACTAAACACCGTTGCAAAAATATATTACCGTTTAATCATAATGAGTGTCAAGATGTAATAGTCGTTCAAATTGACATAAAAAAGCCATGCTACGAGTGCTTTGTAGCATGGCCTTATTAATAAATAATGCGAAATTAAGCGCGCCTTCCAGCTTTATCCGCGACGGCGACGGCCGCCGGTGGTTGTTTTCTCCGGCCTGACATTCTCCTGCTTCAAGGCCTCCAGAATATCTTTAGCGTCCTTTTTGAACTTATTCGTATCAGGCGCTTTATCAACAAACTGCTGTAAGTAATTGGCCGCCTCCTGATACTTGGATTTGTCACCTGTATTAAAGAGGGACAATCCCATACCTAAGAGCGCGTCCGCATTATTGGGGTCTGACTGAAGGATCTTTCGGAATTCGACTGATGCCTTCTCTCCCTGGTTGGCATCGAGCAGCATTTGCGCCGCGTCGAGCTCGGCTTTCGACTTTTTGGCCGGGTCGGTCTCCGTAGCTATTAAATCCTGATAAGCGGCGAGACCGGCGTCCGCCTGCGACTGGTCAACGAGTTTGACGAAGAGCCGCATGGCTTCTGCGCGGGCGCTGATCGCCGCCTTCTTATTAGTCGCCAGTTGTGCCTGAGCGGCCGGGTCTGTCGGAGCCGGTTCGGCCTTAATCAATTCGACAGCCTTCGTGGCCGCCTCGGCCGCATCCTTAAAATCTTTCTTGGCCGCTTCCATCCCGCTTGTCTTCACCGCGTCATCTTTAGACTGGACGGCGGCGTTATAGCGATCGACCCCGCGCGACCTGAGCGCGACCGACTTGTTCGTCAAGAGCACCGGCACCGCCGGATGTGTCTCATCCGCCGCGATACCCTCACTGTACTGTGCAATGGCCTCGTCATAACGCTTGGCGATTAACGCTTCATTGCCGGCCTTGAAAGTCCGGCTCACAATCGTGTTGGACTCGGTGATCTTCTTATTCTTAGCCTCT
The DNA here is from genome assembly GCA_964383905.1 of uncultured Blastocatellaceae bacterium. Taxonomy (GTDB): domain Bacteria; phylum Acidobacteriota; class Blastocatellia; order Pyrinomonadales; family Pyrinomonadaceae; genus CAYLJO01. Next base: position 7,480 of record CAYLJO010000097.1, read on the forward strand.
ATCTCGGCGTTCTTGCGCATTATCTCTTCGCGCTTGGCGCGAGCTTCCGCGCTCTCCTTCGTGCCTGTGCCGCCGCCTGACGGGGTCGCCGGACTGGCTGCCGCTGCCGCGCGAATCTCGGCAATCGTCAGGCGCTTGCCGTCGCCCGGACTGAGGACGAGCTCATAGTCTACGTCCCGCCCGGCTTTGATATTCTCGAGGAATGTGGGCGCGGCGTTAGGCGCGCTGGCCGCGACGGTATAGGTGCCGACGTAAGGAAGACCCGCAAAAACGAACGTGCCTTTCTTATCGGTCTTGGTCTTATAGGAGCCCGAAATATCGGTGCGGAAAACATCGATCGCAGCACCCGGCAGAGGAGCGGTAGTGCCATCGGCCTGCTTGAGCAGTACATGGCCGCGAAGCTCTCCGGTCTGTGCGGAGGTGGCCGCACTGCCCAGCAGCAGCACGGCGACGGCGACAATAGAGATGTAAAAGTATTTGCGATGCATTGAAGGATCCTCCAGGTGATCTCAAGTTCTACAAGTGAGAAGCTTGATTTGAGATGCTATGACGGTTAAACGGGTTGTCATCATACACTTAAGAAACGGTTTAAACATTGCCGGACGAAGCCGGTGTGATCAGGCATAAGCTATCGGGTCTGTCATGCCCGCTTCGCGGAATGCGCGCAGGCGCAGCGCGCACGAGTCACAGTGCCCGCAGGCGCGCTCCTGTGACTGGTAACATGACCATGTGAGCTCGAGCGGCGCGCCGAGACCAGACGCCCGCCGCACAATCTCAGCCTTACTCAATGCGATCACGGGCGTCATGATCCGGATGGCGGTTTCCGGCCGGGTGCCGATCTCGATAACGCGCTGAAAAGCGGCGTAAAACTCGGGCCGGCAATCCGGGTAACCGGAAGAATCTTCGGCCACCGCGCCGATGTAGACGCGCTCCGCGCCTAACACTTCCGACCAGCTCACGGCAATCGTGAGCAGGTGCGCGTTGCGGAAAGGTACATAGCTCGTCGGTATCTCACGCGACGCGAGGTTAGCTTCCGCCACCGAAATATTTGGGTCCGTGAGAGACGAGCCGCCGATCCGCGCGAGATGCTCGATTGAGACGGCAAGCCGTTTTGCCACCCTGTAATAGTCCGCGAGCTCTTCAAACGCGCGGCACTCACGCGCCTCCGTGCGCTGACCGTAAGAGACGTGCAGAAACGCCAGCTCTTCGTTCTCCTCCCGCGCGATGGCCGCGGTGACGCATGAATCCATGCCCCCAGAGACGAGACACACCGCCAGACCTCCTGCGCGCTCATGACCGGCATCCGCCTGCTCGGCGAAGGCCTTCTCATCATGTCCGCCCATCACACGCCGCGCGCCTCAGCGCCCCAGATCTGTTTGTGCATCTGCAACTGCATACGCAGGTCCAGGCCGCTTGAAGAGAGCCAGCCGGCCATCTCCTGTAGATCAACCTCGCCCCACACGGGTGAAATAAGGACGGCCCGGGCCCGCCTCTCCAGGTCGTAGCGCTCGATAACGTCGCGCGCGTAGTCCCAATCGCTGCGATTCGCAATCACAAACTTGACTTCGTCGCGGTCGGCCCGTAAGCGGTCGAGGTTGGGCCAGTGGTTGCGGGCCTCTTCGCCGGACGCCGGGCATTTTACATCAAGAATAAGTTTCGCGCGCCCGTCAACGCCCTCGGTAGAGACGAAGCCGCCCGTCTCGATCAACACCTCGTAGCCCTCGTCGCACAAACGCTCGATGAGCGTGAAGGAGGCGCGCTGGGCCAGTGGCTCGCCGCCCGTTACTTCTACCAGCCGGCAGCCGAGAGAGCGCACCTCGGCCAGCACGTCCTCAATCGAGATGTGTTCACCGCCCGTAAACGTGTACTCGCTGTCGCACCAGACGCATCTCATCGGGCAGCCCGTTAAGCGCACAAATGCGCACGGGCGACCCATGTGTGTGGACTCCCCCTGAATCGAGCGAAAGATTTCCGTGACGCGAAGCATAAACGAATTTCAGGTCTCGGATCCGAGACCTATGATTGGCGATTTCGATCTGGAAAAGGGGAGTGTTTAAGGTTCAAAGACTGCGATCGAACGCAAAAATTCGCCAACCGGCAATCGCAAATCTGAAATCGGAACTCTATCTCACACACGGTTGGCTGTCAAAGCGCAGGACGCCGCGGCCGCTCACCCCGGCATCCAATGATGATCAGGATGCTCTACTGCCGGAGCGCCTTGAGGGCGGAAAAGAGCGCGGTTCGTGATAGCATACAAAATCGTCAAGCGGGTACGAGAATCCCCGTGAGCCAAAGAACCGTCCACACAGACAAGTCTGTTATAGAGGGCGCGGCCCGTTTAATCGCGCGTGCGAGCAATGCGCGCTCGCTGCAGCCGGAAGCGCTCGCCCGGCGCGTGCGTGCGGCGCTGGACAAATACCTGCTGGCGGACGACCCGAACGCCACGGCGCAGGCGATCCGTGAGTTCATCGATGCGCTGCACGCGGACGATCTGTGTCTCGTCGTCGCTTGCGAGCGCGGCGACCAGAGCGCCTGGAGCGACCTGGTCGCGCAGTACGGGGCGACGGTCCATTCGGCGGCACGCACGGCGAGCGGAAACGAGGAGCAGGCGGAAGATTTGGCGCAGTCAATCTGGGCCGAACTGCACGGCTTGCGCGTGCGTGAAGACGGCCGGCCCGCGGGCAAGATCGCCTACTATTCCGGCCGTGGCTCGCTGGGCGGCTGGCTGCGCGCCGTGGTCGGTCAACTGGCCGTTGACCAGCACCGCAAGCAGGCGCGGCTGGTACAAACCGAGGAGGATGCCGATTTCGATCGCCTGGCACGTGAGTCGCACCGCGGCGAAGGAGCATTTAGTGGCACATCAGAACCGCTCGATCCTGAACACGCGCTCGTCGAGAAGCGGGCCGCCCGCGATGTGGAAGCGGCGCTTGCGTGCGCGATCAGCGAACTCGCCGCCGAGGATCGCTTGCTCGTCAAACTTTATTACCTGGACGGGCTGCGGCTGCGCGAGGTGGGCACGGTGCTGGGCTTCCACGAAGCGACCGCGAGCCGGCGGCTCGCGCGTGTGCACACGGAAGTGCGGCAGCGCGTCGAGGCCATTTTGATGAAAGAGCACGGCTGGACACAGGCCGAAACAGCTGGTTCGCTGGCCGAAGCCGCTTCGCATCTTGAAACCGATCTCGAACTGATGTTGGTGAAGGAAAGTCCGCCGGGCGAGAAACAACAGACACAGGGCGGTGATTAAGAGGCCGGAAAAACGTTTTAATTGCCGCAGAATTCGCAAGGTTGGCGGGCCGCCTGCGTTCTATAAACAGCCGCGCTCTGTTGCAGCGTGATATTCGAGCCTTTGATGAAGCAGAAATTCGACCCAGAGATGGACCTCTTGCTCCGCCGCCATGCGCGGCGCGGCGGCGCTGCGCCCACAGGTGAAAAAAGAGTAGACGGCATGGCGGCGCCAGGAGCGCACCTGGACGCGGATGAGTTGAACGCTTTCGCCGAGGGGGCATTGCCGGAGGCCGCGCGTGCTCGTTACGCCGCCCATTTGGCTGATTGCGGCACGTGCCGGAAGGTTGTGACCGGCCTCGCGCTGAGCATGTATTCAAGCGCCAAGGGACGATCAGGGTCGCCGGATGTCTCGCCCTCGCGCTCCTGGTGGCGTGAGTGGATCGCCGCGCTCCTGGCTCCGCCGGTGCTGCGTTTCGCCGTGCCCGCTCTCGCGCTGCTTGCCGTCATTGGCGTCGTGCTGGTGGCCACACGCAGCCGGGAACGTTCCGCCCTCATTGCACAAAACGAGCAAGCCAGGGTCAGCTCTCACGCCGCCGCTCCGACGGCAGAGGAATCGTCATCACAGACCACCGAAGAAGCGCCGGAGGTGAGCAGGAACCATGAGGCGGCGAATGCTACGGCAAGCAGGGAATCGGCTGAGCCCAAAGTGCATGACAGGAGGCAAGCGGCGGAAACCACGGCCACTCAATCTTCAGAGAAAGAACTGCCATCGAAGGCAAGCTCGAACACGAACATAACGTCCAAACAGGCGACAGCGCCCGCATCGGCAGACGCGAACAGTAGTGCCGGTGCAACGCCGCCGAAGCAGCCGGCCGGGCGTGAGAGGGATGAAGAAACTGCCCGCCTGGAGAGGTCGCGTCCCATGGCGGCCGCCGCGCCGCCACCACCGACACCTGCCCCCGCGGAAAACAGAAGGGCGGAAAACAGCGCTGCTGTTACTGAACAGAATGCTCCCGCGGCGGCGGGCAGGCGCTCGGCCGACTCTGCGGCAGAGGCCGATACATCAGTTTCGTCGGCAGCGGCGAAATCTCGCCCGTCCTTGAGCGCACGACAGAGTGCGGCGCGCAGTAGATCGACCGGTCCCAGAAAAGATGATGAGGCGGCGACGGCCGGTGGCGCCGGGAATGCGAGCCCAGGTGTCACAAGGAGCGTGGCCGGTCACCGGTTCCGGCGAGAGGGAAAGGCATGGATTGACGTCGCCTACAACCCTTCACAGGCGACCGTTAACGTCAAGCGCGATTCCGAGCAATACCGCGCGCTCATTGCCGACGAACCCGGTATCGGCGGCATCGCCGAGCAACTCGGCGGCCAAGTCATCCTCGTTTGGAAGGGCAGGGCCTACCGCATCCACTAGCATCAACTTACGGGGCACACATGATGAGCGATGGTTGGAACCTTCGATCCTATCATCCGTCACGTTTGATTAATCGTGCTATCCGTTGCTTCTGACCACCGCTTCAAGTTACTTTAACACTCTATATTTTGACGGCACGGCAAATGAGAGCGCGCGCGTGTCATAGCAAGGCTTTGCGGGTGTTTCATCAAAGCTTTGCGCCCGGCGTGCCGGTTAAACGCCCGCATGCGAACTTCTTACTCAACGGTCTCGTATTGAATAGGCAATTATAGTGGTTCTCAAATGAATGCGACCGAACTGCAAACCAAAAATTGAACCGCAGAGGACGCAGAGGAAAAACAGGGGAACAAAGAACAAACAACAGAGGCCCAGCAAGAGCCAAATCTTGGGAGAAAAAGAAGCGCTTTAATAAAGGAGATCAAATGTACTGTCCATCTTGCGGTGCCGAAAACAGTTTGGGGCTGAACTACTGCAACCGGTGTGGGGCCAATTTAAGCCTTCCGGCCACAACGGCCGGGCCGGAGGTTCAGGCCCTGAGCCTGACCAAGCCGGTGTTGATTCTTGGGCTGGTGGTGACGTCCATCACCCTCGGCGGCATCGCGTTGCTGGTCGACGGCGCAATAAGACTGGCCGCGGTCTTTAAACAAACAGATCCGGTAATAGCATTGATCATGCTGGGAATGCTGACGATCTTTATTACCGACATCATGCTTACCCGGATCTTATCGCGTTTGATCATCGCTTCTCTGCAGCCGAATCGTCCCACACAACCGAAGATGTCCATTATGAAGGAGCGCCAACCGGCGCAGCTCGGCGCGCGGCCTGAGCCCGCGGCAAGCGTCACCGAGCACACGACACGCACCTTCGAGCCTGTCTACAAAAAGCCGGTTGAACAGGAGCGAAGATAGACGCTGCGAAAGGGGACTTACTCGTCAATGATAGCCATGCCGTGCGCCCTTCGCCGGATAACGGCAGTACTTATTCTGCTCACACCCTCCTTCAGCACACTCGCACTGACATCACCAGTCGCCCTTGCGCAGGAGCGGCACACGCTGCGACGACCTGCAACAAACTCGGCCGGCGCAAGAGGAGGCCTGCCGCGCGACCCCGAAATCACACGCATCATCTCGGAAATAGATGCGCGCAACATCGAGCGCACCGTACGCAAACTGGTGTCCTTCGGCACGCGCAATACGCTCTCGGAGCAAAACAATCCAACCCGTGGCATCGGCGCGGCGCGCGACTGGATTTACAACCAGTTTCTTAGCCTGCAGGAGCAGTCCGGCGGACGCCTCGCCGTCGAGAAGCAGACCTTTGAGCAGCCTGTGGCGAGACGCGTCCCGCGTCCGACAATGATCACGAACGTCGTCGCCACGCTACGCGGCACACAGCCCGCTTCCGAAAATCGTCTCTATGTCGTCAGCGGCCACTACGACTCGATGTGTAATCTTGATGCGACGGATGCGTCATGCGACGCGCCGGGCGCCAACGATGATGCGTCTGGCACGGCGGCAGTGCTGGAGATGGCCCGCGTGATGTCGAAGTATAAATTCGACGCGACCATCATCTTTATGGCCGTGGCGGGCGAAGAGCAGGGGCTGCTCGGCTCGACATACTTTGCGGAGCAGGCCAGGCAAAAAGGGCTCGGCATCGAAGCGATGTTGACCAACGACATCATCGGCAGCAGCCTCGGCGGCAACGGCGTGCATGATGCGCGGACCGTGCGCGTCTTCTCGGAAGGCGTGCCGTCGAATGAGACAAAGGAAGAGGCCGACGTGCGGCGCGGGGTGGGCGGCGAAAACGATTCCGCCTCGCGTCAACTCGCTCGTTTCATCAAGGAGGCCGGCGAGCGCTACGTACCGAATATGAGCGTGTGGCTCATCTACCGCCGCGACCGCTACCTGCGCGGCGGCGACCACATCCCCTTCCTCGAACGTGGGTACGCGGCGGTACGCTTCACCGAGCCGAATGAGGACTACCGTCACCAGCATCAGGGCGTGCGGATAGAGAAGGGCGTCCAGTACGGCGACCTCCCGCAGTTTGACGACTTCGCTTACATTGCGCAGGTCGCGCGCGTCAACGCCGCCTCGCTGGCCGCACTCGCACGGGCTCCCGCCGCGCCGAAGAATGTGGCTATTGTGACAGCGCAATTAACCAACGACACGGAATTGCGTTGGTCTCCAAATACTGAGCCCGACCTGGCCGGTTATGAGATTGTGTGGCGCGACACGACCTCACCCGTCTGGACGCATTCGCGCATGATCGGAAACGTAACCACTTATACAATGCCCGGTATGTCAAAGGACAACTATATCTTTGGTGTGCGCGCCGTTGACCGGCAGGGCCACCGTAGTCTCGTGAGTTTCCCAAAACCAATGCGCTGAAAGTCGGTTTCCACGCTCTTTCGTGCGCACCCGGTGGACCAGTTTAAACATTAGCGCTGCCTGTTTGTACGCAATCGTACAGACACTCGTCCGCTTACTTGGTAGGGTTTTGATACCTCCGGAATCACCCCGCTCCCCCCACAGGCATAATTTTCGAGCAGTTGCGGGGGGAAAATGCGTATGTTATCTATATAGATAATCCCCTCCTTTGGTTCTGGCCCGAATATTCAGATCAGCCCCTTTTGTTAACGGACATGCCGGCAACGGTAAACCTACATGATCGGAGGTAACAGGTCATGCCAAACATTTACAGAACGATGAACCATCCGGACGGATGGTCGAGATTTGCTGATTACGAAATCAGACATAACCGGATCTATCGCACCGTCAGCCACAATGATGGATATTCAGGGGCTCCGGATTATGAGATTAGAGGTAATGATATTTACCGGACGGTGAACCACCGGCTGGGTTTGAGTAGCCTGCCGGATTATGAGATCCACCGTGGGGAGATTTTTCGGACTATCTCTCACCCGAACGGATGGGGAGGGCTGCCCGATTATACTATTCAAAATTGAACGCCGGCCTGATGTGGCCTAAGCCCGGGAAAGGGGCAGCTTTGAACAGTCACCCCTTTCTCTTAACCCGGTTGGCTTCCCCATAGCCGTGTGATGAAAGCATGCGGGTGGCTGTGGACACAGTGAGAGGGTAGCACAGAGAAAGATTCGCCGCGTCCCACCGATCGCCCCCCTCGCTCTCGTCGTCTCTTTTATCACCTGGAAGACCCGCAATTTAGAATTTTCAACCATTTCGCACCTCCGCGCGTCTAAATTGGTGGCGGGAGGGGAATGTACGACCGCAAACGCCCACCTGAACTCCAATCAGGCTGTAAAGATCAGAAAAGCGGTGCTGAGATGAAGACCTTATTAAAGAATCGTCGTCGTTCAATGGCCCTGGCCGCCCGTCATGCGGCGGCACTCATATCCATTATCACGCTCATTTCGAGCACGCTCGTTCCCGGTGTCAACGCACAACGCGTCGAGCCGCCGCGGCTGAGCGAAGACCAGCGCATCCTGCATGTCTTAAACCGGCTCGGCTTCGGCGCGCGCCCCAATGACGTGGAGCGCGTTAAAGCGATGGGGCTGGATCGTTATATCGAACAACAACTCCACCCCGAAAGGATCAGGGATGACGTGGCGGAGGCGAAGGTCAGAGAGCTGCCTTCACTCTCGATGTCAACCCCAGAGCTTTATGCGAAGTACCCGCAGCCAGGCGCGTTAATCAGGCAGCTTCAGCGTCGTGGCGACCTGCCGGCCGACCTCTCCGCGCTCCGCCAGAATAAGGGTGCCGGGGCGACGCCGAACGCGGCCGGCGCGACGAACAATACGGCGGAAGCTTCAGCCAAAGCGGAGGGTGCGGCGGCGCAGGGTAGCGATAAAAAAGATTATCGCCAGGCGGTCCGCGATTATTATATCCAGAACAACCTGCTTCCGCCGCAACGCATTACTGCCGAGCTGCAGGCTTCACGCATCCTGCGCGCCGTCTATAGCGAGCGGCAATTGCAGGAGGCGATGGTTGACTTCTGGGAGAACCATTTCAACATTTTCGCGAACAAGGGCGCAGACAGGTGGCTGCTCGTCTCCTACGACCGCGACACGATTCGCCCGAACGCGATGGGCAAGTTTCAGGACCTGCTCCTGGCGACCGCCGAGAGCCCGGCGATGCTCTTCTACCTTGATAATTTTCAGAGCGTGAGCCCCAACGCCCAGGTAGGAAACCGTATGGGCCAGCTTCCGCAGCGCCAGCGCAACCCGCTCTTGAATCAGATCATGCGCGGGCGCATCGGAGGCCGCGGGATGATCTTGAACCCGAATGCCGGGTTGCCGCCGCAGGGCAGCGGCGGTAATAACCGGCCGAACCCGCCGGCCCAAGCGCAGAAAGCACCCAAACGCGGCATCAACGAGAACTATGCGCGCGAGCTGATGGAGCTGCACACGCTCGGCGTTGACGGCGGCTACACGCAGAAGGACGTGCAGGAGGTCGCGCGCTGCCTGACGGGCTGGACTATCATGTACCCGCGCGCCAACGGTACAATGAACGAGGACGCCGGGAAGTTCGTCTTCAATCCGCGCCTGCATGATAACGGGGAGAAGGTCGTCCTGTGCCACAAGATTCCTGCGGGGGGCGGAGTGAACGACGGCCTGATGGTGATCGATATCCTCGCGCATCATCCTTCGACGGCACGATTCATCGCGACCAAGCTCTGTCGCCACTTCGTCACGGATAACCCATCGCCCGAGCTTGTCGCACGCGTCGCCGCGGCCTTCACGAAGAGCGACGGCGATATACGCGAGACCATGCGCGCCGTCATCACCTCGCCCGAGTTCAATTCGCCCGCGGCGTATCGCGCCAAGATCAAGACGCCCTTCGAACTGGTCACGAGCGCGATCAGAGCACTCGGGGGCGAGACTAACGGCGCTCAGCCGATTCACCAGTGGATGGCGAAGATGGGCCAACCGCTCTACGGCTATCAGGCGCCGACCGGTTACCCGGACACGGCCGAATATTGGGTGAACACCGGCTCGTTACTGGAGCGATTGAATTTCGGCTTGGCGCTGGCGAGCAATCGCATTCCGGGCACACATGTTGATCTCGCGCGGTTCGTTGGCAGCGAAGCGGCGAACGGCCCCGCGGCGGACAAAACGCGCGTGTTAGATCGTTTCCTGAACGTGATTCTACAGGGCGATGTTTCGCCAAACACGAAACAGACACTGCTCAAACAGGTGAGCGAGCAGGCGGCCGCGCCGACGGCCAAAACAGAGATGGATAGGTTAGCCGATACGGAGGTCAACGTCCGCGCGGCGCGGCGAGAAATAGCGCGCACCGACGCAACCGTCGGTAATCCGGAAGTCACCAAAATCGTCGGCCTGATTCTCGGCTCGCCGGAGTTTCAAAGGCAGTAGTCAAGTTTCGAGCCCGATGTCTTTAGCTCGAAACTTAATAGAGGTGATAGAGCAATGAGTATGAATCGAAGATTTTTCCTGAAGTCGGGGGGCATCGCCCTCGCGAGTATTGGCATGATGAGCGGCGCGCCGTCGTTCCTCGAGCGCACCGCGCTCGCGCAGACCCGAAGTCGCACGACGGGCGGGCGGCGTAAGACATTAATCACAATTTTTCAGCGTGGCGCGGTCGACGGCCTCAACGTGGTGGTGCCGCACGGCGAGCATGCTTATTACGATTTGCGTCCGACCATTGCGATCCCGCGACCGCAGGGGACAAACGCCGAGGCGGCGATCGACCTGGATGGGTTCTTTGGCCTGCACCCGGCACTGGCAATGTTCAAGCCGCTGTGGGATTCAAGGCAACTGGCGATTGTGGATGCGGTCGGCTCGCCCGACAACACACGCTCACACTTCGACGCTCAGGACTATATGGAATCGGCCACACCGGGCGTTAAATCGACGACCGACGGCTGGCTCAATCGCTACCTGCAGAGCAGCTCTGAGGCGAAGGCCTCGCCGTTCCGCGCCGTCTCGATGACGCAGAACCTACCGCGTACACTGCAGGGCCGCGCGCCCGCGCTGGCGATCTCGAACCTCGCTGATTTCACCATCCGCGCCGGCGCCTACTCGGCGAGCCTGCAAGGCGGGTTTGAATCCATCTATGATCAGAGCGTCAACGACGTCCTGCACGGTACGGGCCGTGAGACCTTTGAGGCGGTCAACTTTTTAAAGAGAATGAACCCGTCGCAGTATAAACCCGAAAATGGTGCGCAGTATCCAAAGAGCCCCTTCGGCAATTCGCTGCTACAGATTGCGCAGTTAATTAAATCTGGTGTCGGGATGGAAGTCGCCTTCACGGACATTGGCGGCTGGGACACACACGTCAACGAAGGCAGTGCGCGCGGCCAGTTGGCTGCCCGCCTGCTGGATTTCGGCTCGGGCCTGAGCGCACTCGTCAAAGACCTCGGCCCACACATGGATGATGTGGTGATCCTGACGATGTCGGAGTTCGGCCGCACGGTCCGCGAAAACGGCAACCGCGGCACGGATCACGGCCACGCCAACGCCATGTTCGTCATTGGCAACAGCGTGCGCGGTGGCCGCGTCTATGGAAGGTGGCCGGGTCTCAAGAACGGTGACCTCTACGAGGGGCGTGACCTGGCCCTGACGACCGATTTCCGAGACGTGTTCGGCGAAGTGCTCCAGGGGCATCTCGGCAATACGAGCATGCAAACGGTTTTCCCCGGCTACGCATCGAGCGCCTCGAAATTCCCCGGCGTGCTCTGAAGATGGCAAAAGGTAAAAGTAAAAATGCAAAAGGAAGGTGACAATCCAGCCTTCCTTTTGCATTTTTACTTTGCAGGTTATCTATTCCTATAGCGGGTGACAATTAACTGTATCCTGTAGTGCTGATGACTAAGAAATATCACGCAAAGGCGCAAAGGCGCCAAGCAACGCGAAGAAGAGCTATAATCAATCGCAAACCGCGGTAAGTAATCCAGAAATGGCTTGGCTGGTGGCTTTAAGAGACGCGGGGGCAACCAGTTCGGTAAACCAAATTTATCTCCGTATAGATTTTGTACATGGTTTGGCCATCGACTGTAATATTAAAAGAGTACGCACGGGTACTGCTAATGTTTTGTTGCGATTTAGTTGCTGGGGTCGATGAAGTTTTATTGCAATCTAGCATTAGTCCAATATGCGAATAACGATCCGGCTTCACAAAATCTCATCATTGCGTTTCGATGATCTTATCGTTGCGCCTGATGACACGGTATCCGGTTTGCACTTACCGCTACCTGCCCTCGCAGGTAATAGGGAGGTACCTATTCATGGGCAGCTATACAGATTACCAAAGGACCCAGGAAGAACATGATCGGTCACGGACGGGAGTTGGAGCGCAAGAATCGAGAGGTGGGTTTACAGAGGCGTCCGATGGCGCGCCGACTATTTTAGTGGTCGAAGATGAAGACGCGGTCCGGGAGATTTTGCAGGAGATCCTTGAAATGGATGGCTATCACGTGCTGGCGGTGTCCAACCCCCTCGCGGCGCTTCCTGTCATAGAACAGTATGCGGGGTCGATTCAACTGATGGTGACCGACGTATCCCTGCCGCAGATGAGCGGCGATAGATTGGCCGCGCAGTTGAGGATGGTGCGTCCACAGGCCAAGGTACTCTATATATCCGGATTTCCAGAGCAGGAAGTCTTTGATCACAAGCCGGGGAAGGGAACCGTAGGATTTCTTCAGAAGCCCTTTACGGTGGATGCTCTGGCCAGTAAGCTGCGCCAGATGCTGACCGATAACGCTGGATAACGGCCGGTCCGGCCCTGTGTTGATACAGCTTCGGAGTCCTACAGCATAACCTTTCGTCAATTTAGCTCACACGCTCTCGCGAAATACCTTGTCTGCCATGGCCAGGCCCTCCCAGCAGGCCGGGAAGCCGGCATAGGGAGCGATGTGCAGGAGTGTCTCGATGATCTCTTGTTTGGTGGCGCCGTTATTAAGGGCCATGCGAATATTCAATTCCAGTCCGAGCGGGCGACCCATGGCCGCAAGTGTCGCGATCGTTACCAGGCTTTTGGTGCGCCGGTCCAGTTGTGGCCGGCTCCAGATCTCGCCCGACAGGAATTCCACGACATATTCTTCAAAGTCCGGACAGATCTCGCGCCACCGGTGGCGTGTCTGTTCAGCGCGCTCCGGCCCGAGCATCTGATCCAGCAGTTTAAGTCCACGCTCCTTACGATCAGACAGGTCCATCGCATCCTCCCAAACGTGGCTGAATTTACAAGGCGTATCCGGCCGTCACATCAATTGACTCTCCCGTGATGTTATCCGCCTCGCCGGAAGCCAAAAAGAGGACCATGGCGGCCACATCGTCAGCCCTAACCATCCGTTTCATGGCCGTCGTATCGGTGTAGAGGCGCTCGACTTCTGCCGCCGGCTGTCCCAGTTCCTGCGCCCGCCGCTCAATAACTTCACCCATCCGCCGGCCCGCGACCGGGCCGGGGCAGACGGCGTTGACTTGAATGTTGTACTGCCCAACCTCCTGGGCCAGCGTACGTGTGAGGCCGATCAACCCCCACTTTGAGACCGCATACGGGCTGCGCAAAGGGTAAGCGATTTTGCCGGCCACGGAGGCGATGTTAATAATTTTGCCCGACCGCCGGTTCATCATGCTCGGCAGCACGGCCCTGGAGCAGAGGAATGCCCCGGTCAGATTCACCGCCAACACTTCGTCCCACTCAGCCCGGCTGATATTGATGGCCAATGCTGTTGGGCCCGTAATCCCTGCGTTGTTGACTAAAATATCCAGACGCCCAAATTCTCGCAGCGTCGCCTCGGACATGGCGTTGACCTGGTCCTCCTGCGATACGTCGGTGACGATCGCTAGAGAGCGGCGGCCGAGCGCGTGAATCTCCTGTGACGTCGCGGCAATCTCCTCCTCGCCGCGACCAACTACCGTCACATCGGCGCCGGCGCGGGCCAGCCTTAAAGCAATCGTTCTTCCGATCGCCCGCCCGCCGCCGGTGACGATCGCTATTCGATCTTCCAGCGTCATGTCGATGCCCAGTAAGTGCCAGCCTGCCCGCTCAGACCAGAGGTGAGAAAAAGAAAAAATTTATCCGGAGAGCCCAAAGAAGGCAGGAAAAAGGGTGCTACTTGGTTGTCGCCTCGCTAATGAGGCCGTAATACTCGGGCCTGCGGTCAGCCAATCGATCCAGCTCGTACGCGCCCGCCACATTGATTATATGGTTGTCGTTGGCCTCATCCAGATTAATTTGACAGACAAGAGTCTCTTCGCGCTCACCGCTCGCCTCACAGAGGGTATCCCCGTTGTAATCTACCACCTTGCTTCTTCCGATAAAGCGCCAGCCGCGCTCCACACCAACGCGGTTTGCCGCCGCAAAGTTGATGTGGTTCTCTTGTGCGCGCGTGTTGATCACAAACTCGGGCGTGCGCCAAGCGCCGGGCGGCCAATTCGTCGGGAGGATGATTAGCTCCGCCCCGAGGAGCTTGAGCACGCGCGACGCTTCGGGAAAACTCGCGTCGTAACAGATATTAATGCCCACCTTGCCCACGGGTAGATCAAGAACCGTGAATGTTCGATCGCCGGGCGTGAGGAAACGGTCAACGCCGAGGTAGGGAAGGTGCACCTTACGATAGCTGCCGGCCGCGCCGCCGGGCCCCACCAGCATCGCAGAATTGTAGAATCTCGAAGCGTCCCTTTCGATAAAGCCGGCGACCGCATGCGCGCCGGTCTCCCGGCAGGCTTCGGCGATAGCCTGCGATGAGGCCCCGTCCAGAGGCTCAGCAAACGGCACTGCCTCTTGAAGAGAATCGAAGCAATAACCTGTGATCGCGCATTCAGGGAAGACGACCAGTTCAGCCCCGCGCTCGGCCGCGTCCCGGATCCCGCCGACGATCTTGTGGCGGTTCGCAGAGGGGTTGCCGATCTCGCAGTCCATCTGAACGCACGCTATGTTGGTCTTGGCCATACCTATTTCCGGGGGCCTCATCCTACCAGAAAATCAGCGGAGATCATCAAAAGATTTTTAACAACCTCATCTGTAAAACGCCCGGCATCTGAGCGGCTATTGAATTATCGCCGGATTTGGTATAGAAGCACCTTGCGATCTACTCAAAAGAGAGCTTGATGATATGAACAGAAAGATGGCGAGGTTAATGATGCTCCTGGGAGCGATGATCTTGCCCGGCCTCGTGGAACCGGCCCCACCTCTCAGGCAGGACGCCCCTGCTCAAATAGGCCGCAAGATCCCGTTC
>CAYLJO010000098.1:0-22153 GCA_964383905.1 uncultured Blastocatellaceae bacterium
CTAGTAAAGAACTATGGTGTCGAACATCATGCGCATACTTTACGTTGGCAACTGGCGCGGGCGCACCGGAGGCGTTATGTTGTCCTGTGGCGAGCTTTTCTCGCCCGTTTCGGCAAACATTTCTTTGACCGCCCCGACGCTCGACAACATGCTTGCCGTCTCAACCGGCATGAAAATCACTTTTGAGTTGTTGCCGCGCGTCATATCCCTCAGGCTCTCGATGTAACGCGTGGTAATTAAATATTGCGCCGGGTTGCCGTGGCCGAGCATCGCCTGTGAGACGCGCGCGATCGCTTCAGATTCCGCGGCGGCGGCGCGCAGACGTGCCTGCGCTGCGCCGTCAGCTTGTAAAATAGCCGACTCTCTTTCGCCCTCGGCACGCGTGATAGCCGCCTGCTTTTCCCCTTCGGCGCGAGCAATCGCAGCCTGCTTCTCTCCTTCGGCCTGTAACACAAGTGCGCGGCGATTGCGCTCTGCCGTCATCTGCTTCTCCATCGTGATGCGCACGTCATCAGGCGGGTTAATGTTCTTCACGTCGACGCGCGTCACCTTAACGCCCCATTTATCGGTCGCTTCATCGAGAACAATACGCAGTTTGGCGTTGATTTGATCACGCGACGAGAGCGTGTGGTCAAGGTCCATCTCGCCCATTACGGCGCGCATGCCGGTGATCGTCAACTGCATAATTCCCCCGATTAAATCTGCCACCTCATAAACGGCCTTGACCGGATCGGTGATTTGCCAGTAGACGACTGAATCTACATGGATCGTCACGTTGTCACGCGTAATGACTGGTTGGGGTGTCAATTCTATGAACTGCTCGCGCAGGTCTATCGAGGTCAGGCCGGGGCGCACGTTCGTCCAGTAAACCGCGCGCGGTCTGTCAAGAAACGGCACAATGATGTTGAGCCCGCTGGTGGCAACTTTATCGAAGCGGCCCAGCCGCTCGACGAGCATCACGGTCGCCTGCGGGACGATCTTGATCGTCTTAAAGGCGATGCTCAAAAGAAAGATGAAGAGGATGACAAATAAGAACGCGATCACAATCTCCATGACGACCTCCATCTGAAGTGCATGACCCGGTGGGTGCAGTGCCCTAAAAGCTCTCTGACCATGACTCGTTAACTATAAATGATGATGCGTCGTGAATGAAAGCTTAACATAAGGCTTTGGAAGGCTGTGTGCCGGTGGTCCCATGCCCTAAAGGCCAAAGCCGGGAGTTATGCGAGCGAGATGTCCTGTGGTGGTATCGAACCGCCCAGCGATTCTTCGAGGATTAGCGCCGCAGCCAGTACAGTCTCTTCTTCAAAGGGCCGGCCAATAATCTGCACACCGATCGGTAACCCCTCCGGCGAGCGTGCCACCGGCGAACATACGGATGGCAGGTCAAACACGTTGAACGTCTGGGAGTAGCCAAATGCGCGGAAGATACTGACTGACTGCGCCTCGACCTCAATTCTTCGCGCGCCGTGCTCAAAGGCCGGTGCTGCTCCAACAGGCGCGACGATCAGGGGTGTGGTTTCCATCCATTCAACGAGCGAGGCACGCAAAAGGTCGCGCTCCATCCACGCGCCAATGAATTCGTCCAGTTTGGGGGGCGGGCGATTATCGCCCGAAGCGAGCAGAAAGCGCACAAACGCCCCCGCCTCCGCTTCGCGCCCCGCATAGACGGTACGCAGGTGGCCCAGTCCGGTGTGGGCAAAGAGCGCAGACCATAGACCCGGCCCGCGATGTACGGCGGGCGGTCTCTGTTCGCTTGTGATCAGACCGGCTTCGCCGAGAGCACGCACTGCCGCGCGAACTGCCTGCCGCGTCTCTTCCGTGACAGGCGTCACCCCGTCATCCGTATACCAGGCAAGGCGCAGCCCGCGCAGGTTAATTCCCTGAAAGCCGGGCGTGGGGACAGGCCGCGACGGAAACGACTCACATGAGTTAAATCCCGTAAGCACGCTGAACAGAAGCGCGAGGTCCTCAGCATAACGTGCCATCGGGCCGATGGCAGCACCGAGCGAATACGGGCCGATGGTCGGCGGGAAATGGCCGCCGGAAGGCACGCGACCGGTCGTTGGCTTTAAACCGTAGATGCCGCAAAAGTGAGCCGGCACGCGAATCGAGCCGGTAAGATCACTACCCACACCTGCTGGAGACATGCACGCAGAGACCGCCGCCGCTTCGCCGCCGCTCGATCCGCCCGGCGTCCGTTTAACATCGTGCGGGTTGTTGGTGCGACCGAAGACGGGATTCTCGGCATCGTAGCTCATGGCCATTTCAGACACATTGGTCTTGCCAAGCACAATCGCGCCTGCCGCTTTCAGGCGTGCCACCGAAGGCGCATCTTTAACAGGAACAAATTCAGCGCGCAGTGCTGATCCGCCGGTGGTCCGTAGCCCCTTCGTCTCAATCGTGTCCTTAATAGTGACGGGTACGCCGTGGAGCGCTCCAACACCACCGCCACCCATCAGCACGGCTTCCGCCCTTCGCGCGAGGTCAAGCGCGTCTGGTGCGAGGGTGACGATGGTGTTGAGAGCCGGATTTAACCGCTCAAATCGACGAAGATGCGCTTCGACAACCTCAACGGGCGAAACAGCGCGCGTGCGTATCAGATCGGCCATCTTTGTGGCCGACTGCTTGGTGAGTTCATCCATATTTTAGTCCAAGGTCCAAAGTCTAAAGTCGAAGCCCTTATTTTAGACCTTGGATATTGGACTTTCGACCTTGGACTTATCTTTCAAAAGCTCAATGAATTTTCGCGCGGCGACTCCCAGCATGCGGTCGGTTCTGTGTATCACACCGACCGAGCGCGTCCATTCCGGCTCGGCCAGCGTGACTACGCTCAATTGCCCGCTTCTCTGCTCATCAACAACACTCGGACGCGGAAGAATGGCTACACCAAAGCCGACTTCGACGGCGCGTTTGATGGTCTCTAAATTATCGAATTCAGCCGCGCGGCGGACCGTCACACCGTGCGATTTCAAGATACGGTCGGTGGCCCGCCTGGTCGGGATGTCTCGCTCGAACAGCACAAAATCCAGGCCGTTTAGCTCGGAGGCTTTCACTTTTTTGCGCTCCGCCAGAGGATGCGCGGGATGACAGATGAGCACGAGGCGGTCCCCCGGTAAAGGCACAACCGTCAGGCCCCGCTTTTTCTCCGGGTAAGCGACGACGCCCAACTCCACTGCGCCGCTTAGCACATCACGCATGATGCGCGTCGTGCGGCTATACTCAAGATCAATTTTGGCCGCCGGGTATCGAGCCATAAAGCGCCGGACCGCAGGCGGAAGCTCGTGTAATCCAACGCTGTAGACGGTAGCGACACGCACCGTCCCGCTGACCGTGTCGGTGAGCGCCCGCAGGCGCTCCTGCATTTGATCGTAAGCGGCCAGCACATGGCGGCTCTCTTCGTAAAAGGCTTCTCCGGCACGCGTCAAACGCACTTCGCGCCTGCCGCGCACGCGCTCCAGCAAGCGGCGCTTGAATTTCTCTTCGAGGCCGCGCACCTGCTGGCTGACGGCTGACTGCGTCACAAAATTCCGCTCCGCCGCCTGCGAGAAGCTCCGCGTATCGACGAGGTCGCAGAAGATTTTTAGTGTCTCAATCTGCACATTTCAATTATAAGTTTAACTTAACATGATATGCAATATTTTTCATTTTACCTAATATACAGACAGTAGCTATGATAATTCGGGCGGATGATGGGGGCTTTGCATAGCAGGGATGATTGATCATGCGGCGGTTGCTACCGTCGGGGCTTCCTCATATAATTTCGGACGTTTGATGCAATCTTTAGCAAAAACCGCCCTTTAGGAGATTGTCAACAGCGTTCGCGACAGCCTTCCGGCGAAGGAGTGTTTTCGGCGTATGGCGATTCGTTTCAGCAAGACGTTTGTTTTGCGCAAGCTGCACCAGTTGTCAGGCATCGTACCGCTCGGCGTCTTTTTGCTGGAGCATTTCTATACTAACTCTAAAGCGCTGACGGGTGCGAACGACTTTAACAACGCGGTCAAGGACCTGCAGTCGATCCCTTACATAATCTTTGTCGAGACGGGTGGCATCTTTATTCCGCTCATCTATCACGCCGTTTACGGCATGGTCATCACATGGGAAGCGCGGCCAAATACCCTGCACTATCCGTATCCGCGCAACTGGTTTTACACGATCCAACGCGTCACCGGCGTGATCCTGTTCTTCTTCATCACGTTTCATGTCCTTAACTTCCGCTTTGGTATGATCCCCAAACTGAATAACCTTTCTGTCGCCACGCACTGGGATCAGGCATTCGACATTGTGCATAGCGAATTTGTTAATCCGGCGATCTTCATTATTTATCTGATCGGCATCACGTCTACCGTCTGGCACCTAGCGAACGGCATCTGGTTGTTTATGGTTGATTGGGGCATCACCATCGGCGAGCGCGCTCAGCGCTTGACCGGTTACGCCTGCATCGCCATCGGGGCGGTGTTGCTGCTGGTTGGTATTAACGCCGCGGTCGCCTTTATTCATAACGGTGGGTTACTGGGAGGAATCATTAAATAAGATGGCAACTGTTGAAGGCAAGAGTATCAAAATCGCGGTTGTCGGCGGCGGCCTCGCCGGGCTGGCGGCGGCGATGAAGATCGCGGAATCAGGCCACTCCGTGGAGCTTTTCTCTATCGTGCCCGTGAAGCGTTCGCACTCGGTCTGCGCGCAGGGCGGCATCAACGGCGCAGTCAACACGAAAGGCGAGGGCGATTCGACATGGGAGCACTTTGACGACACGGTTTACGGTGGCGACTTTCTCGCAGACCAACCGCCGGCGAAGGCCATGTGCGATATGGCCCCGGCGATCATCTACCTCTTCGACCGGATGGGCGTCCCCTTCTCGCGCACAAAAGAGGGGCTGCTGGATTTCCGCCGCTTCGGCGGGACCAAGCATCACCGGACGGCGTTCGCTGGCGCGTCCACCGGGCAACAGCTTCTGTACGCCCTTGACGAACAGGTGCGGCGGCGTGAGGTCGCCGGCAAAGTCAAAAAGTATGAGGGTTGGGAGATGATGTCACTCGTGCTCGACGAACATCAGGTGTGTCGCGGGCTGGTGGCGATGAATCTTCAGACCCTGGAGCTGAAGGCTTTCAAGGCCGACGCGGTGATTATGGCGACGGGCGGGCCGGGACTGATCTTCGGTAAGTCAACCAACTCGATGGTGTGTACGGGCAGCGCCGTCTCGGCCTGTTACCAGCAGGGAGCGAAATACGCGAACGGCGAATTCATACAGGTACACCCGACATCCATTCCGGGGGAAGATAAGCTGCGCCTAATGTCCGAGTCGGCGCGCGGCGAGGGCGGGCGCGTCTGGGTTCCGCGACAAAGGGGCGACACGCGCCCACCCAGTTCAATCCCGGAAAAAGAGCGCTGGTATTTTCTCGAAGAGAAATACCCGGCTTACGGTAATCTCGTTCCGCGCGACATTGCGACGCGCGAGATCTTTCAGGTCTGCCTCGACGGCATGGGTATCGGCGGCGACAACCAAGTCTATCTCGACCTGACACACATTCCGGCGGAGACGCTTGATCGCAAGCTCGGCGCGATCCTGGAGATTTACGAGATGTTCGTTGGCGACGACCCGCGCCACGTCCCGATGCGCATCTTCCCCGGCGTGCACTATTCGATGGGCGGCCTGTGGGTGGACTTAAATCAGCGCACGAACGTGCCGGGTCTTCTGGCGGCCGGCGAATGCGACTTTTCGATTCATGGCGCGAACCGGCTCGGCGCCAACTCGCTCGTCAGTTGCGTCTACGGCGGGTTTATCGCCGCCCCCGCCGCCATCGAGTATGCGCAGAACGTCGAGCGCAATGGCGGCGCTGACGGCTCAAGGATTTATGATCAGGAGCTGAAGCGGCAGCAGGAGATCAACGACAAGCTCATCAAACAATCCGGCACGGAGAACCAGTACAAGCTACACGAAGAGATGGGCAAGTGGATGACGGATAACGTCACGGTGGTGCGCTACAACGACAAGCTGAAGGCAACCAACAACAAGCTGCTTGAGCTAATCGATCGTTACCATCACATCTCCATCAACGACTCGAATCTGTGGGCGACGATGGCGCTGCCGCACGCGCGCCACCTGAAGAACATGCTGGAGCTGGCGCGCGTCATTACGCTCGGCGCGCTCAACCGTAATGAGTCCCGCGGCGCGCATTACAAGCCGGAGTTCCCGAAGCGCGACGACGAGAATTTCCTGAAGACAACGATCGCGGAGTATTCGGGTGAAGGCCCCGTACTCTCTTACGCGCCGGTTGACATCTCGCTCATCAGGCCGCGCGTGCGCGATTACAGCCATAGCAAACAGCAGAGTAAGGCAACAGCTTCCGCAACCGCTTCGGGTCTGCCGCCAAAGGATGGCGCGAAGCAGGTGCCGGACCAAGGCTGGGACCAGAAGCCGGAAAACCTAAGTGGCCCGGTCGTGTGGTCACAGAATAAAGAGAAGGTCCATGACCCGACGAAGGGCGGCGCCACAAGGAGGGAGCAGGGCAAGTCAATAAAGGATGCGGGGGGTAAATCTGACGCAATATGAGTGCTCAAGTACAACATCCGGGTGCGGCACGACCGCGGCGCAATCCGCCGAAGACCGTTGAGATTCGCATCAAGCGGCGCGCCAACCCGGACTCGCCGCAATACTGGGAGGAGTTTGAGATTCCCTATCGCCCGAACCTTAACATCATTACCTGCCTGATGGAGATCCGGAAGAATCCCGTCACGAAGGATGGTCAGCAGACCACGCCTCCCGTCTGGAACATGAACTGTCTCGAACAGGTCTGCGGCATCTGCACGATGGTTATCAACGGGCGAGTGCGGCAATCATGCTCGGCGCTCGTGGATCAGCTGGAGCAGCCGATCACGCTGGAGCCGATGTCGAAGTTTCCGAACGTGCGTGACCTCGTCGTCGACCGCTCGCAGATGTTCCAGCACCTGAAGCGCGTTCACGCCTGGATCGAGATCGATGGCACGTACGATCTAGGTCCCGGCCCGCGGATGGATCAAGAGGACGTCGCCGAGCGTTATGCCTATTCGCGGTGCATGACGTGCGGTTGCTGCCTTGAAGCATGCCCGCAGTACGAGGGCGATCAGTACATCGGGGCGCAGGCCATCGCACAGGTGCGCCTCTTCAACATGCACCCGACAGGCAAGATGACGCGCGATGAGAGGTTGGAAGCCATCATGGGCGACGACGGCATCACCAACTGCGGCAACGCGCAGAACTGCGTACGGGTCTGCCCGATGTCGATCCCTTTAACGAAGGCGATCTACGAAGAGAATCGCGAAACCGTCGTTCACGGTCTATTCGGCTGGCTGAAGAGGTAAGCAGCCGGCCGTACAAAACGCCGCCACTTCCCATCGCCTACGCCGCGTCATGAGCAGCCACCGAAGGGCTGGTTGCGGGACGGCTATTATCCTTATGGCTAATGATGTTAGAGCGGAATCTGCGAGCGAAATCCCGATGGAAAAGCGAAGGGTGACGGTTGCAGAAGCTCTGGCCCGCTTGCCGGGTCCGCAGGGAGAGCGTTTTGCCTCTGTTCTGAAGCACGGCAGCTTGCTTGTAGAAATCTACGCGCCGCGCGGCCTGGACGAGCAAAAGCCTCACACGCGTGACGAACTATATGTGGTAGTACAAGGAAGCGGTGAGTTTATCAACGGTGAGGGTCGCCGACCCTTCGGCCCCCACGACGTCCTGTTTGTTCCCGCAGGTGTGGAGCATCGCTTCGTCAACTTTACGGACGATCTTGTCGTGTGGGTCATGTTTTATGGCCCTGAGGGCGGCGAAGCTGCTGCCGTCGATTAATAACGCCGATTCTTCATGATTATTCTAAAGTTCCAAATAGTTTGCGCGACGCGATTGCTAACGTTCCGTTATGTTTCTTTGTATTGCTCAAGAGGAATATGGACTCATCTATGGAGGAGATCTTCATCAATCCACCAGATCTGCCGAAATGGGAGCAATCCTTTGCTCAGGTCGTGATTATACAAAGCGGCGCCACAAGAACCATCTACCTTTCCGGTCAAGTATCAGTCGATCACCAGAATTTGGTCGGCGCAGTAAACGGGGCGGCGTAGATGAGGCTCAAAATCTTACAGGCTGGTGAGTCGGTACTTCGTCAACCGGCTCGCCCACTGACAGCCGAAGAGATTAGAAGTGAGGCGGTCCAGCAACTGATCGAACTGATGCGCGAAACGATGCGTGACGCTCCAGGGGTCGGTTTAGCAGCGCCACAAATTGGCGAGCCGCTGCAGATCGCAGTCATCGAAGATCGGGTGGAGTATATGAGTAGCGCTCCTGCTGAAGTTCTGATCGAGCGAGAGCGAGAGCCAATTCCTTTTCATGTCATCATCAACCCCAGGGTTTCCATCAGAGGGGGCGGATCGGTCGAGTTTTTCGAGGGCTGCCTCAGCGTGGCCGGATTTACTGCCGTGGTTGCACGCCCGAAAGCAGTTCATGTCGAATGCCTAAACGAACACGCGGAACCCGTAGTCATCGACGCGCGCGGCTGGTATGCGCGGATTCTTCAACATGAGATAGACCATCTCAAAGGCACACTCTATCTTGATCGGATGGAGCCACGTTCCTTTATGACAATCGATAATCACGCTCGGTATTGGAAGAATAAGTCGATCGAGCAGGTGCGCGCCGCACCGGACCGTCATCAAAGTTGAACAATATTTGAACCGCGCATGAGAACCTTAGACGATAGGCCGGTCACGCAAAACGGCTGAAATCTCAGCCCGTTTTATAAGGGGCACCCGGTTTATAACTAACTTTGGGCTATAGAATTTTCTCTTGCCTTTTCAGGTCAATCTGTATAAACTTCCTTAAAGGCGGTTTATGCCGCCTTTTTTTAACCGGCCTTTAACTCTTAAGTTCTTCGCGAGAGTTCTAGCATTCAAAATGAATGAAATATATCCCCTAATAGAAGGGACGCCTGTCTCTCTTACCGGTATTACTTCGCGTCTTAACCGCGCGCTGACCCCGCAAGAGGTCGTGTGTACCCTCGCCGACACTATAGCATCGCCTCTTCAATTCGATTATTGCAGTCTGATTGTACCTGCGTCAGATGCCGGTAAGGTACGCATCTGGCGTGCCTCGCGAGATACGTCATGCAATGGGCCCGCGGCGGTAGAACTCATCGAGCCAATCTCCACATTACTTACGGAGTTGCTGGACAGAACTGTGCCCACATTGTTAAGCGAACGCGAGTTGCAGCGCTGCGGAGCGCGCGAGTTTGGTCGGGATACAAAGTCGGTGTTGGTCTTACCTCTTTCCGCAGGTGGGCGTTCTGTCGGAATGATCTGCTTGACCAGCGCAGTGCAAGATATTTATACGAACGAAGATGCGCAGGGGCTCTCGTGGCTGGCTGATCACGTGGCGGCGGTGACGCAGGCAGTGCTGCTGGGCGCCAAAATGGATGTGGCAACGGATCGCCTGAGCGAAATTGGCCGGCTCAAGAGCGGTTTCATCAACACGCTTGTGCACGATGTACGCTTGCCGCTGACAAGTGTCCTGGGTGTACTCGAACTCTTTGAAAGCAAGCTGCAGGCGCGCGAGCTTTTTGACATGGAGGACCGCCAGTTATTGAGTTCGGCGATCGAGAGCGGCGACCGGATGCGCCGCCTGTTAGATGATCACCTCGAAATAGCGCAGCAGCAAGAACGTCCGCTGACTCTGAATTTAGAATCACTTGATGTCGAGCAACTGATTGAAGAGGTGGCCGAACCCCTGCGTGGTGAAGCGGCTCTGCGCGGCGTTGAGATGAATATAGGTGTCGGCGCGCGCAAATTCTCAGTGCATGTCGACGGGCAACAGACGCGTCGCGCCCTCTGCCATCTTTTGAAAGCGGCGCTCGCCGCAACGCCCGACGGTGGCTTAGTTCAGGTTGAGGCTCAAGCTCTCACCGGCACACGTATCGGCGATGAAGGCCGGCGTTTCGTCGTGATTAACATCGCCGACTCTGGCCAAGGAATTCCGGCGGAACAAGTGCCATTCATGTTCGACGCCTTCTGGCAGACCGGGAGTTCACGCTCGCAGAGAGGCTACGGGATTGGCTTGGCGATTGCCAAGCGTATCGCCGCCGCGCATGGCGGTAATGTTGCGCTTCGCAGCCAAATCGGTATCGGCACAACCTATTCGATAATTCTGCCTGCAACGCAGCCGCATGCGGCGTCCTACGTGCGCCGCATCCTGATCGTTGACGACGCGCCTGAGATATTATTACTGCTCAGCAAGCTGGTGGCGCGGATGGGTTATCAGGTTGAAATAGCCTCCGGAGCGCGGCCCGCGCTTAAAGTTTTGCATGAGAAGCAGATCGACCTTTTGATTACCGACTGGGCGATGCCAGAGATGAATGGTGGCGAGTTAATCGCGGCTCTTAAAAGTCAACCGCAACTAAGCGCCATCCCTGTCATCGTGCTCACAGGCCACGACACAGAGACCGAAAGAGATGAGGCTGCAGCGGCCGGCTGTGCGCGCTTTCTCGTCAAGCCGGTCAAGCGCGACGAATTACAGAGCGTCATCACCGAACTACTGCCTACTACCAGCGCAGTAAGGTAAAAGTAAAAAAAGGCAAAAATAGGAAGATGGTAGCCTCCTCACCCTTGCCTTTTTCCTTTTACCCCTTTTATATTCCGAGCACGTCGACGAGTTCCTGGACGGCGGCGGCGCTCTTTTGCAGCGCGATGCGCTCTTCGGCCTGGAGGTTGATCTCGATAATCTGTTCAAGTCCCCGCGCGCCAAGCTTACACGGGACGCCGACATACAAGCCGTTGATGCCGTACTCGCCTTCAAGGTACGCCGCACAAGGCAGAATCTTTTTCTTATCCTTTAAAATCGCTTCTGTCATCTCGACCGCCGCTGATGATGGCGCGTAGTAAGCCGAGCCGGTTTTGAGCAGCGCGACGATTTCCGCGCCGCCGTTGGCCGTCCGCTTGACGATTGCGTCGATCTGCTCTTTCGGCAAAAGCTCAGTCACGGGGATACCGGCGCAGGTCGAATAACGAGGCAATGGAACCATTGTATCGCCATGTCCCCCGAGAACGAACGCCGTCACGTTTTCCACCGACACCTCCAACGCCTCGGCGAGGAAGCAGCGCATCCGTGCCGAGTCGAGCACGCCCGCCATTCCGATCACACGGTGCTTCGGAAAACCCGATCGCCGGAGCGCAACCTGGCACATCGCATCGAGCGGATTTGAAACGACGATCATGATCGAATTGGGCGAGCGTCTGGTAACTTCATCAACGACCTTTGAGACAATTTCTGCGTTCGTCTTGAGCAGGTCGTCGCGGCTCATCCCTGGTTTTCTCGGGAGGCCGGCGGTGATGATGACCACATCGGAACCATCCGTTCCGTCGTAGGCGTTGGTCCCGGTTAACCGCACATCAAACCCTTCGATGGGTGCGGTCTCCGCCAGATCGAGCGCCTTGCCCTGTGGCACGCCTTCGACGACATCAACCAGTACGATATCGCCCAACTCTTTGCTCGCCAGCCATACGGCCGCGCTCGCGCCGACGTTGCCCGCGCCCACTACTGTGATCTTCCTTCGTGTACCCATTGCCTCTTTCCTTTCAGTCAGATCGAGCCGCGTTTGATGGACGGAAGTTCAGGTTTAAGACCTGAAACCGCAGGATCCGCCTCCGCCGACAGGTATGGGTTTGCGAGCTGCAAACACCGGCAGCTCGTTGTAATATTGCTTGTCGGACTTGGAAGAGCGGGAGTGTACAGGCGCGTGCGCGTGAGTGTCAAGATAAGCGCTCAGGTCTGCGGCAGTTACCCCGTAGGCTAATGTTAATTCTTGTGTGGTTTGATGCGACTTCATGACCGGATAAAAAGATGGCTCGGCGTAGGGACGACCGCGCCTCACAATGCAAAGCCGAAGAGTTCGACGGTTGGAGGCGAAGAAGAAGTAGATCCTTTCAATCCCTTCCCCGAGCCTATCCCGTTAGAGATTCGCGACATTTTTGACCTGCACACAATCGCGCCGCCCGACGTCAAGCGAGTGGTTGAAGAATACCTGCGCGAGGCTCACCGCGCCGGCTTTCGTAGCGTGCGCATTATTCATGGTAAAGGCGTCGGCGTGCAACGCGAGATGGTGCGCAGCATCCTCGCGCGCACTTCTTTTGTGGAAGACTGGACGGACGCGCCGCCCGAAGCGGGAGGCTGGGGCGCGACCATCGCGCACCTTTCGGCGAAAGATAAGTTGAACTAAAGATGGCAGTAGGCCCAAGCGCCGACGTGGGCTCGGGTGAGAGGTGACCTCCCTCACGCCCCGGCCTGCTGCCGCCCGGGATCCGCCGAAAGATGCATCTCACATAATTTAGTGTGATAATGAAACTGCTCTCCGAAATTCGAAGTCAATAGGAATAAACATATTATGAAGCGCTTGATTACCTCAGTCTTTATCGTCATCGTTGTGCTCGCAGTGGCCGCCCCGGGTCAAACGGCGCGCCAGTTCACGATTGACGACCTGCTTAGAGTTCGCCGTGTCTCTGATCCGCAGGTTTCGCCTGATGGTCGGATGATCGCTTACACCGTCACGGATATGGACAAGTCGGCGAACCGTGGTAAGACTCAAGTCTATCTAGTAGCGATTGAAGGCGGAGAGCCAAAACAACTCACAGATGCCGCGCAATCGTCAAGCTCGCCGCGCTGGTCGCCTGACGGCAGTAGGCTGGCCTTTGTTTCCGCTCGCGAGGGTGGCCCGCAAATCTGGACCATTGATGTGTCGGGCGGCGCGCTCAAAAAGGTGACAAATATCTCGACCGGGGCACGCGACCCTGTGTGGTCGCGTGACGGGAAGCTGATCGCCTTTACCTCAGATGTTTATCCTGAATGCGCCACGGAGGATTGTAACAGGAAGCGGTCGCAGCAGGCGGAAGAGGGTAAGGTTAAAGCAAGGATCACCGACCGGTTGCTATTCCGTCACTGGAACTCATGGAAGGAGGGCAAACGCAGCCACATCTTTGTCGTCTCGAGCGAGGGTGGCGGGGAGCGCGACCTCACTCCCGGTGACTACGACGCGCCGCCGTTCAGCCTCGGCGGCCCGCCCGACTACGCTTTCTCGCCCGATTCGAAAGAGCTGGCCTTTGCGAGTAACCGGGATAAAGTCGAGGCGACTTCGACCAACGGCGACATCTTTTTAGTTCCGGTGGCCGGCGGCGAAGCCCGCAGCATCACCGGCAGCAACCCGGGCAATGATGCCTCTCCGCTCTACTCGCCCGACGGTCGTTATATCGCTTACCGCGCGCAGACGAAGCCCGGCTTTGAGAGCGACCGCTGGCGCTTGATGCTCTATGATCGCCGGAGCGGGCAGTCGCGTTCGCTTACGGAAAAATTCGATGCCTGGGTTGATGGCTTCACCTTCTCACCCGACAGCCGGAAGATCTACTTTGTCGCCGTGGAGCGCGGCCTCCAGCCTGTTTACGTAATCTCTCTGAGCGATGGCTCGATCAGGAAGATCATTCCCGATGCCTTCAACGATGACGTGCAGGTGACGGCAGACGGCAAAACGCTCGTCTTCTCACGCAACAGCTTGACGCGACCGAACGAGATTTTCCGCGCCGGCGCGGACGGAAGTCGAGTCACACATATCACGTCGACCAATGATGCTTTCATCTCCGGCTTCAACCTCCAACCGGCGGAGGAAGTGACCTGGGAAGGCGCGGCCGGCGCAAAAGTGAGTGGTTGGATGGTTAAACCCGCAAACTTTACGCCGGCCCAGAAGTGGCCAATGATCGTCTTGATTCACGGCGGGCCGCAGGGGGCGTGGGAAAATAATTGGGGTTATCGCTGGAATCCGCAGACGTTCGCCTCCGCCGGATACGTCGTCTTGATGCCGAACCCGCGCGGTTCGACGGGTTACGGGCAGGAGTTCGTCGACGAAATCTCCGGTGACTGGGGCGGTAAAGCTTATATCGACATCATGAATGGCGTGGCCCATGTCCTGTCGCTCGGCTACGTCGACCGCGCCCGGATCGGGGCGGCGGGAGGTAGTTTTGGCGGCTACATGGTCGATTGGATCGAAGGGCACAACGACGACCCGCGTTTTCAATTCAAGGCCCTGGTATCACACGCGGGCGTCTACAATCTGACGAGCATGTACGGCGCGACTGAGGAATTATGGTTTCCCGAATGGGAGTTCAAGGGGACTCCATGGGATAACCCCGAGCTGTACACGAAATGGTCACCAAACATGTTCGTGAAAAATTTCAAGACGCCGCTCCTTGTCACGCACGGCGAGCTCGATTACCGCGTTCCTGTGACCGAAGGGTTACAGCTGTTCACAGCGCTCCAGCGGCGCGGTGTCGAGTCTAAGCTCCTGTACTTCCCTGACGAAGGTCACTGGATCTTGAAACCGCAGAACTCTGAGCTCTGGTACAACACCGTGCTCGGATGGTTCGATGCGCACCTCAAGCCGGCAACTTAGACACTCAAGTGTCCGACCGGAAAGCATCAGTAGGGCGAGCGGAAGCCTCGCTAGCTTGCCCGCTAATCTACGGGCTTGCGGCTAGCAGTGCTGTAACACACGGGTCATATGACAGGAGCAAGCTCCGAGGATATTGATCGCCTATCAATTCGCACTCGTCCCAACGGCTGGCCGGTAATGCGCCAGTTCTGGGGCAAGCTCCTGTTTATACACTGGCCCATCGCGGCAGAACTGCTTCGCCCGTTAATCCCTGAGCGCTTAACCATTGACACGTTTGAGGGTCGAGCATGGGTCGGCCTCGTGCCGTTCACGATGTGGGGCGTACGGCCAAGCTTCACCCCACCAATCCCTGGGTTGAGCGCATTTCATGAACTGAATGTGCGAACCTATGTGCATTTCGACGGGGCGCCGGGAGTTTGGTTCTGTTCATTGGACGCCAATAATCGTACCGCGGTCTGGGCGGCGCGCAAATTCTTTAACTTGCCGTATTTCAACGCCCGCATGAGCCTAAAACAGCAGAACCGAACCATCACCTACGATTCAACCCGCACCCATGCATCTGCGCCCCCCGCGCGCTTTGCCGCGACTTGGAATTTTGGCAACCCGCTGCCAGCATCACGTCCCGGCTCGCTGGACTTTTTCTTGACGGAGCGTTACTGCCTCTACGCCGCTCACCGGGCTAAGATTTATCGCTGCCGGATCTTTCACCAACCATGGCCCTTACATAAGGCTGATCTGCTTTCCTATGACTCGACAATGGTTGAATCGCACGGGCTACCGGCACCACCGGGCGCTCCCGTGCTCCATTACGCCGAGTCTTTGAAGGTAGATATCTGGCCGCTGGTTCAGGTTTGATCAGTCGTAATTGTCCATCCGCTTGGACGGGAACCTACCCAGGTCTCTCAAGAGGCGGCACAACAGCAATAAAATCATTCGCGAAGCGCCGCGCATACTGCTCCAATAACTCCAACACGCGGCGATGTTCAGGCGAGCGCACGATGAGCCCGACGTGATAGCGTTTTTTGACGCGGTAAGCAATCTCGGGGTCGGTGTAAGCAGAAGTATCAGGGTATTCCTGCCGCGCCAGAGAAAGCACGATGCCACTGTATTCCTCGGATGACGGGCGGACCGCGTTATGACCTTCGCCGCGCGCTATTTCGATCCTCGCCCACCCGCGCCAGAGATTGATACCACTCGCCGCCTCTAAAGTTTCTGCGATATACGCGCCGCCAACGCGCGCGGCGACTTCGAGAAAATAAAAGTTCCCGTCCGCATAACCCTTGATGAATTCGGCATGCGCCGCGCCATGCGTCAGGCCGAGACCGATCAATAGCTGACGATTTATCGCCAACAAGGCTTTACGATCATCCGAATCGCATTCGACCGTAGAGGAGAGAAAAACGCCTCCTTCATGGGCCACACTCATCGGCGGGCGACCATAGCGATTGACACCGGCAAATATCACCTCGCCGCTTGCGACGAGCGAATCCACGTGATAAACATCACCGGCAATGAATTGCTCAAGCAGGTAGTACGGAGACCGCTCGTGCGGGTGCTCGCGCGCGTCAAGCTCTTCAATTGTGCGCCAGACCTCTTCGGGGTTAGACAACTTTTTGATCCCGATGGCGGAAACATCAGAGCGCGGTTTGAGGACCCACGGCGGCGGTACGCAATTCATGTACGCGCCGATATCTTCGTAATTGAGCGCATGTACAAACTCCGGCGCGCGGATGCTAATCTCCTGCGCCTTGACGCGCATTAACAGTTTGTCACGAAAGACGCGCGCCGTCGTACCGCTCATGCCCGGTATGCACAAGTGTTCGCGGATCAGTGCCGCGTTGATGACATCATATTCTTCGAGTGCGACAACGCGATCAAGTTTTTGCCGGCGCGCAAGTTGATTGACAACCTGAATCAATATGTCGGATCCGGCATCGTTCGGCACGCCGATACGGTCATCTATACTCTCGCGAGGCCAGTATTCTTCGAGTAGCTTATCTTTCGTCAGGAGAATGACGCGACACCCCTGTCGCTTGCATTCGCGGATAAAGTCAACACCTTTGAAATAAGTGGCGAGACACAGAATAGTCAAAGCGTGGGCCCGTGATACAGACATTTAATCTTCCTCTCAAGTGATGAGATCGGAGCCTGTGCGGGTACACCCTCGGCGAAGTTAAAGTCAATATATATTGTATGATACGAGGCGGTCATCGGCTCGGCGTAAACTTGTTCCTAAGCGCGACCCTTTTCTTCTCGCCGGATTGCCAGCGGAAGCGAATTTCAAAGCAAGCGAACGAGCAGCCGCAGATTTTGTAGCCATCGCCCATTGCGCGCGAGGAGCAACACATGATTTTCCGCAGCCCGTATCCTGACATCACAATTCCAGAAGTCCCGCTCACGCCGTTGGTGTTGCGGCGGGCACACGAGCTTGAAAGCAAGCCCGCGCTCATCGACGGAGAGACGGGGCGCATCATCACTTACGGGCAACTCGCTGAAGCTGTGCGGCGCGTGGCAATCGGCCTGGCGCGGCGCGGTCTGCGAAAAGGTGATGTCTTCGCTATCTATAGCTACAACGTGCCGGAGTTCGCCATCGCCTTCCACGCCGTTTCATTCCTGGGCGGCATCAATACGACGATTAACCCGCTTTGCACTGCGGAGGAGCTAACCAATCAACTCAACGACGCGCGCGCGAAGTACCTGCTGACGGCCCCGTCGTTGTTGGGCAAAGCCCTTAAGGCGGCCGCTGCAGCAGGCGTTGAAGAGGTTTTCGTCTTTGGCGATGCCGAGGATGCGACACCTTTTGCCGTCCTGGGCCAGAGTGACGGTCAGGTGCCGGGGGCCCAAATCAACCCACGCGAGGATGTTGTCGCACTCCCCTACTCAAGCGGGACAACAGGACTCCCCAAAGGAGTGATGCTCACGCACTATAATCTGGTCGCCAACATCGTACAGATGGAAACGGTCGATTGCGCAACGGGGGCAGACACTTTAATCTGCGTGCTCCCGCTCTTCCACATCTACGGCATGAACGTGATCATGAACATGGGCCTTCAGGCGGGCGCAACCATCGTGATCATGCCTCGCTTTGAGATTGAAGGGTTCCTCCGGGCGCTGCAGGATTACAAGGTAACTTTTGCTCACCTTGTGCCGCCGATCGTGCTGGCGCTGGCGAAGCAGCCTGTAGTCAGCAGCTTCGACCTTTCAGAACTGAGAACGATCTTCTCCGGGGCCGCTCCGCTCGGCGCAAACGTCTCTTTAACCTGCTCCCGACGGTTGGATTGTTTAATCCGGCAGGGGTACGGTATGACTGAAACTAGCCCCGCGACTCACGCCAGCCCGGTCGACCCGTCGCTCGTTAAGCCCGGCTCGGTCGGCACGTGTGTTCCGAACACAGAATGCAAAATTGTGGACACGGAAACGGGCGTCGAGCTGGGCGCAAACGAGGAAGGCGAGATTTGTGTACGAGGCCCGCAGATCATGAGGGGCTATCTCAACCGCCCGGAGGACACGGCACGAACAATCGATGCCGGCGGCTGGCTTCACACAGGCGATATCGGTTACGCTGACGCGGACGGCCACTTCTACATCGTGGATCGCGTCAAGGAGCTTATCAAGTACAAGGCTTTTCAGGTCGCGCCGGCGGAGCTGGAGGCGGTGCTTCTTGCGCACCCGTGTATTGCCGATGCGGCCGTCGTCCCCAGCCCCGATGAGGAGGCCGGAGAAGTGCCGAAGGCTTTTGTCGTGCCGAAAGCCGGTGTGACGGCTGAAGAGATTATGGGCTTCGTGTCGGAGCGCGTCGCGCCGCATAAGAGAATTCGGCGCGTCGAGATCATCGAGCAGATTCCAAAATCTGCTTCGGGGAAAATATTGCGTCGCGTTCTGGTCGAGCGCGAGCGAGGAAGGAGACAGGATTAATCAGATGTCACCGGAAATCGTTTCGAGGGCCGTGGCCGCATACTTTGCCGCCGTACGAAAGATGGACGTTGAAGCCTGTGTCGCCAGCTTTGCCGGGGATGCCGTCAGCCGCGACCCGGTGGATAGCCCGCCAATCGAAGGCCACGAAGCCTTACGCCAGTTCTTCAACAATATCATCGGAACGTTCAAGGAGGTGGGACTAACGGAAGAACACGTCTTTGTTGCGGGCAACGGGGCGGCGGTCAAGTGGGCGGGCCGCGGTGTGGGTAAGAATGGCCGTCAGGTCCGTTTTGAAGGCATCGACGTTTTCGAGATCAACGAAGACGGCAAGATTCAGAAACTCTGGGCCTACTGGAACCCCGTCGAGTTGATGCTTCAGCTACAGAGTTAGCCCTGTCCGTATCGATACAAGGGGCATGGTCTTGATGAGAGTATGCGATCATGAAGATTCCTGCGTAAACAGATTCATGACAACCACATACGGGCGCTAAACTCACCCGTGAATCGTGCCTTTTATCCACCACAGTCACTGCCGTCGACTGTTTTACGCGATGTCAACGGCAAGGTTATCCCAAACTTCTACTTTGAACATCCCCTGGCTTTAGCGGTTCATTGTGACGCTGCCCCCACGAATAGATCACTTATCCGTCACGCTGGCCACATATGTATAAACTTTATTCTGTTTGAGGCCCTGGGCTTGACGCTCTTTGGACAGGCAGATTATCTTCGCTCGCGTTATCCATCATTCACTTAGACCAATTTTTGCGGAGCTTTATCTCATGTCATCACAACGGGGCGTGTCTTCCCCGGCCTGGACAATTCCCGGCTACCTGGAAACGCGCGACAACCACCTGAGCATCAACGGCGTGGATGCGCTGGCGCTGGTTCAAGAGTACGATTCCCCACTTTTTGTCTTCTCTGAGCTGCGCATACGCTCGAACATCGAGCGGCTTAAGCGGGCCGCCGGCGTGGTCGGGCGCCCGGTCAAATTTTGCTACGCCTCAAAAGCCAACTCCAATATGGCCGTGCTCGCCGCGGTACGCGACGCGGGCATCGACGTCGAAGTCAATAGCGGCGGCGAGCTTTACAAGGCGCTGCGCGTGGGCTTTCGGCCCGACCAGATTATCTTCAACGGCACGAGCAAAACCGATGATGAACTGGATGAGGCCGTACGCGCTGGCATCTACTCGATCAATGTGGATTCCACTTACGAGATCGAGCTGGTTGAAGCGGCTGCCGGAAGGCTCAACCACCGCGCGAATGTTACGCTACGCCTTGTGCCGGAGATCGGCACGCGCTCGCATCTAGGTTTACAGACCGCGCTGCTCACCTCCAAGTTTGGCATTTCGTCATCCGAGGTGCTCGATGCGTTCCGGCGTGCCCTGCGCCACCCGAATCTTCTACACGTCAGCGGCATACATATTCACGTCGGCTCGCAAACGCCTGACGTCGAGCCGTTCGCCGCTGCCTTCAAGAGCATGTGGGAGCATCTTGTCACCCTCTATCGCGAGACGGGGCACACGCTTGAACACATTAACCTCGGCGGGGGCATACCCGTCAACTACCTGCGCGACCGCTCGCAGGCCGACCAACTCCCCGAGCACGAGCGCGACATGCTCGGCGCGGAACTCGAACCTTCAGAGGTACTCGCCGCCGCGCTCCGCGTCGCACGCGAGTCGGCGCGTGCGGCCGACGGCGAGCACCTGCTCGACCGCGTCACCATCCTGCTAGAGCCCGGAAGGAGTGTGATCGCAGACGCGGGCCTGGTACTTACGACTGTCCGCAACGTCAAGCGGCGGCCCGAGACGGGCGACATGTGGCTGTTGACCGACGCCGGCTATAATCTCCTACTGTCGATGAACAACTATAAGTGGTACTACCATCTCATTTCCGCGTCGCGCGCCGATGAGCCCCCGGAAACGGAATACAAAGTCGCCGGGCCGCTCTGCGATTCCGGCGACGTTTACTTCGATATCGAGCGCAGCGGACGGCTGCCCGACTACCGGCGGCTTCCCGCCGGCGTCCGTCCCGGCGAGGTCCTTGCTCTGCTCAATAGCGGGGCGTACTCGCTCGCCCAAATGTTCCCCTATAACGGTCGCCCCTTGCCCGCCGCCCTGATGATACGGGGAGGTGGCCGCGTCGATTTAATCCGTCGTCGTGACGCCTACGAGGATCTGGTTGCGTGCGATCAATGGTAACTTGAGTTTCGAGTCCCGCGTTAAAAGCCGATTCAGAGCTCGAAACTCAAACCCGAAACCAACGATGCCACATCCCGGCCACATCACGCTCATTCGCGGCCTCGGTCTGGTCGCCGCTATCTCCATTGTCGTCGGTAATGTGATCGGAACGGGTGTTTTTCTCAAGACGCGCGTCATGACGTGCAATGTCGGCTCGCCCGCGATGGTCATCGCCGTCTGGGTCTTTGCGGGTCTGCTCTCACTGGCCGGCGCGCTCACCTACGCCGAGTTGGCCGCCATGATGCCGCGGGCGGGCGGAGAGTATGTCTTTGTACGCGAGGCTTACGGCAGGGGCCCCGGTTTTCTCTACGGCTGGATGCAGATCTTCATCGGCAAGACAGGCTCGCAGGCGGCGCTTAGCGTGAGCTTCGCGATCTTCCTCAACGTCCTCACACGCGGCGCCCTTAACGGAAACTATTTTACGCTTACTCTGTTGGGCAACCGGATTCCCTTCGGCCATTTGCAGGTGGTCGCGCTCGCATCCATCGTCATTGTTACTCTCATTAACTGTGCCGCTGTCAAGGTGAGCGGCGCGGTCGCCACGGTGCTTACAGGAATTAAGATTGCGCTCGTGCTGGGGGTGGGCGCCGGCGCATTTCTGTTTGCGCGCGGCGGCGGGTTGACGCATCTGGCAATGACCGCTACGGATGGCGCATGTGAAGGCGTGGGTGCCGCGGCACGCGTCGGGCTTGCAGGATTTGGCGCGGCGATACTTGGCGCGCTGTGGGCCTACGACGGATGGAATAATCTGACGCTCGTCGCTGGCGAAGTCGAAAATCCGCAGCGCAACCTCCCGCTCGCGCTGATCGGCGGGATGATCGTCGTCTGCTTACTCTATGTCTTTGTCAACATCGCCTACTTTTATGTCCTCACTCCGGCAGAGATTACCGACGTCCCCGCGGCCTCTTCCGTGGCGACGGAAGTTGCCCGCAAGTTCTTAGGCCCTCTCGCCGTCAGTTTGATCGCCGCCGCGCTGCTCTCGTCGACCTTCGGCACTCTCCACACCTCGATCCTAACCGGTGCGCGCGTCCCTTATGCGATGGCGCGCGACCGCCTCTTTTTTCAAAACCTCGCCCGCCTCTCACCGCGCACGCATGTTCCCGTCGGGGCGCTGATCGTGCAGGGCGTCTGGGCCGGCGTGCTGGCGCTTTCGGGCTCATTCGATACGCTGACCGATTATGTGATCTTCGCCGAGTGGATTGTCTACGGCATGGTAACCGCCTCAGTCTTTATCTTCCGCCGACGGATGCCGGATGCCGAGCGCCCCTATCGCGCCTGGGGTTATCCGGTGGTACCAATCATATTTCTTCTCGTGACGGCGTGGCTGCTGATCAACACACTGCTGACGACGCCACTTCAAGCATTCGCCGGGCTTGCGCTGATTGCAATCGGGCTGCCCGTTTACCTCTACTGGTCACGTCGTAATCGCCCGGCCCTTCAAGACCAGGCGGCGGTTGATCCTGATCAGTAGGCCGGCAAGTCTAATTTCTGATGCCATTTATTATGGTTCTATTTAAGGGACAAGTTTTCATACTCCTCTGAAGAGGTGAA
>CAYLJO010000099.1:0-22132 GCA_964383905.1 uncultured Blastocatellaceae bacterium
GCCGCAGAGATCAGAGGCACTCGCCCGGCCGCGCACTCGCTATAGATGCAGTTCTTTCGGAGCACAGATCGGAGCAGACAAGACTGACTATGTTTTACTGGTGATGAATGAACAGGGATTGAACGGTCTCTTAGGTGACAAAGTTGCGATCGGCGGTGAGGCCGGCGTGGCGGCCGGGCCAGTCGGGCGGACGGCAAGCGCGGCGGGCCGGTCGTAGCCGTAGAAGGGCATGCTGAGCGTCTTCCAGAACTGCGACCGACCGGCCTGGACTCTCATCAGACACGGCCTGCCGCCTGGACGATGAGATCCGCTACCTGCGTCGGATGAGAGACCAACGAGGCGTGGCTCGATGCCACGGACGTGACGGTTGCGCCCATTCGAGTCGCCATGAATCGCTGAAGGTCGGGATTGATGAGGTGATCGTCGGTCGAGACGAGAAACCAGGAGGGCTTCGACTTCCACGCCGCGGGGCCAATCGGGACACTCCAGCACGGTGCCTTGGCCACGGGCTTCTGCACGGCGGCCATGATCAGAGCCTGCGGCACGTCGACGTCATGGGCAAAGGTCTGGCGGAACTTGTCTCGCATGATCCAGAGGAAGCCGTCGCCATCCAGCGCGAGCGCAGGTGCGCCCGACGGCGCGGGATATTTCTTCACCAGATCATCATGTGATTCTCCCTCGGCAGGCCCATACGACGAGACGTAGACAAGGCCTGCCACGTTCGGTGCGTTGCCCGCCTCGGTGATCACGATGCCCGCGTACGAATGCCCGACGAGAATTGTCGGGCCGGTCTGCTTCGCCAGAATGCACCGCGTCGTGGCGACGTCGTCGGCCAGCGACGTCAAGGGGATCTGCGCCGCCATGACGTTGAAGCCCTTCGCGGCGAGCAACGGGATCACGCGGCTCCAACTCGTGCCGTCGGCGAATGCTCCGTGCACCAGCACCACGTTCGTGGCGGCGCTCGACACCGGCTTGAACGCGTGCGCCGCGGCTTCCAGCCCGAGTCCAAGGGAAGGTCGGGGCAGAAGGAGTCCTGCGCCGGTGGCAAGGGCGACCTTGCCGAAGCGGCGGCGGCTCATTCCCCGACTGGTCTCGCCGGGGCTGCCCTCTTCGCCACGCGTTGCCTCTCGAGTCACATTCTTCCTGTCCATGTCATCCTCCTAAGCCATCTTCATTGGTACCACTGCGCCCGCCCATCTTCACCGCACCTAACTACATGGCCCGCGCCGATTAGCTCCTGAACGATGGCAGAGCCGGTGAAGCCTGTAGCACCGGTGACGAAGACACGCATGTTTTGGTCTCCTGTGTTGTTTGTGAACCACCCATGGAGTTGATAGTCGTTAAATTTGTCGCCGATCGGGAAGGCCGCTCTTGGAAGTCTCGCGCGACGCTTCGTCCTGGATCACATCCCGGTGTTCCAGCAGAAGCCCGTCCTTAATGCGAAGAACATCTGCCGCAATCCAGTTCACGGGCAAGCCGATGCCCGAAAATCGACCGTGGACGATCACAAAATCTCTCTCGGCTACGATCGTTCCGTGTTCGTATTTCAACGTCGGGGGAATGCCCCTGACCAGACTGAAGAGGCCTTCGCGACCAGGCGCGATATGAGCGCTGTGCTGGATGTAGTTGGGCGACCAGTAGCGCTCAGCGGCTACGTAGTCGCGCTTATTAAACGGCGTGTCGAATGCTTCAATGACACGCACTTTATTTGTCGATTCAATCGTCTGATTCATGTCGGCGCTTCTCAAAACATTTTTTTCTGCTTGATCATTCTGTCTGAATCGAAGATTTAACCTCGACTCTTCAACATATTTCTATAACTTGTTCATCGCCTGCACTGAACCGGGCGCGACTTTGCTGTAATCCGATCGTCTTTGCATTAATGTAATCTCGCGGATTATCTGAACGACCTCTTACTCGACAGGCGGACGGGGAAACCAACTGCCATGAGCGCGCTTCCTTTGTTGTAACTCGGCTATCCAACTCTTAACTGTGCTCACCATTTCACGCGTGCTTCGCTCGACCGACTTCGCGCCCTCGGAAGCCTTCGACCCGTCTGAATCCTCGTCCTGCTTACGTTTTATGACCTTTATTAATGAGTTCATATTTCGCTCACCTCACTGCTTCTCCGCTGAGATTCGTTAAATCGTTGCTCTAAAAACCTTCGGTGTGGCCCCGGCCACCCTGCGAAACGAGGTCGCCTCTCTATTTACCGTTGAAAGGACTCTTCGCCCTGAGCCAGTGACTTCCTTGGTCGGCTACACTATGCGCGATCCGCACCGGAGAATACATCACGGGATCGAGTGTTTTTTTGCTACCACTGTCGGCGGAATGCCGGTGTACCACCTTCGTGGTAAAGCGGGATGGTTGACCAGCACGTCAATGCCACCGAAGACTCCTGTCTTCGGCCTAAGTGAACTCGAGAAATCTTTAGATTTTGGTCGGAGCTCTAAGGCAGCCGTCGGAAGCGCCGCGATGGCGACGATTGCCGCCCCACCCGCAAGGAATAGGGTGGGCGCTGTTATTTATGGGAGCGGTGAGCACGACTCCGTTGGCCATAGAAGTGATAAACAAAGTGCCTGAGGGTCGAAACGCAGTTAGTTCCTCCTGATGAAGGGGCAGATCACCGGACAAGGATCAGGGCGCAACCTTCATGTTCACGCTTCTGGCGGGTGGGGAACGTCAGGCCCGGGCACAGTCAACCCAGCCGAAATCCTGCACGGCAGTTGCTCGGGAGTACATGTGAAGGCACCTTACGTGTCCTCCCTCAAGTTCTGTTATTTTTTTGTCATCACTCATCCTTAATGACCTTTGTCGTGCGATTGAAGGCCACTTGGTATAGCAGTTGAGAACAGTATCAAAGAGTTCCCATCAAAGGTCTGCTTAAACCGCGCCCTCACAGACCTCGGTCCAGTATCTTCGCCACCATGATCGTTGTGTCGTCCGGCAGACCACGGCCCCCGGTAAAACGCAGCAACTCCGCGTACGCGGCTTGGCACAACTCCATCGCGCCCAGATCCGCATGAGCATGTACAGACTCTTCCAGCCGCTCGCGCCCGTACATCTCTCCCGCCTCGTCCTCCGCTTCCACCACGCCGTCCGTATACAGCACCAGGATGTCCCCCGGCGCTAAATCGATGAACCCCTCTTGATAAGTCGTATCCTCAAAGACACCCAGCACCGCTCCCCCGTCCGACAGGTAGCTCTGAGGCTCGCCCGACCTGAGCAGGATCGGCGGCTGATGACCGGCGTTGCTGTAGGTCAGCCGCTGCCTCCTAAGATCGAGCACCCCGTAAAAGGCGGTGACGAATTGATGCGGCTGGAGGCCCTCCTTGAGCAGATTGTTGACCTTCGAGAAGATGGTGCCGATGGCATAATTGTTCCTGATCTCGGCGCGCAGGAAGGCGCGGAAGCTCGCCATCATCAGTGAGGCGGGGATGCCCTTCCCGACCACGTCGGCGATCACCAAACCGAGGTGACCATCGACAATGGGGATGAAGTCGAAGTAATCGCCGCCGACGCTTTCCGAGGGGATGTTGAGGCCGGCGATGTCGAGCCCCTCCACCAGGGGGGCCGCCCCGGGCAGGAGGCTCAGCTGCACGTCGCGCGCGATGCGCAACTGCTCCTCTAACCGTTTCTTCTCGATCAACCCCTGATGCAGCAAGGTCATCTCAATTGAGATGGCGACTTGCGTGGCGAGCACCCTGAGCCACTCCAGATCCTCTTCGGTGAAATTGGCGGGCCGGTCACTCTCGAGGTTGAATGCCCCGATGATCTTATCTTCATTAATGATCGGGACGGTCAACTGGCTGCGCGTCCCCGCCCGGCAGTTCAAATGGTAGGGGTGCTCCACGACGTCCGTGGCCAGCACGCTCTCACCGGAGATGATCACCCACCCGACAATCCCGCACAGGCTTTTGAGGGGAAGCTCCCGTTGCTCAGAGTCGCTGTAACCGCGCCCGACAAAATACTTGATCGCCTGGTTCTCTGAGTCGAAGAGGTAGATGGCGGCCGCATCCGAGGGGATCGCCTCTCTAACGGCATCGACGATGAAGTCGAGCGCCTCATTTAAATCGAGCGAGGAGCTGATCTTGCGGTTAACCGCCTGCATCAGCCGGGGCTTGGAATCAGCCTCCTCGCCACTGATGAAGCGGCCCGGCCGGGCTGGGAAGGATCGTTTTGCCATACTTGCCTAAAACCCCATAAAAAAGGTCTGAGTTCGCAGTTAACCTCAGGAAAATGATAGGGCATAGGTTATGATATGTCTAATTCATTATTGTAATCCCTGTCATGAAAAATATTAATTGCCAGGAAAGCGGGGATTTGGGGATCATGCAAAGCAATATTTAATCATCAACCGCAGCAGCGTCTTATGCAGAGGTGCGAGCCCAAGGCCGGCGATTACTAAACAGCATGGCAGCTATCGAACTCCGGGCACGCGGCGTCTACGCGCTGCCCGATGAGGATGGGGACTCGGGTAGAAGAATTAACGTTACCGTTTGGGCGCAGAGGTTTGCCTGGCTGAGGCAGCGGCCTTCTGACGTAGTTGAGCGAGGCGGTCGGCGGCCCATTCGGGTGTTTGGCCCGCGTGTTCGTTGATACGCACGTAAGATTCCATGGCCTGAAGCGCCCCGGCAAAGTTCCCCTGCTTTTCGCGGACGCGGCTCACGTCCAGCAGGAACTGCGGAGTCTCGCCGGCCGGGGCCGTGGCGGCGCGCCTGTAAGCCTCTTCGGCGAGGCTCAACTGGCCGGAATTCTCGTACAGCCGGCCGAGGTGGTAGTAGGCCACGGGGTAGCGCGCGCCCTCTTTTTCCGTCAGATTCTGGAGGCTCGCCATCGCCTCGTCCGTCCGTTTCAACTTAATGAGCACATAGCTGAGCTCAAGGTTGGCGGGCGGGAATAAGCCGCCCCGCCGCGAGAGCACGCGGCGGTAATACTGGATAGACTCCTCATCAAGTCCGGCCTCACGGGCGGCCCGCGCATGCTGTAGCAGGTCGTAAGTCTCTCGGTCGATGGCGAGCGGGCGCAGCGGCGGGATTGACGAGGCGGAGCCTTTAATCCTGCCCGCGGGCAAGTCAGAGATAATCAGGCGTCGCATCGCCGCGATTTCGCTGTTGGCGCCGTTGCGTCTGGTCCAGGCGTCGAGGACGGCGATGCCGCGTTGAGGATTGCCGTCTTCAGCGTAAGCGCGAGAGAGCGCGAGCGCCGCGTCAGCATGGTCGGGCTGGACGAGGAGGACGCGGCTCCACTCACGGATTGCCAGATCGGCTTCGCCGCGCGCCGCGTAGAGGCGGCCCAGATTGTAACTGGCCTCGGCGTAACTAAAATTTTCCAGCTTGAGGGCCGAGACGAGCGCGTCGTAGGCCTCGTTCCAGCGCCCGGTCCGCAGCAGCACGACGCCCAGGTTGTTGAGGGCGCGCGAATAATTGCCGTGACGCTGGCCGATCGCTTTGCGGTAAGCGTCAACGGCCGTATCGGAATCCCCGAGACGCGCGAGCGCGTTGCCGATGTTGTAGAAGCCATGGGGGTCGAAACGCTCTTCGCGCATCATTAAGCGCAGCTCGGTAATGGCCTCCTGGTTTCTTTCCAGTCCGATGAGATATTCGACGAGCATGCGCTCGAGACGCACGCGCTCATCTTCGCTACCGGCATCCCTGATTTGCTCTCGCAAAGCACTGATGCGGTCGCGGCCGCGCGTATCCGCCGGCATCGGAGGCGGGTCTCCAATGTCGACTATCACCGCCGGATGCTTTCCTGACGTCGTGCTCGCGGAGCTTGTCCCTTCGGTCGCACCCTCACCAGCCGGAGAGCTTTTAGATGCAAATGGGGCTTTCGTGACACGACGCGTGCGTGTCCTTGTGCTGACCGGCACCTGATGGCCGCGTGCGCCCTTATCTTTACTCTGCGCCGCATCGCTCTGCTGGGCCCGCGCCGTTGCCACGGCGCAGAGGCCGAACGCCAGCATTATATTCAGCAAAAGGTGGGGGGCGCGATCGGGACGCGCGCCGGCGCGTAAATTCCGGTCTGGCATCTTACCTTGCATTACCACACCCTCAAGGAAAATGGGTGAAAGGAAAAATTAAGAACAAGTCTCTTTTGGATTTTCAATTTTGACTTTTTAATTTCGGCTCCCGCGCCGGGGCATTAGCGGCGTAGGCGATGACAGTGCCGCCGAAACCGACCGCCCAGCCGTGTTCACGGCTAATAAAGCATACGCGTTCAAGCGGGTGTGTCGTGCCGCTCGGCTCCGTAACCCAGTGTGCGCCGCCGTCCACAGTATGAATCACAGTCCCTTCGCTGCCGACGGCCCATCCTTCTTTGGCGTCTAAAAATTTTACGTCCAAGAGGTCGGTGTTAACGTTGGATTCCTGAGCGCGCCAGGTGAGCCCGCCGTTTACGGTGGCAAACACATGGCCTTCCGACCCGACAGCCCAGCCCTGCCGGCTGTTGACGAAAGATGTGGCGTTGAAACGGACGCCCGCGAAATCCATGACCTTGCCTGCACGCCACGTTTCACCGCCGTCCGAGGTCTGCAAAATGGTCGCGCCGGTGCCGACCAGCCAGCCCTGATCGTCGTCTATGAATGTGCCTCCCAGCAGGAGATGGCGCGTCGGCACGCGCTGCCGGGCCCAGGTCG
This sequence comes from uncultured Blastocatellaceae bacterium, assembly GCA_964383905.1. Taxonomy (GTDB): domain Bacteria; phylum Acidobacteriota; class Blastocatellia; order Pyrinomonadales; family Pyrinomonadaceae; genus CAYLJO01. Next base: position 6,638 of record CAYLJO010000099.1, read on the forward strand.
CGCCGCCGTCGTGTGTCGTGTAGAGAACGCCCTCTTCACCAAACGCCCAGCCGCGACCGCCGCTTGTGAAGACCGCGCGCACCAGGCGCGCATCAACATCGCTGCCGATCACGTTCACGCGCTTCCAGGTCGCGCCCCCGTCCGTCGTCCGCAGCAGGTACGTGCGCGGCTCGTCCTTCGCCTTGAGCAGATAGATGCTTCTCTCACAGACCAGCCACCCGTTCTTCGCGTCTGAAAAGTAGACGTCGTGTAAAGCGTCTTCCGCCGGGCGCCGCATCACCTGCCATGTCGCGCCTCCGTCTGTCGTCGCCAGCAACGCTCCGTTGCCGCCGGCGGCCCAGCCCCGGCTCCGGTCCAGGAAATAGACGGCGTGCAGCCAGGCGAGCGTCCCCGATTTCTGTCGCGCCCAGATGCCCGACGCACGCGCCGGGAGAGCGCACATAACCAGCAGTGTGAGAGTGTAGATGAGAAGACGCGGAGAAGGGGAGACACGGAGACGAGGGGATGAGAAACAGATCGCCGCGTCTCCGCGTCTACCATTCTCCGCGTCTACTGCCCTCATGCGTCTCATCTCAGTGGCCGTCGCGGGCGGCGTGCTCCCCGTCCTGACTCGAGCGGCGGGTGGCGCTCAGGTGGCGCAGCAGAACCAGCACCGGCGAGACATCGCGTCCCAGCGTGAAGGCTTGCTGCGCGGCGGTTGTGATCCATCTCACCTGTTCCGGTGTGGCGATTTCTCCAGCGCATTGCGCGCACACGTTGTTACCGTAGAGCCTTTTGAGAAGCGTATGGGCATCGTCTTTGCCGACGAGGGAGAGGACGTCACCCGGCGGAACCTTTAATCCGTCGGCGAGGCGCAACGCACTTTCCAGGTTGATCGTCGTGATGACGGACGTCTGTAATTTCGAGAGCAATCCTTGATCGAAACCTGTTTGCCGGCAGAAATCCACCTGTTTAAGGCCCAGCTCATGAAGCCTGTCGGTAATGAACTGGGCCAACGCCGTCGGAGGGTGCGGAGCTCTTTTTCCCATCGCGATTCACCTTTTGTCTGAGACGCGAATTTTTAGCGCCCACTCTCGTTCCAGCGTGTTGAAAGAGAGCAAGGATCGCTCTACTAATGATGAATGATGGACGCCGCAATGATGAATAAAAAGGAAGCGTTTTCAGCTCGGCGTTCATCATTCATCGTTCAGTTACCAGCCTCCGGTAAAGATACGTGCAAAGCTTAATACCTGGACGAATCCCATGATCGTTTGCCACTTCTTCAAACGATTGCCGGGCACAATGACCTGATCCCCGGGTCCCAGGTACACGTTATCGGGCGCGCGGCCGTGTTCGATGGCGGAGAGATTGACGTAAATCGGCGTGAGGGGGTTGTCACCGGCCTGGTGTCGCAAGACAACCACCTTCTTCTTATCTCCGGTCGGGAGCACGCCGCCTGCTTCCGCCAGCGCTTCGCGGACGGTCATCCGGTGGGTCATCTGTCTGATGCCGGGCTGGGCGACGTCGCCGACGACGCTATACCGATAGGACATCGCCTTATCAAGAAAGACGGTTACTTTAGGATCAATGATGTATTCGTCGAGCCGCTTGGTGATCTCGTCCTGCACCTCTTCGACCGTCTTGCCGTTGACAAATACGCCTTCCGGGATGAGCGGGTAAGAGATGCGGCCGTTAGGCGGGATCACAATGCCCGTTTTCGAGTAGCGCTCCTGGCCGAAGATGGCGACGGAGATGACGTCCTCCGGGCCGAGGCGGTACGTCGTGAAGAAGTTGTTGTAGTAAGGCACCACCGCCGCCTGCTCTTCAGACATCGTCTCGCGGCGGTTCGCCTGCATCTCGGCCGGGACGTCGCCACGCACCGGGTTCGTATCGTCCGGCTCCAGCCTCTCCTTGGACGCGGAAGATGAGCCTGGCTCCTGGGCCTCGCCCTTTGAACCGCCCTTCTCTGACTTCGCGTCATCGCCGGACACTTTACTCGTGATGCCTTTCTTCCGCGCCGGATCTTTTTGAGGCGCGGCCGGCTGCTGGGCGAACGCGATGGTGTTTACCGTCACAACGAGCGCGGTCGCGAGCGCGATACGTCTGAGCGCTGTGGTCGTCTTCATAGTTGCGAAAAACCTCCTCGAAACTCTCTCAGGGACGGGCCGTCAGCGCGCGCCGCGGCCGAAAAGAATGATCTTGACCGTCTCAAAAAGGATTATGGCGTCAAGTAAAAGGTTCTGATTCTTAATGTAGTAGAGATCATACTGTAGTTTTTGCCGCGCATCTTCGATGGAAGAGCCGTACGGGTATTTGATCTGCGCCCAGCCGGTCAGCCCCGGCGCGATCAGGTGGCGCTGTTCGTAGTAGGGAATCTCCTGGGCCAACTGCGCGACGAAATGGGGGCGTTCGGGCCGCGGGCCGACAAAGTTCATGTCACCGCGAAGGATGTTCCAGAACTGCGGTATCTCGTCCACCCGAACCTTACGTATGATGCGCCCGACGCGCGTCGTCCGGTCGTCAGCCTCGCGCGCCCACGCCGGCCCGTCCTTCTCCGCGTCGACACGCATCGAACGAAATTTCATCACGACAAACGGGCGCCCATTTTTCCCGACGCGTTCCTGTTTGTAGAGAACGGGCCCCGGAGAATCCAGCTTAATCAGGACTGCTACCAGGACCGCGATGGGGAGCGAAAGGATCGCGCCGATGAGGGCGATGGCGCGGTGGATCACCACCCGCGCAAGCGCGTTGAGCCGCGCCTGCCGCCCGCGACTGGAGAAGATCAGCCATGACGGCCGCAGCATGTCCAGGTGCACACGGCCCGTCAGCCGTTCATAAAACGACGCGCACTCTTCGATAGAGACGTTGCCGGACAGGCTCAAATGCAAGAGCTCGTCGATGGGGAAATGTCCGCGCCGCTCGCGGATTGCGACCACGATGCGGTCCACGTGCTCGCGCCTGACGATGGCGTCCAGCTCCGACGTCACGCCGATGACGCGCGGGTTGATCAAGCTCTTGCCGACCAGCGACGGGTCGCCGTCGACAAAGCCGATGATGCGGTAGCCGGCGTCGCGCCTCTCCAGCGCCTCGCGCGCGGTCTCGACGGCGAGCTGGCCGGCGCCGACGATCAGGATGCGCTCGCCGAATTCCGGGTGGCCGAGGAACCAATGGATCGACACCCGCCACCCGACCATGACCACCAGCGCGAGCGGCAGCGCGATGAGTGAAACGCCGCGCCCGATCATCAGTTGCGGCAAGGCGTAGAAGGCGAGCGCGAGCCCGACCCAGGCGAGGCCGAGCGCCTGCATGAGGCGCAGGACCAACTCGCGCCGGTCGTGCATGACGACGAAATCATAGAGGTCGAAGAGGTAGAACGCGGCAAGGCAGAAGGAGGTCGCGAGCACGACCTTATAAAAACCGTGACGCTCGATCAGCTCGTAGCGGGCGTCGAGCGCGCCGAGTCTCAGATACACGGACGCGACCATCCCGCCGAAGAGCAGCATCGCTTCGGCGAGAATAAGCAGTCCGGTGCGCGCACTGATCCGCGAAGCTCTCAAGAGACCGCCTCCACCTCCTCCCTCTCTTTCGCTACCGCCTGCGTGTCAGACGCGGGGGGCGTAGGCTCGTCCTTCTCGCGGCGATAGTACTGCCGCTGGTAATAGTAGTTGCCCTGATTCAGCTGCTCGTCCGCCCGGTTCAACACGACGCCGAGCAGTCTCTCGCGTGGAAGGTGTTCGAGCAGGTGGTCGACCGACGAGTAGCGCGTGTGGCCCGCGCGGACCACCAGGAGCGCGCCGTCGGCGCGGTTAATAAGCACGGTGGCGTCGGTGAAAATACCGAGCGGGGGCGCGTCGATGATGACGTAGTCGAACATGCGGCGAACCTCTGCCATGACGCGACCGAATCTCGGCCCGGAGAGGAGCTCCGCCACGTCGTCGCGCGCCGCGCCGCCCGGCAGCAGGTGCAGCCCCGCCGGCTCCAGACGGACGATTGATTTCTCGAGCGTCGCCTCACCGGCCAGGACTTCCGAGAGTCCGGTGGAGGGATCAATCCCCAGGTAATCCGTCGAGCAGGGATGACGCAGGTCGCTGTCGATGAGCAGCGCGCGGACGCCATCCGTCTGCGCGAGCAGCCACGCGAGGTTGAGGGCCGTCAGCGTTTTGCCTTCCCCGACCCCGGAACTCGTGACGACGAAGGTCTGCATCTTCCTGCGTTCGCCGGCATGAAGCACACGCGTGCGGAGCGAGCGGAACTGCTCGCAGTAGGGCGAGCGCGGCTGTGTGACGGCGACCAGATGAGGTTCGACGCGCGCCGCGGAGACGTCTTGGGGGACGAACTCCACTACGGCGCGCGTCGAGCCGGCAGCGTCCAAAGTTGCCCCAGCATCACGCGAAGCCTTCGCGCCGGAGAGTGCCGACCCGGTGCGTTCCTCGGTGTGCGCAGTGGACGCTGAACCGTTCCGCGCCGGTGGTGGCGGCGCGAAGAGCGGTGAGTGATCCCATGGATGCTCGGTTTCACTGTCGGCCGCCGCGGCGGCCTTTGCCTTTTGTTCGGCGCCATCGCTACGGCGCCCTCGACCGTCAGATTTCTTCTTGCTCGCGCCGCCCTGTTCGGTGGCGCTCGCGCGTCTTAACGCATCGTAAACTCTGCCCATTATCTGTTCCTCGCTATACTTGAGTGACTAAAAGCCGCGCCGACCTCGTCCGCGCCGGGCGTCTCGTGCGGCGGCTGCGACGCCTCTTCTTTCCTCGGGTGCGGGGCCGGGCTTTCCGGCGCCTGATTCGGGTGGTGACCGGTCCCGGCGGCCCACAATTCGGCGCGCCCGGCGGCGTTGAAGATGTGCGCCGGGGCTTCGCGCTCTTCGCCCGACTGCCGGCCGCGCTCGGATCGCGGCAGCATGTCGAACGTATCGGCCACTTCTTCAATAATGGCGCGGCTGATGACCGGCGCGCCCGCGGCGAAGCCGGTCAGTAAGGCGTTGTCGCACAAGTTATTAATATTTCGCGGGATCCCTTCCGAGCAGCGGAAGATGTAGTCGAGCGCGCCGGGCGTGAAGATGTCTGTCCGCTCCGCGCCCGCGACCAAAAGGCGTGAAGAGATATAGCGCTCCGTCTCCCCCACGTTCGGCAGCGCTTTAATAATGCAGCGCAGCGCGACACGCTGCTTGAGCTGCCGCAGGTCGGGGTTGTTGAGCACGTCGCGCAGCTCGGGCTGCCCCGTCAAGATAATCTGCAACTGCTTGGCGGTGTCGGATTCAAAGTTTGACAGGAGGCGAATTTCTTCCAGCACGTAAGGCGAAAGGCCCTGCGCCTCGTCAATAATCAGCACGGTGCGCAGGCCGCGCGAGTGGCGCGAATCGAGCAGCCTCCCGAGCGCGATGAGAAGCTGGGACTTTGTCTCCCAATGCTGCACGTCGAGCAGCGCCGCGATGTGCTGGTAAAACTCCGGCACGGACAGTCGCGGGTTGGAGACGTAGGCGACCAGGACTGTGCGGTCCAGGCGCTGCATGATCCAGCGCAGGATGGTCGTCTTGCCGGTGCCGACCTCGCCGGTGACGACCACGAGTCCCTTGCCGCTCTCGATCCCGTAGTGAAGATTCGCCATCACCTCGGTGTGTGACGGCGTGAAATAGATGAAGCGCGGGTCGGGCGTCAGCGCGAATGGCAGCTCTTTCAGGCCGTAGAATTCTTTGTACACTCTTCCTTAAACCTCCTCGGCAGCCCGGGGCGCCGGCGCCGGTTTTATTGGATAGTCTGACCCGGAGCGCGTGCTCACGAGACGAAGCGTTCGAAGACGTGCGTCATCTTCAGCGCGAGCGCGAGCGCCGGGATGCTCGCAAGCGTCGCAATGATCCCGGCGGCGAGGAGAAGCATGCGGCGCCGAGGGACCCAGAGCGCCTCCTGCGGCGTCAGCAGCTCAGGCACCGAGACGAGAACGGGCAGCCCCGTGTAGTGCTCCGCGTCGTTGATGGTTTGAATCGTCATCAGGCGCGGCACCTCGAAGGCGGCGGCGAAGACGAGACCGATTCCGAGGCCGAGCGCGAGGCCGAACCCCATGAGCATCCAGCGCTTCGGCGCAACGGGCTTCTGCGGCAGGTTCGCCGGGTCGACGACCTGAATGATTTCGCCCTGCGCGTTGGCCGCCACGTCGGCCTTCAGATCGGCCGCCTCCTTTTTCTTGAGCAGGTCGTCGTAGAAGCTCTTCTTCGTCTGGTATTCGCGGTTGAGAGCTTCGAGCGAGACCTCCACGCCCGGCACGTGGTTAATATTGGCTTCGAGCTCGCTGATCTGGGTGTTGGTTTGCCCGAGCAGCTTCTGCTGGCGGGCGATCTCGCCGTCGAGCATTTGGATGTTGTACTTGAGGCCGTTGACACGCATATCAACGTTGCCCTCCCGCTGCTTCCTGATCTCCTCGATCCTCGCCTTGCTGTCCTCTTCCATCTGCTTCATCTCGCGCTTGACGGCATCGAGCTCGGCCTGCTTGCCCCGCAGGTCGGGGTTCCGCTCCTTGAGCGTCGCCCGCATGTTCTGCACCTCGCCTTCGAGCGCGGCTTTGCGGGTGACCAACTGCCCGTAGGCGGGCGTCGTTTTCACCTCGCCGAGCTGCCGCGCGATCTCCTCTATGTCGCGCTTGGACTGTTCTTTGAGGTCGTTAAGCTGGTTGTTCTGCGTGGTGCGGCTATCCTGCAGCCGGCCGATCTCGGAGATCAAGGCCTTCTGCTGCTCGCCCAGTCGTGTCAACTGACCGACCATCGATTGGACGATGGTCGGCAGGCTCTGCTCGTTCGAGGTCATGAACTGGATCCGCTGGCGGTCGATCTCATCGAGTTGCTTCCTGGCTTCCGCGAGCTGCAGCTCGAAAAACTCCTTGGTCTTCTGCGACTCGAGCGTGGTCCCCTGCATCTGCGCATCAACATACTTGGTCGCCAGCTCGGCCGTGACCAACTGCGTCCGGCGCGGGTCGCGCTCCCGGTACGAGATCCTGAAAGCGTTGGTGACATCGTTACGTCCCTTATCGACCTCGGTGACGATGTCTTTGCGCATCTGCTCGACGATCAGTTCCATCGGGTCGCCGTTATGCCGCTCGGCCTGGTAAAGATCGTATTTCAGGATGAGCGGCTCGAGCACGGAGCGGCTCTGGACTCTCTGGCCAATATTACTGATCCGTAATCCCAGGTCATAATCCGAGAGCGAGGAAACCATGTTCTGGGAGATGGTCGGTGGCTTGACGATGAGCAGCGTGGTTGACTCGTAGACGTTAGGAAGGCGCCAGACGACCCACGTGACGGCGGTGAAGATGGCGACGGCCGGGAGGATGATCAGCCATTTGCGCTTCCAGGCCAACTGCAGGTATTCGCCCGGCGTACGCTGACGAAATTCGACACTCATGTGCGGCACTCCTTATCTGATTCTTCGGCCCGTGGATTCCGTGACAAGCTTCACCGGGCATTTGGCGAAACCGTCCCAGAAGCGTCAAGGGCGCTAAAGGCTACTTGTCATCTCTGGCGGCATCGGCTTCGACCTCCAGGACCACGGCGCGCGTCGAGCGTGAACGGGGGCAGGCGTCACGCCTGGACTGCGCATTCATGGGTTTTCAAAGTCCGGGGAAGATCGCGGAGGAGAGAGTTGTCCGCGATGCCTCACCAGGTTAAAGGACATCTCATACATCTCTTCCTATGAGCGTCCGCGTTTCATTCTACGGCGAGCCGCCCCTGCCAGACCCGTCAGCCCGGTCCCCAGCAGGAACAGTGTGGCCGGTTCAGGGATCGGCCTCTGTTGAGCGCCGGTAATTCCCGCCGTCAGGTTAGCAGTTTCACCTGATTGTACGAACACATCGGCTACCGTCAGCGTGAACGAGCCAGCAGTTGTTCCATTGTTGAACGTGAAGTCCATGACTGGGTTAAGGAAGTGAATATTCGCTCCCCCAACATCCTTCGTTGGCGAGACACTGCCCGTGATTTCGGCCGTATATGTCGTGCCTTGTCCGCCAGCGATGCCAGTCGGCGCCGTGAACGTTATATTCAGGGTGAAAGTCCCGCTTAATGGCTGTAGGGGACTAGTTGCAAGAGTGAACGACCCTAAGCTGTTAAGGCCGCTCAAGGAGCCAATGCCGAGCGCAGTTGTGCCGGAAAAGGTGTTACCGACAAACGTTAAGGGCGGCACGCCGGTAATTACTCCGTTGCTGCTACCAGCAACGGTAACCTCATCGGCGCGTGCCACACCCTGGCTGAGCGTGAAAATGGCAATGATGGCAACAGCAAGAGCAAGAGTTTTTGCCAACATCGTCAAGTGGGTTTTCATAATATCCTCCATAGTTCCTTTTTCGTGTGACCCTTGTCAATATTTAAGCGAGTGTTTGAAAGCGTCGCTTTCTTTCTTCTGCCGTCAGAGGCGGTGGACGACCGCGTGATGCAGACGAGAAGGCGGCGCTGATCCGCACATTCATCGGCTCCCCCTGTCCACGATTAAGGAACGAGTGTTTAATTGTCATTCTTGCGGGCGGCTCAAACTGCCCTCCGCCCGCAAGGCATTAGCCTTGTCAGGCTTAAAGTGTCGCTAAAGCTTTGCGTGCCTCATCAGCGTCAGCAAAATTTTTTCCCTGGCCCAGGCGCAACGCCTGTTCGAGCTCGCGCCGCGCGCTTATCTTGTCGCCCTTATCGGCCAGTGCCATCCCCAGGTGATAGTGATAGGTGGGGCTGCCGCCATCGCGGGCGACGGCCTTCTGCAACTGATCGACTGCGGCCGACGGCAAGTTCTTTTTATAGTAGACCCAGCCCAACGTGTCGGCGAAACCGGCCACGTCCGGGTACCTCTGAACAACACCCTGGGCGAGCTGCATGGCTTCGTCCAAATTGCCCTTGCCGTAAACGGCGTAACTCCATGCCAGGTTGTTCGCGGCGATTGCCGCGTTCGGGTCCCATTGGATAGCTTTGCGGTAGCTCTCGATGGCCGCATCATGATTCTGGCGGCTGGCTTCGAGGATACCGATCAACGTGTAGGCGGTCGCGTCGTCGGGCCTCTTTTCGATGACCTTGCGATACTCCCTGATGGCCTCTTCCTGCCGATTCATATTGGCGAACATGGCGCCGAGCGCAGAATAGGCAGCTAAATAGTTCTGATCTATCTCGAGCGCGTGGCGAAGCTCGGCTTCCGTACCCTGGGCATTCTTCTCATAACCGTAAACCTGCGCCTTCAAGTAGTGCAGCGAAGCGTTATTGGGCTGCACGCCGAGGGCCTTGTCCACACGGGCGTGGGCCTGATCCAAACGGTTCTGGCTGGCGTAGGTGTTGATCAGACCATTTAGCGCATTAAAGTTGGTGCTGTCAATAGCGAGGGCGCGTTCATAGAAACCGAGCGCCTCATCCTGCTTCTTCTCGGCGAGCGCGACGGCGGCAAGATTGACATAAGAACCGGGGTCATTGGGCGCCACGTCCCGCGCCGCGCCGAAGTCCTGGCGCGCCGCCCTGGTATCGCCCAACTGCAGCTCTGCCGACCCGCGTGAGGTGAACGCTCGCGCCCGCAATTCATCGAGCAGTTGCGGTGAAGTTTCCCTGTCGGGCGCAGCCTTGGCGAGGCGGTCGATCAGATCGGATGAGAGGCGCATGGCGGCCTTCGGATCGCTCGCCGCCAAATTAATCTGCGCCTGCATGAGTTTCGCCGGAAGGTAATCCGGATAATACCTCTCGAGGTCGCCGGCAAAGGCCCGCGCCTGCTCGATCCGGCCCAGGCGGAAGTTAGCTTCCGCCATAAAATAGAGCCCGGCACGTTTACGAGGTTCCTGCTTCAAAACATCCTTGAGGTCTTCAATGGCTGCTTTGATGTCATCGGACTGGCCGCTCTGCATGCGTATACGCGAGCGCAGGAGCAATCCCTCCATATCGTGCCCGTTCTTTTTCAGCACCTCGTCAACCTGCGCGGTCGCGCCCTTCGTATCGCCACGCTGCAACATGATCTCTCCGAGGCGGTAGCGCCCGCGCGTATAGTCCGGCGACTTAGCGACGATGTCCTGATAAACATTGACGGCCTCGTCTAAGCGTCCGACCGACGCATAGAAATCCGCGAGGGTGGCCCGCCCGTCGAGATTATTCGGATCGATGTCGGCGAGGGCTTTGTAGGCTGCTTCCGCTTTGTCCGTCTGTTTGTTGACGAAGTAAAAGCTGGCGAGGACAAAGCGGGCATCGCGGTTTGACGGTTCAGCCTCGACGGCCTTTTTGAACTCCGTTTCGGCGGCGTCGGTCCGGCCCGACTGCACGAGAAACTTTCCGTATTCCGTGTGCGCCAGGGCTGAAGTGTCGTTCAGAGCAATGGTCTGGCGGAAGGTCTCTTCCGCTTTGCCCATCTCCTTCATCCTGATATAAAAGCGTGCGAGGCTCAGGTGAGACTCGACACGTTTCGGGTCAAGCTCGATGGCGCGATTCAACTCGGCGAGCGCCTTTTCTGGATGGTCCTTGTCCTGCTGGTAGAGGACGCTGGCCATAAGGATGTGCCCTTCGATGTGCTTCGGGTCCTTCTGTATGACATCTGTGGCGAGACGCTCGACCTGGGCAAGCGCCTCTGGGGTCGGGTTCGGGTTAGACAGGTAATAGTTGCCCAGCCTGACGCGCGCATCCAGATTAGCCGCATCCAGATCGACCGTCCGCTTCAATTCGTCAAAGGCTTCGTTGTAGCGCTGGAGACCCTCATACGCCCGCGCCAGCCCCCAGTGGGCCGCGGCCAGGTTTTCGTCGAGCTGGATAGCGTTACGGAATTCGAGGGATGCTTCCTGAAACTTTTGATCCTTCAGGAAAGCCTCGCCGCGGTTGACGTACTCGCGTTTAGCCGCCTCGGCGTTGGTGCAGCCGCTCATCGACAAAGCGGCCAGACCCAGCGCCAATAGCAGCGCCACCAGATAATATTTGCGTGTGCACTCTTGAGGTTTCATTCTCTTTAAAACTCCATCGAGGCCATCAAGTTTCGCGACCGGAGCAAACGGTCATGAAAGCCAGCCACTCCTTGAGGCCACCAATTTAGCGCAACCGGCGGCGGGCAATGCCGCGCGCTGCACTTTACGAAATTATTAACATCTGATCCAGTGCCGGTGAACATTAAGCCCTGGCAGAAAATGCGCAAAGGATCTCTTCCGCTGCCAAAACCGTTCATCCCGCGCCCTTCAGATGATTAACTGTTAGAAACACTAAATGAAAACGACTAATCCGTGCTCGATTCCTAAAAAAAGTGGAATTTCTGAGACGTTCAGGAGTCGCCGTCCCGAATTACTTATTCCCAGTAAATACAATACTTACCCACACTTAGGGATCAATCAGGGACGTAGTCCGGAAGCAAGGGCGCAGCTTGCGCGGCCAAATCGGCGGCAGCCATGAGCGCAGCCTCTTCGGACTTAGTAATGGGAACCATCACGCGCACCATCGCGCCGTCAGAGCGGCGGCGGCTGATACTATCAAGCACCGTGTAAATCTTGCCCCAATATTCGCTCGCGAGGGCCCGCCCGCGCCCCTGATACCAGTAAATGAGCAGCTCCTTATCATTGCCATTCTGAATGATATAGCGATTAGCCTCAAAAGCAGGGGCCCCCGTGGCGGGGCTGATTTTGAGGGTCGCCGGGTTCGTCATCTCCCATCCCGACCCGGGCAAACAATTAAGCGGGCTGTGATAAGTCGCCCCGTTGCGCTGTGTCGCGTAATAACCGACGTAAAACGATGCGACCCGGCCGTCCGGCGACACGTAGTTGCGCGCAAGATAATCGTCGGCGCGCAGGACGCTCTCCGTCTCTTTGTCGAAACGGTCGTCAGGCCCGAATTGCCTCCACGAACCCAATTCGGACGGGAAATCCTTCAGCGGTCGTCGTTCGACGCGGGCCTCGCCGGTCCGCTCCCAAACATTGATGACCACGCCGCTCAACAGCAACACGGCGAGCAGGGCTGCGAACCGCCAGGAAGAGCTGTTGGCTTTGGCTCTCAACATATGACTAGTCCACCCCTTTCGCCGGAGCGACATCGCCCATGACCGGCGCATTGCCCGCAGCCGTCTGCGGCGATTTCTCGGCCCCCGGCCCCAGCGCCACGTCCCGACCCAGGTTATTTCCGCCTCCACGATGTCTCAACTCACTTGCACGGTCGAGTAGCCAGCCGACGGCAAACATCAAAAGAAAGGCGAGAATATAGATCACCCAGCCGGAGAAGGAATGAAAAAAGCCATCGGCCACGCCGGTGCCATAGTAACGAGCGAGCACGCCGGTGCCGCTGACGCGCACGGCGTTGGTCAGGATGGCGATCGGAATCGATGCGACGATGATAATCGCGGAGCGCCAGAAGCCGTAGCTCTTCAACGTATGAAGAAACCCGGTGCCGCCTGCACCCGGGCGGGATGGGGCATCGTCTTTTGGATACGTAAAATAGGCGAAGAGGGCGGCGAGAGTCACCAAAGTCATTAAAGAACGGATGCCGCTGCAAGCTTCGACGACCTCCAGTTTCCTGGTTTCTCTGGCGCCGAGCGGCATCAACTCGATGACATTTCCCTGGCGCAGCACCGGGATATCAAACATTCTCATCGCCCAGACGGCACAACGCGAAGCAAAAAGCTGGAGCGGGAAGGCTATTTTGTTAAAAACAATCGTCGGGATTGGAATCGCCAGGACGAGCAGGGCGAAGGAGAGGGACGTCAACCGGAGTAGACGAAAGCCCCAGAAGTAGACCACGATGCCCGCCAGCAAGAGAACCAACGAAACGCGTTGCGTGTAAAGCTCGGCGCCCGCCGTTCCGGCCCACAACGCGAAGAGCCCGCAAATAATCATGGCGCTGCCCCAAAGAAGTGAGGGGCGCTGGGGGGCGCGGTTGAGGCGATCACGCTCGGCCCATAAAATGTAACCGATGATGAATGGGACGAGCAGCCCGTGGGAGTAGTTCGGGTCATCCCACCAGGCTGACCCGAGTTTGACGAGCACAGTTGAATAAAGGAAAAGGAGCGCGAACGCAATGGCGATGGGTTTCCAAAGGTTTCGAGGGGCTAAGACACTCATTCTGTTTTCCGAGAAAAGACTTGGGCCGGGAGGGGCAAACTCCACCTGCGAACGCCGGCGCACCGGCGAACGGCTAACACTTTAAATCAGGGGCGACGCGCCGCTTAGCTTACCGCAATATCGCTCGGCTAACAATACAAAACCTGTCGCTGTGAGCGTATTTTATATAAAACGCTTAATCCTAATGACTTTCCCCTAATAATTTCGGGTGTCACAGTTCGGTTATTTGTGGTGGAGAGAGAGAAAGCCGGGTACCGTTAATTCGTATCGCGATCCGCGCGCCAATGCCCAATCGCTTCGATATTTCCAGGGCAAAGTGGTGTGCCGGATTAGCTTGAGACTTTTCGCCGACGGCGCACCTTCATTGCCACACCGGCCAGCCCGGTGCCAAGCAAGAGCATCGTCGCCGGCTCAGGAGTCGGTTGGGCAGGCGCCTGCCGGCCTAAGCTGACGGTTTCGGGCCCGCCGTTGGACGGCTGGCAGCCCGGCGGCGAGTTTGGCCCACAACCCGCCGAAAAGCCGGGGAGGGCGTAAAGATCCATTGGGCCACCGCCGGGGTGGTCAAGCGCCCTGGCTATCGCTTCGTTTAACTGGTCGGCCGACTGCTGGTCCAGTCCGAACAGGTAGCCGGTTGGGGAGGGCGGCAGGTCAATCGGCCCCGTATAAATAGTCGTGAAGAGATCACCATCGCCAACCGTATAGTGGAAGGTGATGGAGAGAGATTGCAGCGTCAGACCGGGGCTCACAGCAGTCTGGTCGGTGTTCAGGACGATCCTGAATTCGCTGGCGTTCGTGATGCCGGCGGAGGCCAGACTTCGCGCCCCGGGCCAAAACAGGACATCACCCATACTGTAAGGCCTGCCGGTGCCGGTAACGCCGAGTGAGCCTTGCTCGAAGCCGTCATGCTGCACGGTCACGAGCGTGGTAAGATTCTGGACACCCGTGTTAGGGCCGAGAAAGACAAGGTCAGCTTTGGCGGTCGTCGCGGAGCCGAGTCCGAGCATCATGAAAGCTATTAGTCTAAGTTTGCCTCTGATGGGCATGTGGCACTCCTTTTTTGTTGCGAGAAAGAAACTTGCACGAAGTATAGCTTTGGGCACACGATTATAAAAGTACGAACACCCGCCTATTTCCTACGACGCGCGCACTAAAAATTCACCGGCAATGCCTTTGAAAACTTGCAGGCCATCTTATAATATGTTTTGATCTATGCATGGTAACTAAAGCACCTCTTCCGCCAGACTCGACCGACAAAAAGGTTCGCCTCCACCGGCTCGATCATTCACACCACCAGTGGTAACTATGAGGGCGATGTCCGAAGCTACAGCTACGTAACCACCACACGAACCTTCACGGCAACGTCGGCGACACTGCCGAACGGCGCGCCGGTGCAGATAGTGTTTACTTTAAAGCTCGACAGCAATCTCATCACCGCCATCAATACTAGCAACGGCCGTCATGGTGTGCAGTCGAGTGCTTACTTTCGCGCTTATGATCAAACCGCCGGTGGAACCTTTTCACCATATCTCATGGTAACCCTTAATAATAACGACAACCTCCACCCAGGGCTGCAGACAGCCAGCTTCTACATTAACACCCGTGTCGGCAATACACTGCTCGCCGAAGGCAACACCTCCCTTAATGGGTTCAGCGTTCTGACCGGCCCTGGGCAAGGAGAAATATCGCTAAGCCAGACCGTCACATACGACGTCACAGAAGCGGCCCCTACGCCTGAGCCGGCAACGCTGTTACTACTCGGCACAGGCTTGGCGGGGGTGGCCACGAAGGTTGGCAGGCGTCGCAGAGAAAGACACACAGGAGAGTAGTTCTCAGAGCGGGCGTCAGTGCTAAGGGCGAGTAAGCCCTTAGTACTGCCTCCAACCCGGATTCACTTGACAGGTTATCGGATAGCCACGGTCACGCTGTTACTGCGCTGGCCGCCGACAATGATTGTCAGACCCACAGTGCCGGCCCCTTGCAGGTCGGGAATGAGTATAACGTTCACCTGGTTCACGCTGGGCACTGTACCTCCCGCTCCTGCGTATTCGACCGGGAGCTGGTACGTGCGCCCGTCACCGGTGCGCGCCTCAACCTGGACCGATCCGGCAAGGTTCGCGAAGATATTACCCGATACATCGACGTAGTTGCTGATGCTTGTGCTCGTGGCAAGCTGACTGACGCCGGAGGCAAAGATCATCAGGCGCGTACGCTTATCTGCGCCCAGATTGCTCTGAGTGGTAACGTCAAAGGGCCCGGATGTGACTGAGGCAGCGTTAAGCACGATGCCGTCACCCGTATCGCTGCCGTTTGTCGTGAATATTTTGATGCTCGACGGCGTTGGGGTAGGTATGGGTGTAGGAGTGGGTGTGGGAGTTGGCGCGGGGGTAGGCGTCGGCGCAGGTGTCGGCGTGGGAGTCGGCGTAGGCGTAGGTGTCGGAGTCGGGGTAGGAGTTGGTGTGCCTGAGCTGTACGCAATTGCGCCAATGTCCCATGCGCCGCCAA
>CAYLJO010000100.1:0-22131 GCA_964383905.1 uncultured Blastocatellaceae bacterium
GATTAAATTCCGGCAATTATCCTGTTCGGTCTGCTTATATATGCCCAAAATGAGCATCTGTCAAGTTTTTTTTACTGCTTTATAATGTGGCTACTTTGTCATAAGTTATGACTTCGGTGGCGCATAACAACACGGGACGTGCGCTTGCCCGGCCGGAGCAGACCAAGAGATCGGATTCATTTCGTCTATAGTAGTCCCCGCAGCCGGTGGGAAGCTAATTCTTATCATTCAATGTCATGAAGGTGGGAAGCAGATGATCGTAGGCCGATCTATCACTCGACGTAAAGTCATACTTCTGCTACCAGCGCTGTTATACATAAGCATCGCCGGTCGCGCGACGGCAGATGTTGCCCCCCTTCAGGGGGATATTCATGTCCACGACCCCAGCATGATTAAACAGGGCAATACATATTATCTCTTCTCAACGGGGGATAGTCAGGGCATCATTAACCGGGGCAACATCCAAATTAGAAAATCAACCGACTTAATCAATTGGCAGTTTGCCGGGACAGTGTTCCGCACGACTCCCGAATGGATAATCACCGCGCTCGGCTCCCGGCCGCGGAGTCTCTGGGCGCCGGATATCTCGTATTTCAACGGAACGTACCATCTCTATTACGCGGGTTCACATTTCGGGACTAACAACTCCGTGATCGGTCTCGCCACTAACGTTACCCTTGATCCAACCAGCCCGAGCTATCAATGGGTTGATCAGGGTCAGGTCATTCGATCAACGTCTTCCGACAACTGGAATGCTATCGATCCGCAGCTCAGCTTCGATACCAGTAACAACGCCTGGTTGGCCTTCGGCTCTTTCTGGGATGGCATCAAGATGCGCCGGATTGATCCGGGAACCGGTAAGCTATCGCCGGCGGACACGACCCTTTATTCCCTGGCATCACGCCGCGGCGGAGCTATCGAGGCCCCGAGCATTATCCATCGGAAGAACTACTATTATCTGTTTGTCTCCTTCGACTACTGCTGCCGGAGAGCGAACAGCACCTACAAGATAATGGCGGGCCGTGCGACGAGCATCACCGGCCCGTATACCGATCGTAACGGCCGGCGGATCGATCAAGGGGGCGGTGATCTGATCCTCGCCGGTTATGATCGCTACCGTGGCCCAGGAGGCCAATCGGTTTATCTCGATGGCGGTACCTACCGGATGGTCCTTCACTACTATGATGCGCGTGATAACGGGAATCATAAGCTGCAGATTCGCGACCTGGCGTGGACGGATGATGATTGGCCGGTTGCCGGAGAGCCCGTTGGGATGAGCCATAGCGCGGCCGGGCACTGGTCATTCGATGATGGGAGTGGGGCGACGGCCGCCGATACGTCAGGAAGCGGAAACAACGGCATACTGGTCAATGGGCCGGCATGGACCCACGGTCACCTCCGCGGGGCATTACATTTCAACGGCACGAACCAGTGCGTGGACGTCCCCACGAACGTGCTCGATTTGAGTGGTTCATTCACCGTTGCGGCGTGGGTGAGACTGGATTGGATCACGGGAGATCATACCGCCGTGAGCCAGGACGGCGGCTTTGTGAGCGGCTTCTACTTGCAGAGCCAGGCCGGTACAGGCAAGTTCGCTTTTCTGCTGCCGAATAATGACTCGGCCACTGCGGACGGCCCCGCCGCCGGCTCAAAGACCACCCCGGCCACCGGCAAATGGTATCGTCTGGTCGGGGTGCGTGACGCCCGCCATCGCCAACTCCGTCTCTATGTAAATGGAGTGTTAGAAGGTGAAGCGCCGATCAATAGAGCGTGGTGGGCGGCGGGCCATATGGTCATTGGGCGGGCCAAGCAAGCCGGGAAGCAGGTTGATTTCTGGCCAGGCGCGATTGATGATGTGCGTCTCTACGCCCGTGCGTTAAGCCCGTCCGAAATCCTTGCCTTGCCCTAGCATTAAGTGAGATAAGAAAATTTCTCTCTTGACCATTTTGCTCATTTGCTTACAATATGAGCACTCGTCGGCTATAGATAGACATTCTTTAATCATCAGGGTATGCAAAGGTGATGGTTTCAAATGCTCCGGCGGTTTCGGCCGGGGGCGTCTTCTGTGTCAATTGCGCTCAAGGAGCAATACTTTATGAGAACATTACGGACTCTACGGATCTCTTCGAGCAGATTCGTCGCGTTTGTTTGTGTGCTGTGCCTCATCGCACAGACCCAGACGGCGAGGGCGCAAATCAGCACCATCACCGTGCAGGTGGACAAGCCCGGCGCCAACATCTCTCCGACCCTCTTCGGGTTGTTCTTCGAGGACATCAACTTCGGCGCCGATGGCGGCCTCTACCCCGAGCGGGTCAAGAACCGCTCGTTTGAGTTCCCCGACCCGCTGATGGGCTGGAAGAAGATCGGGAGCGGGGGTGACAATGGAGCGCTGACCGTGCTCGATGAAAACCCGCTCAACGCCAACAACTCTCATTACCTGCGCATGAAGGTGGGGGGGGCCGGCCAGCGCTTCGGGGTGATGAACGAGGGCTTCCGCGGGATGGGTGTGGAAAAAGGTGCGGCCTATACCTTCTCCGTATACGCGCGCCTTTTTGAAGAGGCACACCGTGAGGGGAATGCGCGCCGCGTGGAGGGCGGGCAGGTCGGGTTGCGCATCGATTTAGAGGACTCAAGCGGGCGCCCACTGGGCAAGGCAACGCTGAGAGGTTTTACCCCGCAATGGAAGAAATATACCGCCATCATTCGCCCCTCTGCGACCGATCTCAAAGCGCATCTGAATGTGCTGGCGGAAGGGCGCGGCACACTCGATGTGGACATGGTCTCACTCTACCCAAAGGGCACGTTTAATAACCGCGAGAACGGCTTGCGAGATGATCTGGTCCGGCTGCTCAAGGAGATGAAGCCCGGCTTTTTACGCTTTCCCGGGGGGTGCATCGTCGAGGGTAGATACCTGAATACACGTTACCAGTGGGAGACGACCGTCGGAGACCTGACCGACCGGCGCCTGATCATCAACCGCTGGAACGACGAGTTCAAGCACAAGCCCGCGCCCGACTACTTTCAATCTTTCGGTCTAGGGTTTTACGAATACTTCCAGTTGTGTGAAGACATCGGCGCCCAGCCGCTCCCGATCCTCAATTGCGGCATGGCCTGCCAGTTCAATTCCGGTGAACTGGCCCCACTCGATCAACTCGACCATTACATACAGGACGCTTTGGACCTCATTGCGTTCGCCAACGATCCCGTCACCACCTCCTGGGGGCGTAAGCGCGCCGAACTGGGCCACCCGGCGCCGTTCAATCTTAAAATGATGGGCGTGGGCAACGAACAGTGGGGGCCACAATACATCGAGCGCTACAAGATATTCGCCCGAGTGCTCAAAGAAAAACATCCGGAAATCTCCCTCATCTCGGCCGCGGGGCCGGATCCGGATGGCGAGAGATTCAATTTCCTCTGGACCCAGCTGCGCGAGCTGAACGCCGACATTATTGACGAGCACTACTACCGGGCCCCGGGCTGGTTCCTCGCCAACGTTGGCCGTTACGACAATTATTCACGTAGTGGTCCGAAGGTTTTCGCCGGCGAGTACGCGGCCCAAAGCGTTGGGATCGCCCGCCCGGATAACCGCAACAACTGGGAGTGCGCTCTCTCGGAGGCCGCCTTCATGACCGGCCTGGAGCGCAACTCGGACGTCGTGGTGATGGCCTCTTACGCCCCACTCTTCGCCCACGTCGATGCATGGCAATGGACGCCCGACCTCATCTGGTTCGACAATCTCCGCTCGTACGGTACGCCTAATTATTACGTACAGAAGCTGTTCAGCGCGAACCGGGGCACGACCATCCTGCCGGTACTGTTGGACGGTTCGGTGAAGAACGGGCAGAACAATCTTTTCGCCAGCGCCTCGATGGATAAGCGGGCGGGCGAAGTGGTTTTGAAGGTGGTAAACGCTCAGCCGTCGCCGAGGGAGGCTCGCATTAACCTCGCGGGTGCCAGGGGTATCAAAAAAACGGGTAAGGCTTTCGTCATCAGTAGCTCTGATCTCAAGGCGGAAAACAGCTTCGAGCAGCCGGCAAAAGTAGCGCCCGTCGAGCGAAAGATCGCAGTCCCTTCTGGCGAATTTCCCTTTACCCTCGCCCCCAATTCGGTCACGGTACTGCGTATCGGTAACTCGGTTCAATGAATGCGGTGACACGCATCGCAAACAGTTTGATGAATGGAGATGAGCATCATGCTTATGGGGAGTATGCCGAATGCCGCACGACGAGCCGCTCAAGCCTCGATCCTGATTGCCGCTTTGCTGGCGACCGGTGTAGTGGTTGCTGCCCAGAGCCGCCCTGTGGTCGGCGATCAGATCAAAGCGAAGGCTGCTCCCTTCCGCCTCGACCACGTGCAACTGCTGGACGGCCCGTTCAAGAAGGCGATGGATCTCGACGCGGCCTACCTGCTCGAACTGGAGCCGGACCGCTTCCTCCATAACTTTCGCCAAGTGGCCGGGCTTGCGCCCAAAGGGAAGATCTACGGAGGCTGGGAATCAGAGGGCATCGCCGGCCATAGCCTCGGGCATTACCTGTCCGCACTCTCTATCCACTACGCCGCCAGCGGCGACAAGCGCTTTCTTGAGCGTGTCAACTACATTGTTGATGAGCTGGAAAAATGCCAGGACGCGAACCGCGACGGCTATGTCTCCGGGATCCCCGACGGCCGGCGAATTTTTGGCGAATTGGCCCAAGGCAAAGTGGAGACGCCGCATCCATTTAACCTCAACGGAGGATGGGTTCCCTGGTACACGATGCACAAACTTTTTGCGGGCCTGCTTGACGCGCACATGTATTGCGGCAACGAGAAAGCCCTGCGGATCGCCACCCGCGTCGCCGGCTGGGTTAAGAAAACAACAGGCAACCTCTCGGAAGAGCAGATCCAGAAGATGTTGTTTGTCGAACAAGGCGGGATGCTCGAATCGCTGGTCGAACTCTACGCGCGGACGGGCGACCGAAAATACCTCCAGCTCGCAGAGCGTTTTTACCACAAAGCTGTGATGGAGCCGCTCGCCGGGGGGCATGGCGAGGTGCTGCTGGGACTGCACGCGAACATGCAGATCCCGAAGGTCATTGGCGCCGCCCGTCGCTACGAACTGACCGGCCGGCCCGAAGATGCGAAGATAGCGGAAGTCTTCTGGAACGAGGTGGTTCATCATCACACGTACGTAAACGGCGGCAACAGCGACCGCGAACACTTCGGCCCGCGCGACCATTTAGCCGCGCGGATGAGCGGCGCGATGACCGAGACCTGTAACACGTATAATATGCTTAAGCTCACACGCCACCTGTTCATGTGGCAGCCCCGACCGGAGTATTTCGACTACTACGAACGAGCACTGTACAACCAGATCCTCACCAGCCAGGACCCACGGACGGGCATGATGACCTACAAGCTCGGCCTCTACGGCGGCCACTTCCAATCTTTCTGCGACAGCACAAACTCGTTCTGGTGCTGTGTCGGCACAGGGATGGAGAACCACGTGAAGTACAACGATTCCATCTACTTTCACGATCAGCAGGGACTCTACGTGAACCTCTTCATCCCCTCTGTTTTGAATTGGGATGAAAAAGGCCTTGTGCTTCGACAGGAGACGAGCTTTCCTGATGACGATCGCACGACGCTCAAGCTGAGTGTCAAGAGGCCGACGCAAATGGCCTTGCGGATTCGCTACCCGTACTGGTCGCAGAGCGGTCTGAAAATCAGCGTCAACGGCAAGCCAGTGCAGCATCAAGCTCAAACGAACAGTTACGTGGTAGTAGATCGCAGGTGGAGGGACGGCGACCGGGTCGAGATAGAGATTCCCTTCACCCTGCGCATCGAGGCGACCCCGGATAACCCCAACCGCATCGCCCTCCTCTACGGCCCAATCGTGCTGGCCGGCCGACTCGGCCGGGAAAACTGGCCCGATGGAGGACCATACGGGAAAATCACAGGGGAAGATTGGAAACTGCCTCTACCAAAGGTACCAGTTCTGGTCGGTATTGATCGCCCGCTCGACGAATGGATCAAGCCCGTTCCCACTGAGCCGCTGACGTTCAGGACGGTCGGCGCCGGGCAACCGAACGACGTCACACTCGTTCCACTTTTCCGGTCGCAACACCAGCGCTTCGCCGCCTACTGGGACGGATTCACCACGGCACAATGGGAGCAAAAAGCAGGTGACCTAAAGAGTATTCAAAATAAGGAAAGGACTCCCTGACCTTCGACCGCAAGCCGTGGTCATTCCAGAGTCATTTAACCTTTCTCACTTTATACAGAGCCGCGCCGTGAGGGTTTACCCGTGGGGCGAACCCATCTGAAAAGATTCCCAGATCGCTCTTTTTCCATAGATCCCTCACGGCGCATTGACCATTGAGGCCCAGTTCGCGCCATTCTATTTTAATCTCTCCGGCAGACCCGTCATCAAGATTGAATACCGCCAGGTACTTATCTTTTGTCCCGGGAACATCGGCCACCCAGGCGATCTCATTTCCCCGCGAGAACAGCTCATGGTTTCCGGCGCTCCTCTGGTTGACCGCCAGCACCTCCTCGTTGGTAACTAGCGAAAGGGTGAAAGCGTCATTGCTGGGCAAGTCTCCGCCGAACATCAAAGGCGAGCGAAAGATGGACCAGAGAGTCATCAGAGTGACTTGCTCGTCTTTCGTGAAGTTTGTTTGACGGTCTTGACCCCGCTCCGCCCTGATGCCAATCCGCCCAAGCGGCAGCATGTCTGCGTCCGGCCAGGAGTTAGGCCCCGTGTAGGAGGACCACCGGCGGCAGAGGTCGAACTGTCGCTTCAGATCCTCCCACCTGTCCCAGAAATCGTCCGAAATCCGCCAAAGCTGCGCATAGCTCTGATATTCTTTGGCGCGGGCGACGTCTGCCGGTCCCGGCGAGAGGCTCAGGACGATCGGCCTGCCGCTCTTTTTGACGGCCCGGCTGAGCGCAGCAATCTCGTCTACGTGGAAGGGCCTGCTCATATCATCAGCTTTAATGTAGTCCACCCCCCACTTCGCATAGAGCGCCACAATCGAATCATAGTACGCCTGCCCCCCCGGCTTGCTCATGTCAACGCCATACATGTCGGAGTTCCAGGCACAAGTACTTTGCTTATCGGCGACATCGCGGGCACGAACCTGTGCGCCCAGTACCGGAAGATTACTCCCAACTGCCTGACGCGGGATCCCTCTCATGATATGAATACCAAATTTCAGACCCTTACTGTGAATATAGTCGGCGAGAGGTTTGAAACCGCTTCCCCCACTCGCCGAAGGGAAACGGTTGGTCGCGGGGAGCAAGCGGCCGTAATTGTCCAGGATGAGGCGCGCCCCCTCTCGATAACCATGAGCCTTGGCCTGCGGCTCGTACCACTGAATATCTACGACGATGTATTGCCAGCCATACCTGGCCAGACGCCGCGCCATGTAATCGGCATTAGCTTTGACCTCCGGCTCAGTGACGGCTGTCCCATAGCTGTCCCAGCTGTTCCAACCCATCGGCGGAGTTGGGGTGGGACCATTGCGCCGGGTGGGTATAGATGGAGTGCTGGCGCCAGCCTTCTGCGCTTGAGCGGGGAGCGTGCTCAACAGCAGCATGAGGCCCACTAAAGTGATCCACCGCGCTCGTCCTGTGGTGAGTCCAGTTAAATTACCAAAGTGTTTGATAACAGTGATCATCACGTTTTGCCGGACAATCTTGAAACGCAGCTTGTCATGATGTTTTTTTACAAAAGAGAACTCCAGGGCGAGGGGAATAGCTGCTACGTGGAGGGCACTCCCACTTTTTTGGAATCTAGACCTTGAGCACCTCAATTTTCTTGGCGGCAAATTGGGTGACAGCCTTTGGCGGGACGCCTTTATCAGTAATTATCAGGTCAATATCGGAAGCAGGATATATCAAGGCAGTCCCGATATCTCCGATCTTCGTCCGGTCAGCGACGACAATGCGCTGGCGGGCCTGCCGCATCATGGCGCGGTGCACTGCCGCCTGGTCCGGGTAGTTTGTTGTCAAACCGCGCTCCAGATGAATACCGTCCACGCCGATAAATACTTTGTCGTAGAACATCTCATTGACAGCGGATATGGCTGTCGGGCCGGTGAGCGCAAACCAATCGCCGCTCATAGTGCCGCCGGTCACGATGACTTTTAAATCGGCGCGGTGGCTGAGTTCCATGGCAATGTTAATTGCGTTGGTGACCACCGTGATCCCTTTACGGTGACGAATGCTGCGCGCCACTTGCGTCGTCGTGGTGCCGGCGCCGAGCGCGATGATTTCCCCGTCCCGAATGATCTCGGCGGCGGCCAGACCGATCCGGCGTTTCTCGGCGGCATGCAATTGTTCCTGGGCGCTGAAGGATGAGACGTGGCGAAAAGGTTCATAGAGCATCGGCTCGATCCGCACCGCCCCGCCGTGGGTGCGTCTGAGCAGACCCTCATGTTCTAATTCGGTCAGCTCGCGCCTGACCGTCGAGGGCGAAATTTTCAGGCGTTTGGATAAACGCTCGACCGACACCTCACCGTCGCGCAACAGCTCCATTAATATTTTTTGTGAGCGCTCGTCCTTGAGGGAAGAATTTTCGGTCAGCATCTCTATCTTCATCCTTCTTTAAATTAAATGCGCCGCACGTCGAGCCACTACTATACCTGTCCGGAAGACGTCTGTGAATACTTTGTAAAACAGATTCAGCAAAGAACAACCGCGCTTCCTTGACGGCTTAGCCTAAAAAAATCTTGACAGATGCTCATTTAGGGCTTATATAAGCATCCGCAGCAATCTAATTACTGGAAACAATCAAATCCTTAGCCAGGCCTATTCCTGAACAACACTCAAGGCGGCGCTCTACCAGCCCGGCTTGAGAGGGTAATCGGGCGTCAATTTATGTACAGACGGCCAAAGAGCAGGGCCGCTGATGGACATCTACGGGCGGACGGGCACGCCTTTCAAGAGCAATGGGCGAAGCTAAGTTTGTGATAAGGATCCCTCAATCAAAGGTCGAGAAAATGAGACTAATCGGCCGGCGAGATTTCCTTAGCGGGGCGGTGCTGGGAGGCGCGGCGCTCTTGACGGCCGGTGTCCGGGCACAAGTGGCGCGCGGCGCCGCCGCACGTGTGGAAGTTCTCATCGAGGAACCGGTTGGCACGATCTCTCCCGACATCTACGGCCATTTCACCGAACACCTGGGAGGCGTCATTTATGACGGCATCTGGGTCGGTGAAGATTCCAAGATCCCCAACATGGGCGGCATCCGCACGGCGCTGGTCGAGCATATGCGCCGGGTCAAAGCTTCTGTGGTGCGGTGGCCGGGCGGCTGTTTTGCCGATAGCTACAACTGGCGGGACGGCGTCGGCCCGGGGGGCCAGCGCCCGCGGCGCACCAACTTCTGGGTGGACGCGCCGGAATGGAGAAACGCGCCTGACGGCCCATGGAGATATGAGACCAACCAATTTGGGACCAACGAATTTATGCGCTTCTGCAAATTAACCGGGGCGCAACCTTACCTGGCCGCCAACCTGCTTAGCCTGCCGGCCAAAGACACTTACGAGTGGGTGGAATACTGCAACGCTCCGGCCGGCAGCACATCGCTGGCCGAGTTGCGCGCGGCGGGCGGCGAGCGCGAGCCCTTCGGGGTACGCTTCTGGGGCATCGGCAACGAGTCGTGGGGCTGTGGTGGTAATTTCACGCCCGAAGAGTATGCGATGGAGTTTCGCCGCTTCATCGCCTGGATACCGCGCTACGGATTGAATCTGGCCTTGATTGGCTCCGGCCCGAACGGCGGAGATTTCGAGTGGACGCGCCGCTTCTTCACTAAGCTCACGGAAAAAGGTTTGGGGCAGCTCGGCGCCCTTTACGGGTGGGCGATGCATAACTATTCGTGGAACTTAAGCCGTGGGCAGACTAACGATTGGTTGATGGGTAAAGGCGACGGCCTCAATTTCGGCGTGGAAGAATGGTACGAGCTATTCCGCCAGGGCGACACCATGGAGCCGCTCATCAACGCCCACTGGGAGACGATGGGTGAGATCGATCGGCAGCATCGCGTCAAGCTTATCGTCGATGAGTGGGGCGCCTGGTACAGGCCGGGGACGGAGGCTCATCCGACTCACCTTCTGGGCCAGGCTTCGACGCTGCGCGATGCGTTACTATCGGGCCTGACCCTGGACACGTTCAACCGCCATGCGGACAAAGTAGCGATGGCGAATGTCGCCCAGCTCATCAACTGTTTACACTCTCTGTTCATCGCGCATGAAGACAAATTTATTGTCACGCCAACCTTTCACGTCTTTGAGATGTATGCGGCACACCAGGGCGGGCAATCGGTGCGGACAATTTTTTCGTCCCCGAGCGTAACGTATACGCGGGCCGGTAAACCGGCCTCTTTCTGGGGCCTGGCCGGTTCCGCATCGTTGAAGGGTAAGGAGCTGGTGCTGACGGCGGTTAACCCGCATACGAGTGAGGCGAGAGAAACAGAGATCGCGGCGCGCGGTGCGTCTATCCAGGCGGCCCGCGCCAGAATTTTAACGGCGAGCGACATTCATGCACACAACAGTTTCGATAATCCGCGTGTCCTGGAACCTAAAGATGTGGAAGTGAGTGTTCAAGGCCGTACGCTGGTCTTTAGTTTCCCGCCGGCTTCGGTGACGCGCCTCCAGATGACTTTGGGATGATCGAACGAGCGGTAACTCAATCCTTGATCGACCACCGGGACGGCGTAGGGGGTAAAAATAGGCAGAGGGTTAATGCTATGGCCTGGGAAGAGCGTTGGCACCCGTTGCGCGAAGAATGGGTGATCGTTGCGGCGCACCGTCAGGACCGGCCGTGGAGCGGCGAGACGGTGCGGCGTGAGGCAGAGGCGCTGCCGGAGTACGTCCCCGACTGTTACCTGTGCCCCGGCAACCGCCGCGTGAGCGGCAAGGTTAACCCGCAGTACTCGCAAACCTTCGTCTTCGATAATGACCACCCCAGTGTTTCCCCGAACGCGCCGCTTGAACTGGCGCCGCCGGCAGGGATTTACCGCAACCGTCCCGCGCAGGGGATCGCTCGGGTGGTCTGCTACAGCCCCAAGCACAACCTCACGCTGGGAGAACTCGAGCCGGCAGAGATCGAGAACCTGCTGCACGTCTGGCAGACCGAGTACCTGGACCTTGGCAGTCGCCCAGAGATCGCGCACGTGCTGATCTTCGAGAACAAGGGTGAGGTGGTCGGCGTCTCCAATCCGCACCCGCACTGCCAAATTTACGCCAACAACTTTGTGTTCAAGACGATCGAAACCGAAGCACGTGTCAGCCGGCGGCACCTGGCCGAAACAGGCCGGGTGCTTTTTCAAGACATTCTCGCCGCCGAGCATCAGGACGGGAGGCGGATCATTGCCGAAAACGAGTCGGCCATCGCTTTTTTACCCTACTTCGCCCGCTATGCCTACGAGGTGTTCGTCGCGCCCAAGGCGACACACCCGAGCCTCGCAGCGCTGTCGGAGAGTGAGGTGCGCGATTTCGCCGAGGTGCTCAAACGGGTCCTGGTCAAGTTCGACAATCTCTGGCGGATGCCATTCCCTTACGTCATGCCGTTGCACCAGGCCCCGACCGACGGCGGCGACTACAGCGGATTCCATTTTCATATCGAGTTCCACCCGCCGCTGAGAAAGCCGAACCTGTTGAAGTATCTGGCCGGACCGGAGATCGGCGGCGGGAATTTCCTCAGCGACACCTCATCTGAGGAGAAGGCCGCCGAGCTGCGCGCCCAACCGGACGTGCACTATAAGCAGAGGCCGGGGGAGGAGATGAAGTGATGACTGATGTCCGTGCGCTACTCGCGCCGATCAAACAGTTGCATGAGCGCATCCGTGCGGCAGTCGTCGAGGCGTGCGAGCGCGCCGCGACGGATGAGCTGGCACGGGTAGTCAAAGAGGAGGAGGGGGACACGATTTTTGCCGTCGATCGCGTTAGCGAGGAGCTGTTAGTTGAGTTCTTTGAACGCGAGGTTGCCCCCGCCGCCCCGCTCGTGCTGATCGCCGAAGGACTGGAGGGCGGCCGAGTCATGCTGCCGCGCGGGATCCCCGAATCCGAGGCGGTCTGGCGCATCATTGTTGACCCAATCGACGGCACGCGCGGGCTGATGTACCAGAAGCGGAGCGCCTGGATTCTGACCGGTGTGGCTCCCAATCGTGGCCCGGACACGAATCTGCAGGATATAGAATTGGCGGTGCAAACTGAGATTCCCTTGGTCAAACAACACCTGTCGGACACCGCGTGGGCCTCGCGGGGCGAGGGCGTGAGGGCCGAGCGATTTAACCGTCTAACAGGCGAGCGCTCTTCGCTCAGCCTGCAACCTTCGCGTTCACCATCAATCGCTCAAGGCTATGCCATGATCGCGCGTTTCTTTCCGGGAGCGCGCGATGAGTTGGCGGCGATCGATGAAGAGATTGTGAGCCGGGCGCTGGGGCCGGTCGAGCCCGGCAAAGCTCATTGCTTCGAGGATCAATACACCTCGTCGGGCGGCCAGCTCTATGAGTTAATGGCCGGACACGACCGTTTCGTGGCCGACGTACGCGCCCTCCTGGGACCGGTCATGGCTCGGCGTGGCCTGCCGCTTGGTCTGTGTTGCCACCCTTACGATTTGTGCACCGAACTGATTGCGCGTGAGTTGGGCGTAATCGTTACCGACGCAAGCAGCGGCCCTTTACGCACGCCGTTGGCTGTCGAGCCGGATGTCGCCTGGGCGGGCTACGCCAACGAGCAGATCCGTGCCCAGATCGAGCCCTTGTTGCAGGCGGCGCTCGGAAAACGCGGACTGTTAGGCCAGGCGGGCCAGGGGTAAGTAGCCATGTATCGCGTCGTTCACGGCATAACGGACAACCTGCCCGACGTTGCAGCCTTCATCGAGATTCTGAACACGCTGGACCAGAATCCGGCGCCGGAAGCGCGCCAGCTATTTGACAGGGAGGCGGAACTCTTCGTGACGCGTGCGCCGGGGCGGCTAGACTTGATGGGTGGAATCGCGGATTACTCCGGCTCGTTGGTCCTAGAGTTGCCGATCCAGGAGGCGACCTTCGCCGCGTTGCAGCGCGATCCTGCTCGCGAGCTGAGAATCGTCAGCCTGTCAGAGGATCCCGCCCAAGAGGTGGCGTTTAAGATGCCGCTGGCCGATTTCGAGAGCGGCGGCAAGCCAATAGATTACGAGGCGGCCCGCGCCCAATTTCAGCGGGGCCCGGCGGGGCACTGGGCCGCGTATGTGGCCGGGGTATTCCTGGTGCTGATGCGTGAGCGCCACGTCAACTTCTCTGAGGGGGCGCGCATCCTGGTCGCCTCGCGCGTGCCGGAAGGCAGGGGGGTGAGCTCGTCGGCGGCGCTCGAGGTGGCGGTCATGCAATCGGTCGCCGCAGCCTTCGCCGTCGAGATCGAGCCGCACGAGGTAGCGCTCTTGTGCCAGATGGTTGAGAACCTGGTGGTCGGCGCACCGTGCGGCATCATGGATCAAATGACATCCGTGTGCGGCGAATCTAACCGCCTGCTCGCACTGCTCTGCCAGCCCGCCGAACTCCGTGGGATGATCGTCATCCCGGACGAAGTCGTGCTCTGGGGATTGGATTCCGGAGTCCGCCACTCGGTTGCAGGGGCGGATTACGGTTCGGTGCGCACGGGGGCGTTCATGGGCTATCGCATCATCGCCGAGTTGGCCGGTCTGGGTGTCATGGAAACCGCGCCGGGAGAGCCTATCCGTATTAATGACCCGCGCTGGGGAGGTTATCTGGCTAACGTTACGCCGTCGGAATTCGAGCAATCGTTTGCCGCGCACCTGCCGGAGCGGACCGGAGGCGCGGAGTTCCTGGCGCGCTACAAAGGTACCACCGACAGGGTGACGCGAGTCGCTCCCGAACGTAGCTATGCCGTGCGGGTTCCGACGGCCCACGCCGTCTATGAGCACCACCGTGTGCGCGTCTTTGCGGAGCTGCTCGGCGGGGCTGCCGGCGAGCGGCGGCTGGAGTTGTTGGGCGAATTGATGTATCAATCACACGCGAGTTACTCGGCGTGCGGGCTGGGCGTAGGGGGCACCGACCGGCTGGTCGAGCTCGTGCGCGAAGCCGGGCCGGCGCAGGGACTCTACGGGGCCAAGATCACGGGCGGGGGCAGCGGCGGGACGGTCGCCGTGCTCGGTCACCATACCGCCGGCACGGCCATCACGAGGCTGACCGAAAGGTACGCCCGCGAGACCGGCTACCGCCCGTACATCTTCGCCGGCTCTTCGCACGGCAGCGCGGCGTTCGGTTATTTGAAATTGAAGAAAGAGAGAAAAGGGATTAGTCAACGGTGAGGGAGGAGGCGTGATGGCGATACTTGTGACCGGCGGCGCCGGCTACATCGGCAGTGTGACGGTCGAGTTATTACGCGCGCGTGGCGAGCGCGTGGTCGTCCTTGACGACCTGTTTCGTGGGCATCGCCATGCCGTTGCTCCCGGTGAACCCTTCTACGAAGGGAGCATCGGCGACCGTGAGCTGGTGGCGCGCATCGCGCGTGAACATGACCTTGAGTCATGCGTTCACTTCGCGGCGCTCGCCTACGTCGGTGAATCCGTCCTCGAACCGGCGCGATATTTCATTAACAACGTCGAGCAAGGCATTGCGCTGCTCGACGCTCTGCTCAAAGCCAATGTTCGTCGCATAGTGTTTTCCTCAACCTGCGCCACCTACGGCGAGCCGCAGCAGGTTCCGATTTCCGAAGAGCATCCACAAAGGCCGACCAACCCTTACGGCTGGTCCAAGCTCTTTATGGAACGCATCATGGAGAGTTATGACCGCGCTTACGGGCTTAGATACATTGCGCTCCGCTACTTCAACGCGTGTGGTGCGACCCGTGAGCTTGGCGAGGACCATGAGCCGGAAACACATCTTATTCCGAACGTACTGGCGGCTGCACAGGGGCGGATTCCGGCCGTCTCTGTTTTCGGGAACGACTATCCGACGCCTGATGGGACGCCGATCCGCGACTATATACACGTCTCTGACCTGGGAGAGGCGCACATCCTGGCGCTGGAATATCTCCGCGCAGGAGGCAGTTCTGATTATATTAATCTGGGCAACGGGCAGGGGTATTCCGTGATGGAAGTGATCGAGGCAGCCCGGCAGGTGACCGGGCGTCCGATCCCCGCCAGGGTTGAGCCACGCCGGGCGGGAGACCCGTCCCGTCTCGTCGCCAACGCCGAGAAGGCGGGTACGCTTTTGGGCTGGAAGCCCGCCCGTCCTGATCTCGCTTCAATTATTCGCACGGACTGGGAGTGGCGGATGACGCACCCGGGCGGGTATGCCTCGGCGTAGAGAATTTAAGATCAAGTGGAATCCAAGAGGAGGAGAGCATGAAATTTTCCCGCATCAAATTTTCCGGCGTCGTACTCGCCAGCATGTGTGCGCTGATGGGCCTGCTGGTCGTGGCTTGCTCGAGCGCCGGGGGGCGGAAGACCAAACTGGCCTTTGTCACCAATAATGCCGCCAACTTCTGGACGATTGCACGCAGGGGGGTTGAGCAGGCCCAGACTGAGATCCCCAACGTGGACGTGGAGTTTAGGATCCCGGACGACGGGACGGCAGCCGCGCAGAAGCGCATCATTGATGATCTGCTGGCCAAAGGCGTCGCCGGCATGGCCATCAGCCCCGTCGATCCGGTCAATCAGACGCCGCTGATTAACGAGACCGCCAAGCAGGCCGTCGTCATCACACAAGATAGTGATGCGCCGCAGAGCAACCGCACCTGCTACATCGGCACGGATAACGTGGCGGCCGGGAGCCAGGCGGGCGGGTTGATTAAAGAGGTCCTCCCGCAGGGCGGCAAGATCATGCTGTTTGTCGGCAAGATGGATGCTCGTAATGCCCAGGAGCGTGCTCAGGGAATCAAGGAGGCGCTCCAGGGATCAAAGGTCGAGATTATAGACATCCGCACCGACGACACCGATCAGGTGCGCGCCAAATCGAATGCCGCCGACACACTGGTCAAATACCCTGACGTTGCCTGCCTGGTCGGGTTGTGGAATTATAACGGCCCGGCGATTCTTAACGCGGTCAAGGACGCGGGCAAGGTCGGTCAGGTGAAGATCGTGTGCTTCGATGAAGAAGACGAGACCTTGGCCGGAGTCAAGGACGGGTCGATCTACGGGACCGTCGTCCAACAGCCATATCAATTCGGCTACCAGTCCGTTCAACTGCTGAACAAGATTCTCGGCGGCGACCGTTCAGAGATCCCGCCGAGTAAACAGATCTTTGTCCCGACGCGGGTCATCAAGAAAGATAACGTTGACGCGTTCACAGCTGAACTCAACAAACTTCGCGGTCGCAGCTAAATTTACCCCCTGGAGTCTCAAGCCTGAGGTGAGCTTTTTTGACTCGAGACTTTAGGCTCCGGACTCCAGACTTATTCTATGGGTTCGCCAATTCTGGAAATGAAGGGGATCGGCAAGCGATTCCCCGGCGTGATCGCCCTCGATTCGGTTGACCTGGAGGTCTACCCGGGTGAGGTCGTCGCGCTCGCCGGCGAGAACGGCGCCGGCAAATCCACGCTCATGAAAATCCTGGGCGGCGTTCATCAGCCCAACGAGGGGACTATTCGCATCGACGGGGAGCCGGTCGTGATCCGTTCGGTTTCAGACGCGATCGGCAGGGGCATCGGCTTCATTCACCAAGAGCTGAACGTGCTCGACAATTTAGACATCGCCGAGAACGTCTTCCTCGGCCGCGAGCCGTTGTGGGGAGGGCCGCTCAAGCTCGTCGACCGCCGGAAGATTCACGCGCAGACCGACACCTACCTTAAACGTTTGGGTCTGGATATACCGAGTGAGACGCCGCTCAGACGGCTTTCCATCGCCCAGCAGCAGATGGTCGAAATCGCCAAGGCGCTCTCGCTTAACGCGCGCATCCTGATCATGGACGAGCCGACCTCCAGCCTGACTTTGACCGAGACCGCGCGTCTGCTGGAAGTGACCAAGGACTTGCGGTCGCACGGCGTCAGCATCATTTATATTTCCCACCGTCTCGGCGAAATCCAGGAGTTGGCGGACCGTGTCGTCGTGCTGCGCGACGGCCGCAACGCCGGCGTCCTCAGGCGCGAAGAGATCAACCACGACAACATAGTTAAGCTGATGGTCGGTCGAGACCTGGACCATTTTTACGTACACCCGAAGACGACCAGGCAACCGCGTTACGTCGAAGTTCAGAATTTACGGACGAGACGGTATCCGAAGAGGGCGGTCTCTTTTGACATCCGCAAGGGAGAGATTCTCGGCTTCGCGGGCCTCGTCGGCGCGGGAAGGTCGGAAGTCGCGCAAGCGATATTCGGCGTGGACGCGCCGACGGAGGGGGCGGTTCTGCTGGACGGTAAATCGATCAAGATCTCTTCGCCGCAGGACGCGATTGCGCAGGGCATTTACCTGATCCCGGAGGACCGGCGCAGGTCCGGCTTGATTCTGGATGTGCCCATCCGCGAGAACATCACGCTGCCTGCCCTCTCGCGGTATGCCTCGGCCGGATTGATCGAAAGCGACAAGGAACGGAAAGTCGCCTCGGAGATGTGCAGCAAATTGAACATTAAAGCGCCTTCGATCGAAGCAAAGGCGGGGAACTTGAGCGGCGGCAATCAACAGAAAGTGGTGCTGGCAAAGTGGCTGTCCTTAAATCCGAAGGTGCTGATTTTTGACGAGCCGACGCGGGGGATAGATGTCGGGGCAAAGGCTGAGATCTATCAACTCATGCGCCGCCTGGCTGAAAGCGGCGTCGCCATCATGATGATCAGCAGCGACATGGCAGAGATTCTGGGAGAAAGCGACCGCGTGGCGGTGATGCATGAAGGGGCCATCACCGGTATTCTTGAGCGGGACCAATGCGGTGAGGAAGCAATCATGCGGCTGGCCGTCGGGAAACCGTGACGGGTAAGAACAAGTTTTATCTTATCGCTCGTCACTCGTCACTTGTCACGGAGGTGGGGAGATGAGAAAAGAACTTGGAACCTTCATTTTGCTTGTGGTCTTGTGCATCGTCGTGGCCGTCCTCAACCCACGCTTTCTGGCGCCGGCCAACCTGCAAAACATCGCCCGCCTGATCGGCATGTACGGCATTTTCAGTATCGGCGTCGGGCTGGTCATCATCACCGGAGGCATAGACCTCTCGGTCGGCTCCATCTTTGCGCTGCTGGGCGTGCTGTTATCGATCATGCTGACGGGATGGCGACTGCCGGGCGCCTTAGCGGTGATTGCCGTCATCGCGGTGGGGACTGGGTTGGGCCTGTTGCACGGCCTTCTCGTGACGAGGGTGCGGATACAACCTTTTATTGTCACCCTCTGCGGGCTGCTTTTCTATCGAGGACTGGCGCGGTTCATCGCCAATGACGAAACGAAAGGATTCGGGAGCGCCGCCGGGTTCGAGAAGCTGAGTAATTTGGCGACCGGCAGTCTCCTTCAGATCCCGATGCCGTTCATTCTCCTGATCATTATCAGCGCCGTGATGTGGGTCGTGCTTCACCGGTCGGTGTACGGGCGGTACCTTTTTGCGGTCGGCCGCAATGAAGAGGCCGCGCGCTATTCAGGCATCAGCTCCCGCGCGGTCGTGGCCAGCGCCTACGTGCTGTCCGGGCTACTGGCCGGAATCGCCGGGGTCGTCCTCGCCTTTTATACGAATTCGATCTCTCCCTCATCACACGGCAATTTCTACGAGCTCTACGGGATTGCGGCGGCGGTGCTGGGAGGTTGCAGTCTGAGGGGAGGCGAGGGATCAATCATTGGGATACTTATTGGCGCGGCTCTGCTTCAGGTGCTGCAAAATCTCGTCAACTTGCTGGGCATCCCCTCATCGCTCAACTTTGCCGTCATGGGGGCGGTCATTCTGCTCGGAGTTATTGCCGATCAACTCTTACAGCGAAGGTCGCTCGCAAAGTAGGGCGACGAGCTCGGCCTCAATGCTCGCTCGACAACTGTTCCGGAGGGCGGGAATCTATGACAGCAATGCGAAACACTGCACGGATATTCGTCGTCATTTTGTTGCTCTGCCACGTCGCCCTGGCCGCGCCATCGCAGAAGTGGTCGGAGAAGAAAGCCAACGACTGGTACGGGAAGCAACCCTTTCTCGTCGGCAGCAACTACATTCCGGCGACAGCGATCAACGAGCTGGAGATGTGGCAGGCCGACACGTTCGATCCGCAGCGGATCGACTTGGAGCTGGGCTGGGCGGAAAGCCTGGGCATGAACACGATGCGCGTTTTCCTGCACGATTTACCGTGGCAGCAAGACCCCGATGGGTTCAAGCATCGCATCGACACATTCTTAGGCATCGCCGACAGACACAAGATCAAGCCGCTGCTGGTCCTATTCGATTCGTGCTGGGACCCCAACCCCGCGCCGGGCAAACAACGCGCGCCGCGTCCGGGCGTGCACAACTCCGGCTGGCTGCAAAGTCCCGGCGCACGGGCGCTCGAAGACCCCGCCCAGTACCCGCGCCTGGAAGCGTATGTGAAAGGGGTGGTCGGCGCTTTCGCCCGCGACCCTCGCATCCTCGGGTGGGACGTGTGGAACGAGCCGGACAACACGAACGATTCGAGCTACGGGAGGCTTGAGCCGAAGAACAAAATCGAGCTCGTGCTGGCACTGCTGCCACAGGCGTTCGCGTGGGCGCGTGAGGCGGGGCCGCAACAACCGCTGACGTCCGGCATCTGGAGGGGCGATTGGTCGAGCACGGAGAAGATGTCCGCGATGGAGCGCACGCAGGTTTACTTGTCCGACGTCATCTCCTTCCACAACTACGACGCCCCGGAAGAGTTTGAGAAGCGCGTCAGGTGGCTCATGCGCTACCACCGCCCAATACTTTGCACGGAGTACATGGCGCGCGGAAACCATAGCACTTTCCAGGGCACGCTGCCCATCGCCAAGCGGTACAAGGTGGCAGCGATCAACTGGGGATTGGTGGCGGGCAAGACGCAAACCTATTTGCCGTGGGACTCATGGCAGCACCCTTACACCGACCGTCAACCGGCGATCTGGTTTCACGAAGTATTTCGCACGGACGGCACGCCCTACCGGCCGGAAGAGGTCCAATTCATCAGGGAGATGACGGGAAAGGCAAGGGCGGAGCCGATTAAGGCGAAGAGCAAGCGCGCGACGGTCTCCGCTTCCTCAAGGATGAAGGAGCGTTTCGCGCAGGCAGCATGAGCTAACAAGCGCGTTGATAGAAGCAGCAATCTACTCCATCCAGACCGTGACGCCTGCCGGTTCGACTTCTCTTGAGCCGATCAGGATTTTCGCCCCCGCGGGGATCGGCGCGGTCTGTTTCTGTGAAGTGAAGTTAGTTGCCACCCAAAAGCCATCGCGCCAATCGACGATGAACTGAGGCTCGAGATTCTGCACGGCTACCCCGGCCGATTCAAAAAGAGCGTGCAGCAAGTCCCGCTCGAGATCGCCGCTCAACGATTCGACACCGATGTAGGTCACCGTGCCACGACCTAAGCGGCGCGTCACGGCGGCGGCACTACCGGCGTAGAACTGATCCGCGTAAGCGGCGAGCGCGCTCGTGCCCTGCTTCGGCTTAATGCTTTCGCCCCACGAAGCCCATTCGTAGGTCTTTCCCTGCGCCTGCACTCTGCCCTTCACAGGCTCAGGCGGGGTGTCATATAAAGAGATGTTGGCGCCGATGAGGTCGCTGATTGGTCCGGCCCAGGGAGCTTCCCACAGGTGACCGCGGCGGTCTTTCTGCCCTGTGCGAGCCGTCAGGACCAGGTGCCCGCCGTTCTGCGCGTACCTGGTCCAACGCCTCACCAGATTCTCGTCCAGGAGTTGATACGCCGGGGCGACAAGGAAAGGGTATTGAGAGAACTCCTTATCTTCGGTGAGGACGTCCACCGGGCAGCCCAGGCTCTTCAAAGCCCTGTAATATTTGAACAGGTGGCCCATCGTGTTCCAGCGATAGGTCTGCGTGTGGTTGTCTATGTCCCAGCGGTTGTCCACGTTGTAGAGGAAGGCCGTGCGGCGTGCCGCGTAAGCGGCAGGCTCTTTAGCGCCCGGGCGATAAGACCTGCGCAGCGTCTGTATATCCCTCATCGCCTGAGCGTATTGCTGCCCGCCCGTGGTCGGCGTCACGCCGTCCGTCCCGGCGAGGCCATAATGGTATAGCTCGCCGCCGTAGAGAGGCTCGCGGTAGCGGTAGGTGCAAACCAGTTTCGCCCCGGCGGCGAAAGCTCGCATGATCCACATATGCACGGCGCCGGGAAGTGGCTGTGGGTTCGCGCTGCCCCAGTTGACCTGGCCCGGCTGGAGCTCCATCACACCCTCCAGCCCGTTGATGGGCCTCATGAAATCATGCATGAAAGAGATCGCGCTGCCGTCGCCCAGGCGGAACCCCAGCGCGCCGCCCTGGTAATAGCCCGCGACCGGGTAGAGCGTCCACGTCAAGATGTCGAGGTCTTTGCCGGAGAGCGGCGGGTAGATCTCTTTGTGCAGCATCATGTAGTTGGTCGTGACCCACTGGTTCTTCGTGTACTTTCTTAACGTGTTCGCCTGAAATCTGAGGTAATCGGCCGCCTCGTCGGCAAACCATCTCTGAAAATCAAGCAGCGCGTGCGGGTTGGCTCCGGCCACCAGCTCCTGCTCGTTGGGGATCTCAATCTGCTCAAAGTTCTGGTAGACCTGCGACCAGAAGGCGTTCCCCCAATCGCGGTTCAAATTAGCAACCGTGCCGTACTTATCTTTCAGCCACCGGCGAAACTTGGCTTGGCAATAGCTGCAATAACAATAACCTTTACCGTAGTGACTGAGCTCGTTATCGATCTGCCATCCGACGACGTTCGGATTGCTGCCGAAGCGCCTGGCCAACTCCGTGTTAATTCGCTCGACGTACTGCCGGTAAGTGTCCACGCTCCAGCAGGCGTGCTCGCGCGAGCCGTGCTTCATGCGCCGGCCGCTCGCGTCAACCATCAAGATCTCCGGGTGCTTCTGGCTCAACCAGACGGGGGGCGTCGCGCTCGGCGTGCACAGCACAACTTTTAGTCCCTGCTGCGCCGCCAGGGCGACGTTCTTCTCCAGCCAATCGAGATCAAACTTCCCTTCCTCGGGCTCCATGAAGGCCCACGCGAACTCGCCCATGTGGATGAATTCGAGGCCAAGCCTCTTGATGTTAGCGATGTCGCGCGGCCA
>CAYLJO010000101.1:0-22090 GCA_964383905.1 uncultured Blastocatellaceae bacterium
TTTCTTACTTGGCATATCTCTCTGGTACTTAGCTCACAACCCGAAAGAATCTAACTTTAAATTGAACCGCGACTTAGAGCCCTAACTGGCTAGGACTCTAGGTCGAGTCCTAATTCTGCCACATCCGAACCTCACCTGTCTCATCTCCGGACACTCCCGGTCGGCCAGATCCTCCACCATTGTTCCCCTTGATGCCACTGAACAGTTCGGCCTTCGGATCACACTTATTGGTAGAAAGAGACCTTTCATCATAGATAGTTCCTTCCAGAAGCGTTCGGCACAGTATTTATTAAAGCCTTTGCTCAATCGGTTCTTTTATTTAAGAAATTTAAGATACGTTCGCCCTATTTGGGCTGTACCCCTTTATTGACAGAAGGGAGTCATCATGGTATTTGTCAGAGCAGGTGGTATAGTCCGCTAGCCTGACAAGCTATTACAATGAAAAAGTCGCTCGACCGCCACAGCTTTGTTCCACTCTACGCCCAAATTCACCAGAGTCTGCGCCAGATGATCAGCTCTGGTGAGATTTCCCCCGGTGCTCCCGTGCCGTCTGAGCGCGAGCTAACCGAGCAATACGGTGTCAGTCGCATGACTGCGCGACAAGCCCTACGTGCGCTGCGTCAAGATGGATTGGTGTACCGTGAGCGTGGTCTCGGAACGTTTGTCTCAGGGCGGAAAGTGGATGTCCACACGCGCAACCTCGTGGGCTTCACGGAAGACATGCGGCGACGTGGTCTAAAGCCTTCCACCAAAGTGATCCTCATGAAGCGCGAGCCGGCGTCGCAAAGCACGGCTGGTGAGCTTGGCATTAATCCTGGCGACGAAGTTTTTCATCTAGAGCGACTCAGACTTGCCGACGGCGCGCCCATGGCTTACGAGATCAATTTCATCTCAGCCGAGCTATACCCTGAACTGGACCAGCGCGACCTAGAAAAAGAATCTCTGTACAGCATTCTGGAAGACTACGGCGTGAGAATGCAGCGCGCCGACGAGGTGCTGGAAGCGGCACGAGCGCCCCGGCACATAGCTCGTCACCTGTCTATCAAACCGAGTGCGCCGGTGCTCATCGTACATCGCGTGGTCAATTCTGATACTAACAAGGCCATCGAATCTGTAAAGACCATTTACCGTGCTGACCGTTACCGTGCAACGTTTCATCTGACGAAAAACGAGCTGTAATTCGAAACCAATAAACTTTGAGCGCCGGACACGCATCTATTCGGCACTTTTCATCGGCCACTTCTATAATTCCAAAACACAGACGCTCGACGGGCGCTATCTCGCGCTCCGGCGCAAATACGAGTTCGATGGCGTCGGACTTTTCGCCGCGCAGCCATTAACAGAAGACCCCGTCCAGAAATTGGCCCATGGCGCATTCGAGGCTCAACCGGAAGGGACATCACGATGATCATGAGACGCATACTGACAGCTTTCATTTATGACTTGCTTTTATTGCCGCCAATTGCGCTGACAGCGGGTCCGTCGGAGAAATGGCGGCCTGCTGGTCCGGGGCATAGCGCGCGGGTGCTGCTTATCCCGCTCGATGATCGTCCTCCATGTCTTCAGTTCCCGGAAATGATCGGCCTGATCGGCGACACAGAGGTTGTTGCTCCGCCGCGCGAGTTTTTGGGGCGTTTCTTGGTGCCAGGTCAGCCTGAAAAGATCGCCGGGTGGCTGCGCACGCAGAACCTGGGCTCATTCGATGCCGCCATTATCTCTGTAGATATGTTGGCTTATGGCGGGCTGGTCAATTCGCGCGTTCATCGCACGGCGCTCCCGGATGCGCTCAAGCGTCTGGAGGTTGTGCGCTGGATTCATCGCGCCGCGCCGCAGCTGCCGATCTATGGCTCCAGCGTCATCATGCGCCTGGCACCAACCGCCGACGGGCGCAATGAGGCTTATCGCGAGAAGCTTGCCCGATGGGCTGAGATTTCACCGGGAGCAGCGAGGGATAGTGCGTTGCGAGAAGAGATCGCGCGGCTTGAGAAAGAGGTTCCGCCTGCCGCTTTGGAAGATTATAAGAAAGCGCGCGGACGAAACTTCGAAACCAACCGTGCCGGCATCGAGTTGGTGCGCAGCGGCGTGTTCGATTACCTGATCCTGTCGCAGGATGATGCCAAGCCGCGCGGCGTCCACGTCGCTGACCGTGAACGGCTCATCGGCGAGATAAAGCGGCTCAGACTGAGTGAGAAGATAGCGGTCCAACCCGGAGCGGACGAAGTTTCAATGCTACTGCTCGCGCGTGCGCTCAACAAACGATTCAACTATTCACCGCGAATCGCCCCGATCTATTCTTCAGAGACTATCCGCAACAGAGTTACCCCTTTTGAAGATCGGCCACTGCATCGCACCGTTGACTTACACATCGCAGCTACGGGCAGCCGTGAAGCTGAGAGCACAGAAGATGCAGACATTATCTTCTATGTTTACGGATCGCGTGCCGAATCTGGTGTTGCTGCGAAGTTCGCCGCCCAGGTCATCGGCGCTCTCGAACAGGGCCGTCGTGTGATCGTTGCTGACATAGATTGCAAAGGCGACGTGCAGGGGGCTGATCCGAAGTTCACGGAAGAACTGCGCCGGCGCAAAGTCTTTCCGCGCCTGGCCGGTTACGCTGCGTGGAACACGGCGGGTAATACCATCGGCACGGCGCTGCCACATGGGATTATCTACTCGCGGCTGCACGAAAGTCTGCTGAAGAATCCGCCCGCGCGCCATGAGCGCATCTGTAATGCACAAATGAAATTTCTGCTTCACCGTTTGATAGATGATTACTCTTATCACTCGCTGGTGCGGCCTGAAGCCATCAAGTTTGCGCTGGCGAGGGGGATCAATCCGAACGGGTTGACCGGTGAAGGACTGACGCTCGTGGAGAATTTCATACGCGAGCACATGCGCCCGCATATCATCGATCTTTGGAAAGACTTCGTGAATATGCCACTCGTTGGCGGGCAGGGAGGAGCAAAAACAGGGGGGGGGTGTTGGTCAGCATTTCTGATTTTCGCATGTACCTGCCATGGGGCAGGACATTCGAGGCCGAAGTCGATTTCAACCTCAAGACATCTCGCGCCGTCTACGGGAGAACATTTGGCAGACAGGGGCATAACAACGGAGTAACCATCAGGAACAGCTGCATCACGTTGCACAGAGCAGTTCTGTATTTTGCCGGCCCAGTTCCACAGGGTCCGGCCCCGAGCCACAACCGCCGTTATCTGCCTTCCTCAGACCGTATCGTTTTCATCAGACTACACCGCCGAATTTCGCAAGAGGCGCACGAGTATTGACAGAACACATGATTTTGGTATAAATGATAGCTCGCTAGTGGGCTAGTCCATCAGCCCAGCCAGTTATTGACCCTCTCTTTCAACCGCTCGGGCGGGCATCGCTTATTCGTCAACGTATGTTATGTGCCATGCCGGTCGCATATCTCGCGCAAACTGGCACATTTCTACCGGACTGTCTCAAGCGACCGTCCATTCACATGGCCGCCGGTGGCCGGGAGTGAGGCACATTAGATGCGACCGTCTTCATCAATGAGTTTCCGGAACCGGCAGGTAGTGCTCCGTGCGCTTGCCTTTGCGTCTGCTAACATGCCCACGCCGAAAGCGCTGAAGCGCCCCGCCTTAACTGCTATTCAGGTCATATCCCGACCGAAAAAGGTGGAAGTGAGTGGCAAG
The DNA here is from genome assembly GCA_964383905.1 of uncultured Blastocatellaceae bacterium. Classification (GTDB taxonomy): domain Bacteria; phylum Acidobacteriota; class Blastocatellia; order Pyrinomonadales; family Pyrinomonadaceae; genus CAYLJO01. Next base: position 3,675 of record CAYLJO010000101.1, read on the forward strand.
AGGTATGCGTTTTGATGGGACGTGCGCGTGGTGCCGGCTGATCCCGCGTTCTGGAGATGATTGTTTCGCCGGGCAGTATTTCATTGACGATAGATGGGAGACCACAGGCGTTTTTGTTGCAAATCGGCAAGGGCCGCGCGATGTCGCTCAATCAGTAAAGTGAGCAGTTGATGATTGACTCATTAGATCAATGAGTCAATAAACTAATGACCAAATCCGCAACCGATGCAATGAATATATAAGGAGACCGGCAATGAAACGTTGTCACTTCGCACCCCCGCGCCTTGCTTCAATACTGCTGTGTCTGGCTCTCTTGCCAGCCATGGCATTGGCGCAGACTATTACGGCGACGATCACCGGCACAGTGACGGACCCAAATAGGGCACTACTGGCGGGCGCGGCCATCACTGCAACATCAAATTCAACAGGACTATCCAAGACCACTACCACAGACAATGCCGGGCGCTACACCATCCCCTTCTTGCAGCCGGACGTATACGTGATCACGGTTGAGAATGCCGGGTTCGCTAAAGCGACACGCTCGGGTGTGAAACTGGAGGTGGCGCAGACTGCCACGCTCGACTTCACCCTCACTGTCGGCGAGGCGCAGGCGAGCGTCGAAGTCACAGGTGCAACGACACCTCTCCTGGTCACCGAAAATTCGGGCCTCGAAACGACAATCGAGAACAAACTCGTCGAGGATCTGCCATCGGCCGAACGCAGCACGTTGTCCTTCGTCAACCTGATCCCGGGAACGATTGATACCGGGTTTGCTCTGGCAGCAGGTGCGAATCTGAACGTCAACGGCAATGCGCAAGGGCCTATTGGCACGCCGGGCAATCGTAATTTCTTCGATTCGTCATTTTCAGTCAACGGCGGGCGGTCTTCGACCAACGACATTCTGCTCGATGGAGTGTCGAACACGGTCGGTGATTTCAACGGTGTCGCCGTCTCGCCGCCGCAAGATTCCGTGCAGGAATTCAAGGTCTTGTCGGGAGCGTACGCGGCGGAGTTCGGGCGCTCCGGCGGCGGCATTGTCAACTTCGTCACCAAAGCTGGCGGCAAAAAATTTCATGGCGCGCTGTATGAATATTTTCAGAACGGTGGCCTGAACGCGAACGGCTGGCAGCGCAATCGGCGCGGATCCCTGGCCAACGGTAGCCCGGCGCTACCGCGCATCCCGATCAAGCGCAACCAGTTCGGCGGGGCCGTTGGCGGACCCATTTACCTGCCGCGCTTCGGCGAAGGCGGTCCGGCCTTCCCCAAGAGCAAAAACACCTTCTTCTTCTTCAACTACGAAGGGCGGCGCGAAGATAACCCATTCTCGAAAGACCTGACGGTTCCGACACAGAAGATGCGGCTCGGCGACCTATCGGAGTTATTGGGCGGGCCTCGTTCCGGACTGACCAACCCTGATGGCAGTCCCGCTCTCTTCGGCCAGATTTACAGTCCGTACGGTGCGCTGGTGGGCGGCAAGCGCCAGCCCATTCCGGGTAACCGGCTGGACCTTCTTCCGGTGTGCGGGCCTGGCCCACGCACATCGGCATGCCTTGACCCAGTGGCTCTCAACGTTATCTCTCTCCTGCCGTTACCGAATCAACCCGGTCTGGTCAATAACTTCGTCTTCTCCAGCACAGCGCGTTTTATGCGCGACATCGTCGCGGCGCGCATCGACCACACGGTCTCGCAAAGACAGAGCTTCTTTGGTCGGTTCAGCTATGAAAAGAGATTTCAAGCCGAACCCAACTTCTTCGGCAATCCGGCGGCGAACGTGCGACAGGTGCGCGATCACTTCGGCAACTTCACCTTCAACCACGTCTTCAGCTTCACAAATTCGATCATCAATAATGTGCGATACGGCTATACTCGCGTGCGCGCGCATCAAATTCCGAGCAGCGAGGGGTTCGACCCAACCACGTTGGGTCTCCCAGCTTATCTGCATCAAACGGCGGCGGTCCTGAAGTTCCCTGATTTCAATTTCGACACGGCTGGCGGTCAGGGACAGGGCATTCCGGGAGAGATTACCAACGGTCAAATTGGCGGCGCAGGCAACAACCAACCCCGCGATACACACACGGTCGCCGATGCTGTGACGATCTTGAGGGGCAGCCACACTTTAAAGACGGGCGGAGAGTACCGGCTCTATCGCTTCTTCGCTTTCCAATTCTTCTTTCCGACCGGTTCCTTCACCTTCGATCGTAACTTCACGCGCGGCCCTGTGCCGACGACTTCTCCGGCGAACCCTGCCGAAACCGGATCTTCACTGGCCTCGCTCCTGCTTGGCCTGCCGGCCAGCGGCGTAAAAGAGACGATCACCCCGATCACCCTCTATCATCATTACGCCGCGGGATTCATCCAGGATGATTGGAAGGTGAGGCGTGGCCTGACCTTGAATCTGGGCCTGCGCTGGGACATTGAAACCGCCACGGCGGAAGCGCACGGGCTGATCACCAATTTTGACCTCAATGCGACGTCGCCCTTGAGTGGTCGCGTTGGCCCGCCAACAGATCCGATCATCCGGGCGCTCCGGCCCAACTTTACGGGCGTTCGTGGGCTACTCAACTTCCCGGGAGGTGCGCAGACTAGAGCGAATAGAAAACGGTTCGCGCCGCGCGCCGGGTTCGCTTATCGAGTCAATGATAAAACCACGGTTCGCGGCGGTTACGGTTTATTCTACGTGCCTTTGGCACTACAGGAGACAACGGCGCAGGGGAACAACTTCACCACAGCGCTGTTGCAATCTCCAAGTACGGGCCAGATCGTCCAGCCGGGCGGATCAGGAACTCCATCCGCCTTTTTATCGAACCCATTCCCGAACGGCTTGCCGACGCCTCCGGGCAGCAGCCTCGGCGCCAGTACGCTGATCGGACAGGATATCTTTGCGGTCGAGCCGAAGCGCGGGACGGCTTACGATCAGCAGTGGAATTTTGTCATTCAGCGCCAACTGGCGCGCAACCTCGTCCTCGATCTTGGATATGTCGGCAGCCACGGAGTGCGATTGCCCATTCAACAAGCCAATCTGAACCAGTTGCCGCCGGAGTTTCTCGCCTACGCCCGCGCCAATTTTGCGAGCGCTAGAGATATCAACGGAAACCCGGCGACGAGCGTGGCGCAATTCTTCACGCAGCAGGTCGCCAATCCGTTCTTCGGCGTCATCACCAATCCGAACTCCGCACTGCGCAACCCGACCGTGCAGCGGCTGCAACTGCTCAAACCGTTCCCGCAATACAACAGCGTCACGCTGTTTCGTCCACACTGGGGCGCGAGCAAGTACCACGCGCTGCAGGTCAATCTGAATAAGCGTTTCAGCAATGGATTGTCGGCGACGGCCAATTACACGTGGTCCAAACTGCTCGACACGGGCGGCGTCGGCAACGGCGCGGCGTTTCTTGATGCAACGTCGATCGAGAACATCTACAACTTCAGCGGCGAGTATACGCTCTCCACCCTCGACGTACCTCACCGGTTTGTGGCGAGCTATAGTTACGAACTGCCGTTCGGTCGCGGTAAGCGCTTGGGCAAGAACTGGAACGGGTTTACGAACGCGCTGCTCGGGGGCTGGCAGACCAGCGGCACCTGGACGTGGCAATCAGGCACGCCGTTTACGATCATCGCCAGCGGTTTCTCTGTCTCCACGGGCAACGCCCAGCGCCGGCCCGACCGCGTGCCGGGATCGGATGCCGGCTTCTCGCTCAGCCAGGCCCGCCAAAACGTGCGCAACGGCGGCGTGTGGTTCAACACCAGCGCGTTTACATCACTACCGGACTTCCAATTGGGCAACGCCGCTCGCACCTACAGTGACGTACGGCGCGATCCCTACCGGAACGTGAACCTGTCGGTGCTAAAGAACTGGTTCTGGGCCGACGGCAACCAGAAGTTGCAGTTACGCGGAGAGTTCATTAATGCCTTTAACAGCGTGGTCTTCGGAACTCCGGGCGTCAACGTCAACGACCCAGCCAACTTTGGCCGAATCACGACGCAAGGCAACACCCCTCGCGTCATCCAGTTTGTGTTGCGCTATACTTTCTAAAACAGGAGGCGAGAGTTGGGAGTCCGAAGTCTGGGGTAAAAACTGGCTCCTTTCCGCTGACTCCAGAATATGGTTGGTCCCCTTCTTCTTCTGGTTTTCGCCATTTTTGCGGCGCTGATGTTTGCGCGCGTCATGCCCGCGTTGCTCGCTGTGCCCGCGATGGCCGTGGTGGTGGCGGTACTGGTGAGGTTGCCGTTGACCAATATTTTGAATGACGTTATAGCGGCGGGCTCTGTGAAACTCGCTTCGGCTTATGTGGCGGTCTTTGCGGGTGCGATGCTGGGCCGCGTGATGATCCAAACGGGCATTGCGGAAGAGACCATCAAGCGCGCGGCGGAGTTCGGCGGGGAGCGTCCGATGATCGTCGCGGGTGCGTTGATGATCGTGACGGCGGTGCTCTTTACGTCTTTAACGGGGCTGGGCGCGATCATCATGGTCGGGTCGCTGGTCCTGCCGATCATGATGAGCCTGGGGCTACCGCGCAAGCTAGCCGCCGTCCTTTTCCTGATGTCCTTTGCGACGGGCTTCATCTTTAACATTGCGCTCTGGCGTCTCTACCGAGAGCTGCTGCAGATCGCTCCCGCGAGCGACCTGCCGCCTCAAGTTCCGGTCTTCGCCGCCGGGTTGCTGATCATTACGGCGACGGCCGTCACAATGCATGCCATCGTTGCCGCCCGGCGCGCACGCGGGATGAGCTTCTGGGCGGTCAGTACGCGCGAAGAGTTGTTAGAACGCATGGCGGAAAAGCGCGTGCCGTTCATCTCTTTTCTCACGCCCGTGGTGCCGCTCATTCTGTACGTCGGGTTCGGTTGGCGCGAGCTCCCGGCATTTATCGGTGGCGCGCTCTTCGGTGTCCTGGCAACGCAGCCGCGCCTTTCCATCCGCACCTTAACCGCTTCGGCCGTTCGCGGGCTAGAAGATGGCGCGCCTGCCGCCCTGCTCTTAATCGGCATTGGCATGCTCTTAAACGCTTTGACGTTGCCGGCGGTCAAGACCGCGCTGGCGCCGATTGTAACAATGGCGCCGCTTAATTCGCCTCTCACTTACGTGCTCTTCTTCGGGCTGCTTTCTCCGCTGGCGCTCTATCGCGGCCCATTGAACCCTTTCGGCGTTGGAATTGGAGTCTATTCAATCATGTTTGCGGCGGGTGCTTTGCCGGCGCTCGCCTTGCTCGCCGCCATTATGTCGGTGGTCCAGGTGCAGAATGTTTGCGATCCGACGAACACGCACAACGTGTGGGTCGCCAACTTTACCGGTGTGCGCGTCGAGGAGATTACGCGCGCGACGATTGTGACCATGATGGTCGTCTGTACGGGCGGCCTCCTGCTTGGGGCGTGGATGTTTCTGCGTTAATTTCTGTCATGGAGAGGGTCGTGCAAGTGCGAATTAGATTGCTGGTGAAGGCGGTCATCGCCGCAGCCTTTTTAATCATTCCCGCATCAACCAGTCCCGCGCAAAGACGCCCCCCCGCTTGGCACACACTGTGGGTCTCGCCGACGGCCAGTGCACAGGTCGTGATGAACCGTAAAGGTGTGGCGGCACTCGTCGAACAGGCCAAGCGCGCCGGATTCGATGCCATCATTCTCTACATTAAAGAATTGAACGGTCATGTCATCTATCCCAGCCGCATCGCGCCGCGGTTGACTGAATACAAGGGTACACGTTTCCCCGAAGACTTTGATCCGCTCAAGGCCTTCATCGAAGAGACGCACAAACGCGGGCTGCGCCTGCACGCCGGTTTCGAGACTTTTACAGAAGGCAACAAGAACTTTCCAGGGGTCGGGCCAGGCTATACGACGCACAAAGAATGGCAGACCGTCGCCTACGATGTTGATGAAGCTGACAAGCAGGTCAAACGCGCGCCGTGGGGCCAGTTCAAGCAGGGCATCCCGCTTTTTGTCAACGCCGCGCTGCCCGCCGTACAGAATTATGAGCTATCAATCGTCAAAGAAGTCTTAAGGCGCTACGACGTTGACGCCGCCGTCTTCGACCGTGCGCGGTGGCAGGGCCTCAACACTGACTTCAGTGACTACTCGCATGCGCTCTTCGCGAAATACGTCAACGATCGGCGCCTGCGGTGGCCCGAAGACGTGTACGAGATCAGGCTGCGGGATGGAAAGAAAGAGATTATCGAAGGAAAATATTTCCGCCAATGGCTGGAGTGGCGCGCACACATCATCCATGATTACTTTGCGTGCCTCAACCGGCTCGTCCGCCGCACCAGGCCACGCGTGTCGCTGGAAGACTACGTCGGCTCGTGGTATCCGACCTACTATGAGCAGGGCGTCAATTGGGCCAGCTCTAAACACAGGGTCCCTTACCAATGGGCAACTCCTGATTACTGCAAGACCGGTTACGCAGAGTTTGTCGATGTGCTATATGTCGGACTCTACTACCCGTACGTCACCGAAGCGGAGGCGGTCACGGCAGGTGGACCGGGGTGGCGTTCGGTAGAAGGCGCGGCCAAACTGGCGCGTGAAGTGACAATGGGCGCGGCCACTGTGCGGGGCGTCGTCAACTACGGTGACGATAATCTTTCAGTATCCAGGCTTGAGCGCGCGACGGAGATGGCCGCAAAGGAGTTGGGAGGGGTCAGCATCTTTGAGGCTTCGCATGTTCGGCGTCGCAACATGTGGCCATTTCTCGTGACATTTCTCAACACCAATTCCGCCGTGAAGATGGAGAGAAGGAAGTGAGAAAGAGCTTTGCCTCATGGACCTGTGCGCTGGCCGGAGCTTTGCTGCTGGCCGCGTTTGTTTCCCCGGCACCTGGCCGCGGACCTACGACTTTAAGTTTGACGAGCCGCGTCGTGCTCGTGCCGGTTGATGATCGTCCGGCGACGACGCAGTTCACCGAGATGATCGGTCGCATTGTTGATGCGGAAGTCATGATGCCGCCGCGCGCAATGCTCGGTGTTTTCACCACCGGGGGCGATCCGGAACAGATCATTGAGTGGCTGCGCGGTCTCGACTACAACCACGTTGATGCCGTGATCATCTCTTCTGACATGCTGGCCTACGGCGGGTTGATGACCTCGCGCGCGCCCGCGACCCCGCTTGATCGAGCACGCCGTCGCCTGGAGGTCATCAAAGGATTGCGCCGGGCGCACCCGCGACTTCCCATCTATGCTTTCAGCGTGGTGCAACGAATCGCGCTCTCGGCGACAGCGGCCAACCGCTCCTACCGCGACCCTTTGGCGCGCTGGGCTGTCCTCGCCGATCAGATTGAACACGAGGGCAACATTAAACTCAGATCCGAATTTGAGAGACTCCAGCGCGAGTTGCCGGCAGCCATAATTCAAGCCTACCTCGCCACGCGGGCGCGCAATTTGCAGATTAACTACGCGATGCTCGACCTGGCGAAGCAGGGTGTCGTCAATGAACTCTTGCTGCTGCAGGACGACGCCAGCCCCTACGGCTTGCACAGGCGCGATCAAGCGGCGCTGCGCGAGCGCACCCGTCGGTTGGGTCTGTCGGACGATCAGGTGAAGCTCTACGATGGTGCGGACGAAGGCTCAAGCGTCCTGCTCAGTCGCGCGATCTTGCAGAAATACAGGTTTGTGCCGCGCATCAATGTGGTCTATTCCTCCGCTGCGGGCCGAAAAGCCATCGCAGGCGCTGAAGACCATCCCCTTGAAGTCAGCGTTGGGCGTCAGACCAGTGGTTCAGGCGCACGTCTGACAGACGATGCCTCGGCGGCTGATTACACACTTTATGTCAACGCGCCAGAGCAAACAGATGCCGACTTCAAATCGTTTCTCGCGCGCCTGATCAGTGACCTGAGAAAAGGCAAATTCATTGCCCTTGCCGACGTTCTTTTCCCCGACCATACGGGCGGCTCCGATCCACGGCTCATCGAAATCTTAGGCCGCGAGCGCTTACTTGATCGCGTGATTGGCTACGCCTCTTGGACCACGCCGGGCAACACGCTTGGCACAGTCGTACCACAGGCGAACATGTGCATCCTGGCCCGGCGTAAGCTCTTCACTGATTCGCAGCGCGCAGCACGCATCGAAGCGGCGCAGGTGACATTCCTGCTTCATCGTTACATAGGAGATTATGGCTATCACGTGATAGTCCGGCCGGAGGTTAACAAGTACGCGCGTCAACAACTCAAGATCGATGTCGAAGAGTTGGACCAGCAGACATACACGCTTCTCAATAAAATGGTCGTAGAGCGCATGACTGTTATCGCTAAGAGGCTCTTCGAGGAAAATTTCAAAAACAGGATTTACAGCATGGGTCGTGGCGAAGATTCCTCGCAAGGAATTGTCGCCAGAGAGATGCGCAATCTGGAGGTGCGCTTGCCCTGGGTGCGCACCTTTGAGGTGCGGGTTGATTATGATTTGAAGTGGACGCTATCGAAGCAGCGCACAGCCTCCGGAGCATGAAAATTGAGATGGGGGCAAGAGAGAGGTTTTAATTATGAGAAAAGCATTGAGCTTTGCTTTGGTGGTCACGCTGCTATCAATTTCTGTCGGCGCGCATCTTGTCACTGCGCGAGCACCAACAAAGAAATCTCCCTCGGCGGCAGCTCAGGCTGATCAGGCACAGACGAAGTGGGTGGAAGACACACTGGGGGGCCTTTCCCTGCGCGAGCGCATCGGGCAGTTGCTCGTCGTCGCCGCCGGTAGCGAATTCATGAACTTCGACAGTGAGCGATTCAATGAAGTGCGGCGCAGCATCGAGCGGGACGAGGTCGGCGGCTTCATCGTCCGCGGCGGCAGCCCGAATGATGTCGCGGCGACCACCAACGAGATGCAACGCCTCTCGAAAGTCCCCTTGCTGATTGCGGCGGACTACGAACGCGGCCTCCGCATGCAGATGAAGAACGGCACGCCTTTCACAACGAACATGGGTGTCGCGGCGGCGGGCGACCCGCAAGCCGCCTACCGTCAAGGACGGATCATCGCCGAAGAGATGCGCGCCATCGGCGTCAATTGGCTCTACGCGCCCGTCGCCGACATCAACAACAATCCAGACAATCCTGTCATCAACATTCGCAGTTTCGGTGAGAGCCCGAAACGTGTCGCCGAATTCGTCACAGCTCTCGTGCACGGCGTGCGTGATGGTGGCGCGCTGGCCACGGTCAAACATTTTCCCGGACACGGCGATACGGCGACCGATTCGCACATCGGACTGGCAACGCTCGCCATAGATCGTGAGCGTCTCGACAAGGTTGAGCTAGTCCCTTTTCGCGCGGCGATTGCTGCCGGAGTTGATGCCGTCATGACGGCGCACGTGGCCGTGCCGAAGATTACCGGTAACAACCTGCCTGCGACGCTCTCGCCCAAAATCACTACCGGCCTTCTGCGCGGCGAGCTGGGTTATAAGGGCATCGTCACGACCGATTCGTTGGGAATGGGCGCAATTACAAAAGGTTTCCCCGGCGCTGAGGCTGCGGCGCAGGCCATCAAAGCCGGCGCGGACGTGGCGCTGTTGCCGCCCGATCCGGAAGCCGCGATCAACGCCATCGAAGTGGCAATCAGGTCTGGCGAAATTACTGAAGATCGAATCAATGACTCGGTGCGTCGCATCCTGCAGGCGAAGTACCGCCTGGGGCTGGCGAGGCGACGCATAGTTGACCTCAACGCGGTCAACAGGATTGTCGAGCGCCCTGAGAACATACGCGAAGCGCAAAGTGTGGCAGAGAAGTCCATAACTCTGCTGCGTAATGAAGGCAATTTGCTCCCGCTCGACATCGGGCGCGCCAATCACGCGTTATTCGTCGTCATCGCGGCGGACGACGACCCTGAAGAAGGGCGCACTTTCATCCCGCAGGTGAAGCAGTATGCGAAGAATGCGCGCGTCATGAACGCCGATCCGCGCACGACCGCAGCCGAGTACGAGAAACTTCTGGCGGAAGCGGCGAAGGCGGACGTCGTCATCATCGCGCCTTTCGTCAAGCGCGCAGCGCTGAAGGGGACGGTGGCGCTGCCGGAAGTGCAGGCGGAGTTCGTCCGCAAGCTCATGGGGACCGGTCAACCCGCGGCGGTGATCGCCTTCGGCAGCCCGTATCTGGTACGACAGTTTCCACAAGCGCCCGTTTATCTGACGACCTACGCCGTTGAAGATGTGTCGCAAGCGGCTGCCGTGCGGGCGTTGTTCGGCGAGGTGCCGATCACCGGGCGTTTACCCGTCAGTGTGCCCGGATTGTTTGAGCTCGGTGCCGGTATTCAGCGCGGAGCCGCGAAAAAAGAGTGACACCGGGGACGCGGCTAAATATAAATGCAGATGAGCTTAGATAATAGTCCAATGAACGAAGCACACGTCAACGATAGCGAGGCGGCCGGCGCGTCTTCGCGTCTGCGCGTCGCCGCCTCACGCAGGGTGCGCGTTGGCATTGATGTGGGCGGCACGTTCACGGATGTCGCTGTGGTGGACCACGAGACGCGCGAGGTGATCGGGCAGCTCAAAGTGCCGACGACGCACGCCGCTCGCGAAGGCGTGGCGCTCGGCATCATTAACGCGATTGAGCGTGCGCTCACGGAGTTAGGCATTAAGCCGGAAGAAGTCGTGTTTATCGCTCATTCAACCACACAAGCCACCAACGCCTTGCTCGAAGGGGACGTCGCGCAAACCGGCGTGATCGGTTTGGGACATGGTCTTGAGGCGTGGAAAGCGCGCCGCGACACACGCCTTCCGGCCATCAAACTCGCGCCGGGACGCTGGCTGACGCCTGAGCATCGCTTCATCAGAATCAAGAACGGCCTCGATGAACAGTTAATCGGCCGCGTTGTTGCTGAACTTCGCGAGGTGGGCGCGGAAGTGATCGTGGCCTCCGAAGCCTTTGCTGTGGACCATCCCGCAAATGAGGAGCGGGTCGCTGAGCTCGCGCGGGCGGCCGGCGCGATGGCTACTTCCGGTCATGAGGTGTCCCGTCTTTATGGCTTGCGCACGAGGACGCGCACGGCTGTGCTCAACGGGGCCATCCTGCCGAAGATGGTTGGCACCGCCGAGATGACGGCCGAGTGCGTCGGTCGCGCAGGTATCACTGCGCCCCTGATGATTATGCGCTCGGACGGTGGCGTTATGAGCATCGAGGAGGTGCACCGGCGTCCGATCATGACGATGCTTTCCGGGCCAGCCGCCGGAATCGCCGGCGCGCTCATGCATGAGCGCGTCTCCGACGCCATCTTCATCGAGGTCGGAGGCACGAGCGCGGACATCTCCGTGATCCGCGACGGTCAGCCGCAGACACGCCCCGCACAGGTGGGCGGGCATCGCACGTTCCTGAACACACTCGACGTGCGCACGCTGGCGATCGCGGGCGGCAGCATGGTGCGCGAAGCGGGCGGCGAAATCCTTGATGTTGGCCCACGCTCCGCACACATTGCCGGACTTCATTATGCGAGCTTCGCCGAAGCGCAGGGGTTTGAGGGGGCACATCTCGTACACCTGCGACCGGCCGAACACGATGCGGATGATTACGTCGCCATCGAAACACGCCATGGTGAGCGTTATGCCCTCACACCGACATGCGCAGCGAATCTGCTCGGCGTGATACCCGAAGGCTCTTTCGCTAAAGGTAACATGGAAGCCGTGCGTGCGGCGTTTCATCCACTCGCCCTGAAGCTTGGCACGGATGTCGAAGAGGCGGCGCAGCATGTACTCGACATCGGTTGCCGGAAAGTGGCTAAACAGGTCGAAGAGTTAATCGAAGAATATCGTCTCGAACGCGCCGCCGTTGAACTTGTGGGCGGGGGTGGTGGCGCGGCCTCGCTGGTGCCCCACGCCGCCAGCCTACTCGGTATCCCCCATCGCATTGCGTGCAATGCTGAGGTGATTTCAACCATCGGAGTCGCCCTCGCGATGGTGCGCGACTCCGTAGAACGCAACATCGTTGACCCGACGCCGAAGGATATTTTGCGGGTGCGACGGGAAGCGGCGGAAGCCGTCACCAGGGCTGGCGCGCTCCCGGAAACGGTGGAAGTGCAGGTCGAAGTTGAGACGCGGCGCAACCTCGTGCGCGCCACAGCTTTCGGGACCACCGAACTCAAGCGGGAAGAGGGCGCAGCACGTGCTTACGACGTCGAGAGCTGTCGCGTTGCTGCCGCGCGTTCAATGCAAGTTGCGCCGGAGATTGTGCGGCTGGCTGCGGAAACCTCCGGGCTTTACGTTTTCATCGCCCCGCGATCCACGCGCGCTCTGTTCGGTCTCTTTAAAACTACCCGCCGGATGGTGCGTGTCACGGACCGCACCGGCGTCGTCCGTTTGCAACGCGGTCACGCCGAGGTGCATTCGTCCTCCGTCGGGCACATTGCCCTCGATCTGGAAAACATCATCACCCGACTGACCGATTTCGGCGACGCCGGACGCGCGTTGCCGGATGTGCACGTGCTCGTCGGTGCGCGGCTCATCAATCTCTCTGGATTGGCTACCGCCGCACAGGCAATTGAGCTGGCCCAGGCCGAGCTTGAGTCGCTGGCGCCGGATGAGCCTCTGACAATCGTCGCTGCACCGAAGGGCGCGTAACATAATAGAGGGGGCGTGATGGCGCGCGAGCAACAAACGGATGTCCTGATTGTCGGCGGAGGGGTTGGAGGATGTGCCGCCGCTCTCGCCGTGGCTCAGGCGGGTTACCGAGCCATCCTGACTGAAGAATCGGATTGGATAGGCGGGCAGTTCACCTCTCAGGCCGTCCCGCCGGACGAACACGGGTGGATCGAGCGCTTTGGCTGCACCAGGTCATACCGCCGCTTCCGTGATGGGGTGCGTGGCTATTACCGCAATTACTACCCGCTCACTCCTCAGGCGCGGGAGGCGCGCCTTCTCAATCCGGGCAATGGCTGGGTATCTCCGCTCTGCCACGAACCGCGCGTCGCGCTGGCACTGCTCGAAGCTATGATGGCTCCCTATATCAGCAGCGGTAGATTGATGCTGTTTTTAGAGCACCGCCCCACGGCCGCAGAGACGATGGGCGAGGATCGTCTGAGCGCGGTCGCCCTGCATGATACACGCACGGGAGACGAGCAGACCATTACCGCGAAATACTTTCTCGACGCGACGGATCTCGGTGATCTCCTGGTGCTGTCAGGAGCCGAGTTAGTCACGGGCGCGGAATCACAGGCTGAGACGGGTGAGCCTCATGCCCCAGCGGAAGCCCGGCCCAACAATGTCCAGGCGTTTTCCGTGTGCTTCGCCATGGATCACATCGAGGGTGAAGACCACACGATTGATCGACCCACGCGTTATGATTTCTGGCGCGCCTACGTGCCGGAGATTAAACCACTCTGGCCCGGCCCATTAATCAGTTGGAGAGCGCTTAATCCGCGCACGCTGGAACCGATCTCTTACAACTTTAATCCGCACTGTGAACCGCCCACAGCCTTCTCCGGCCTGTGGACATACCGTCGCATCCTCGATCGCCAGAATTTCACCGCAGGCGTTTTCGCCAGTGACGTCTGCCTGGTGAATTGGCCCATGATCGATTACTTGTCGGGTGACATCAGTAGCTGCATCGAAGAGGAGAAGAAACGTCAGATCGATGAAGCTAAGCAGTTGAGCCTTTCCGCCCTCTACTGGTTGCAAACAGAAGCGCCGCGCCCCGATGGCGGTATCGGTTGGCCGGGTTTGCGTCTGCGTGGTGATGTAGTTGGCTCACGTGATGGTCTGGCCAAGCGGCCTTACATTCGTGAATCACGCCGCATCAAAGCCGAGTTCACGATCCTCGAACAGCACGTCGCGGCGGCCGCGCGGCCGAAAACTAAACGGGCCCAGCATTTCCATGATTCGGTCGGCGTCGGTTATTACCGCATTGATCTACACCCGTCCACCGGCGGTGACAACTACATCGACATCGCCTCTCTGCCGTTTCAGATTCCGTTGGGTGCGCTTATTCCTGTGCGGCTGGAGAATCTTCTGCCCGCGGCGAAAAACATTGGCACCACACACATCACGAACGGCTGTTATCGGCTTCATCCTGTCGAATGGAACGTTGGAGAGGCGGCCGGCACGCTGGCAGCTTACTGCCTTAAGCGAAAGGTTGCGCCCCGTGCAGTATACAAAGATTCCCGGAAGCTTGATGAGTTTCAGCAGCGCCTCATCAAGCAGGGCGTCGAACTTGATTGGCCGGATGACATTTCCCTCGAAGAGGGTGACCCGCACGCGCATGCGGAATGAACCACAGCGTATGAGGTCTTTCGTCCACAGGTCTGAGACTACGAATGAGGAACGGCGTGCCGCCGAAGCACTTGGCGCGGCGTTAGCCCGACGCATTGTCGAAGACTATGGAACAAGAGATGTCTTCGAGATTTCACAACGCTCTGGCGTGCGGATCCTTTACCAGCGCTGGCCGCTCGTCACGGTTGGCGAGTGCGAGCCCCGAACGGCGACGATTCGCATTAATGTTGCAGCATTGGAAGGGATGTTCGGCGCAGGTCAGCAGCTTTCACCACAGGCGTTAGCACGCATGATAATAGCTCATGAACTGGGCCACCTTTTTGACGCGGATCTCATGGCCACCACGCGACGCGCGCGCGCGGGTCGTTCAGCTGGCGAAGCGGTCGCACACGGCTTCGCGGCGAGTTTGCTGAAGTTGCCGCCCGCTGAACTGAAGGTTGTGGTTGACGATTTGCCACTAGCTTGCGCTCGAGTTTTTGGGCGTCGCAAAAACTCGATTCTCGAAGCTCCCGTTGAAATCCCAAATCTGAGGTCACCGATTCGCTTATGACTGAAGATTTGTATCTTGGAGTTGATGGCGGGCAAAGTCTTACGGAGGCGGTCGTTGCTGATCCGGAAGGCAACGTCCTCGGCCGTGGGCGCGGTGGGCCATCAAATCATGCGGAGCAACCTGGCGGGCGTGAGCGCTTGCGACAAGCCATCATTGATAGCGTCGGTAGTGCGTTGCGTGCAGCCGGCGCACACTCCATAGGCAATACGGAGTTTGCCGCCGCGCACTGCGCGATGACGGGAGGCGCTGATTTCAAGGAAGAGGTAATCAGCTCGATTTTGCGCGCCCGTCATCTGGAGGTCGGCCATGATGCCCCGGCAGCGCTGGCAGGGGCTACCGCGGGCGAACCGGGCATTGTCGTGATTGGGGGCACAGGCTCGGTCGCTTACGGCGAAAAGGCAAACGGGGAGTCGTTGCGCATCGGCGGATGGGGCTACCTGTTCGGCGATGAGGGTGGCGGATTCTGGGTGGCGCTGCAAGGGGTGCGGCGCGCGATGTTGGCCCATGACGGTTTAGCCGAACCAACGGCGCTGACCGAACTCGCGCTGGAACATTTTGATAGCGCCGATCTGCAGACGCTTGCGATCTCCGTTTACCGTGACGATATTACGCGCGACCGCTTCGCGACATTTACCCCGCTGGTCCACAAGGCAGCCGTCGATGGTGATGGCGCAGCGCGCGAGGTAATAGAGGAAGGCGCGAGATCGCTTGCGGCGCTGGTGGGGACGGTCGAGCGTCGTTTAAATCTCGCTCAAGATGAAACGCGCATTGCGTGTGTTGGCGGGGTGTTTCGAGGGACATTGATGCGCGAAGCATTTGCCTGTGCGCTGAACGAGCAGTCGCCAGGAGCACGGATCATCGTCCCGCGTTTTGATCCTGCGATTGGCGCTTTGCTGTTAGCCTACCGTGTTGCCGGACGCGAGAAGACTGAGGATTTGTTGTCGAATCTGGAGAAGCCTGTAGTCGCCGGGGGCTCACACGAGAACACTTAGGCAGGGGGTATGAAGCTAGAACAGGTGCTCGCTCAGTGGCGTGGTGGGTTGATTGTCTCGTGTCAGGCGGCGGCAGATTCCCCCCTTGCGCGTCCTGACATTATCGCTGTGCTGGCGCTCGCAGCCGAGCGTAACGGCGCGGTCGGCGTACGTATTGATGGTCCGGCAAACATTCAGGCTGTCCGGCAGGCTGTGCGCATTCCCATGCTCGGAATAGAAAAGATCACAAGTGACGGCTACGGCGTGTACATTACTCCCACCTGGGAATCTGCGGCGCGCGTGGTCGCCAGCGGGGCCGATGTCGTGGCGCTGGACGGAACGCCGCGCTCGCGCCCGAACGGTGAGGCGCTAAGCACGATCATCTCACGCGTGCAAACAGAACTGGAACGCCCGGTTATGGCTGATATCGCTACTTATAATGAGGGGGTGATGGCAGTTGAAGAAGCGGGAGCGGACATCGTTGGCACTACACTTTCGGGATACACGGCGGAAACGTCAGGCAGCGAGACGCCCGATTTTAAGCTGGTCGAACGCCTCGCCGCGCGACTGAATGTGCCTGTGATCTGCGAAGGACGTTTGCGTCGTCCCGAAAATGTGCGGCGCGCTTTCGATTGCGGCGCCTTTGCTGTCGTCGTCGGAAACGCGATCACGGGAGTGGATTGGCTAGTTCGATATTATGTGGCAGCAACACCAAGATCAGCGGTCAGAGGTTAGATGTCAGACGCTGGATGTTAGGCCAAGGCCGATTACTAGCGTCTGACAAGAGGAGAGCTTATGGACATCTCAACCGAAGATCATAGGGGTGGGCCGGGAACCGGACGACTGCTTTCGCTCGACGTGTTTCGCGGAATCACGATCGCCGGAATGATTCTGGTGAACAATGCCGGTTCGTGGGAGCACATTTACTGGCCTCTAGAGCACGCTAGATGGCATGGCTGGACGCCGACCGATCTGATCTTCCCGTTCTTTCTATTTATCGTCGGCGTCTCGATCACGCTCGCGTTCGCGCGACGCGTCGAGAAGGGCGGAAGCCAAGGGAATTTGCTGCTGAAAGTCATTAGGCGTACGCTCATCATCTTCGCCCTCGGACTCGTTATTCACGGCTTTCCGTACTATCAGCTCTCGACGATTCGTATTCCCGGCGTGCTTCAACGCATTGCCGTCTGCTACTTCTTCGCGTCGCTTATCTTTCTGAAAACAAGCTGGAGGACACAGGCGGTCATAGCGGTTGCATTGTTGCTCATGTACTGGATACTGATGATGGTCGTACCCGTGCCGGGCTTTGGCGTAGGCGACCTGAGCAAAGAAGGGAACCTGGCGGCCTACATTGACCGGAGCCTGATGCCCGGCCACATCTACACAAAGGACTATGACCCGGAAGGCATTTTAAGCACGATACCTGCGATAGCGACGACGCTGTTCGGCATTCTCACCGGTCACTGGCTGCGTTCACGCCGCACGCAACTCGAAAAGGTGGTGGTGATGTTCGTCGCGGGGATGATTGGCGTTGTTTTCGGCTGGATATGGAATGCATGGTATCCGATCAACAAAGCGCTGTGGACCAGTTCGTATGCGGTCTTCACGGCCGGCATGGCTCTGCAATTGCTGGCTCTTTGTTACTGGCTGATCGAGATCAAAAATTACAGGCGCTGGGCGACGCCGTTCGTCATCTTTGGTGTTAATTCCATCGCCGTTTACTTCCTCTCAGCTATCATCGGTCGCACAATGAACCTCTGGAAGATTCCCCGCGCGGACGGCTCGCTGGTTGATATCAAGACGCTCCTTTACGAGCAGCTCTTTGCCTCGTGGGCGTCGCCAATTAACGCCTCGCTTTTTTGGGCCATCACCTACGGGCTCTTCTGGCTTACGCTGATGAGCTTGCTTTACCGGAAGAAGATCTTCATCAAAGTCTAAAGCGCCTCGCGTACGGAGTAACCAAGATTGCGACTTATGTTTATATGCATCTGAACGCCGCCAAAATCCCCAGAACCGACTAGGACGCGTCCTTCCGCTGTAAGGTACGAAGGAGCTTCAGTCAGAAATTGCTTTGTGTCGCGGAAGGCGAGCGGTTACTACACGAATATGAGATGGCGTCGAAACAGAGGGCCTGAGCGGAATTACCAGGGCGGATGGTTTACAGTGAAGGCATGGGCTTCTACGTCACGGCCGCACAGACGACTGACCTGGAGAACTGGCTCTCGGGCGGGTGGGTTCTGAGCCGGATCGTTGAGAGGCATTTGGCCTACGCACAAGCTAGGGCCGCGGTGTCTAGGCGTAATCAAGAAGCGACGGGCGGCGGGGATCAATTCTATTTCGTGACTTCTGACCGGGACTTGACGGGCTGAGGGGACAAGTAGAGGAGGAGTTTCCATGCGTACGCTTGGCCTAATGTCCTTGGGAAGAACTACTTATCCTTAGCTGAGGACCAGTTCAACGCCGTCTTCCTCCTCTTCACCTCTGGGACAGTGGACGCGGATAATCTCCACCAGCCAGTCGAAGACGGTCGGGCCTTCCTGCCGCTCGGCCTCCAGGTCATGAGCTACATACTCCCTGTTAGCGGGGTGGCACTTCTCAAGGCGGAGACCGAGTTGCCGCACCGTCTCGAGATAGCCGAGCCTACGGCGTGACAAGTCGGAGTTCTTCCACACCAGCGCGAAGCCCTCCTCTGGGGGCTACAAAAGGGACGCTGCGACCACACGCATTAGAATTTCCGCTTTTGGTTT